>DATEIA010000234.1:0-7995 GCA_035279305.1 Rhizomicrobium sp.
AAGAGCCTGATATCGATGATGTGGCGAACTTCGAAACCACGACACTCGTTTGCAGTTCCAGAACAACTGCTGCACGCTGCCTGACCTAGCTTCCCGAGGATTGGCGGTCATATGGTGAGGCAAATCCGGATCCTGCATAGATATGCGCGCATCGGCATATTCGCGGTCCTCTTGATTTGCGGCATCGCGCTGGCCGGCTGGCAACTGGGAATTCCCGTCCTGACCAGTTTCGTGCCCGGCTGGCCGCGCATGGCGCGCATTGTGACCTTTTGCTTTATATTGTGCGCCGCCGGAGTCCTGGAACTGACCCTGCCGGCCAGGCACCGATTTCTTTTCCTGGCACGGATCGCCGGCGCAAGCTTGGTGTTGGCAATCAACGTCTATGCGCTGATCGACTTTGCCACCCCGGGCGGCCTTGGCGCCCGCATACCGGCGCTCCACCATCCTTTTGGTCCCCTGCTGGGGCGCCCCCACCCGGCCAGTGCCTTCAATTTCCTGATGGCCGCCATGGCCTTGCTGCTGCCGCGCATCGAGCGATTCGGACGGATTTTCACCGGCCTGATCACGCTGGGCCTCATCGTCACCGCCTTTAATTTCGTGGGCTATGCCTATGGCATCGCGGCGATCTCCCGGGGACCGACTATTTCGGCGATGGCGTTGCCCACGATGATCGCATTCATCCTGTTCTTCTTATCGGCGCTGCTGGCAAGACCCGGAGCCGGCTGGACCGCCCTGATCCTGGCGCGCAACAGCGGCGGCATCACGGCGCGCCGCCTCTTTCCGGTCGTTCTGGCCTTTCCGTTCATTACCAACGCGATCATTCTTTTGGCGCACCGCTCTTATCCGTTCGAGGCGCCGTTCGGCTTCGCCATCCTGGCGGTGATCACCTCGGTCGGCCTGGGCACCATCACCATTGTCATTGCCGATTGGGTCGCCCGCGGCGAAGAGGGGCGGCAGCGAAGCCAAGCCTTGCTGGAGGCGGTGGTCGATAACAGCATGGCGATGATCCATGTCAAAGACCTTGCGGGCCGCTATCTCATGGTCAACCGCCGCTATCTGGATGTTTTCCATATCGATCGGAAGGCGGTGATCGGCAAGACCGATTACGACATCTTCCCCAAACAGGAGGCCGACGCCTTTCGCGCCACGGACGAACAGGTGGTCCGCACCGGCCATCCGCTGACCGCGGAGGAATGGGCCACCCAGACGGATGGGGTTCACGCCTATGTTTCGATAAAGGCGCCGCTGCGGGACGCCGAGGGGCATCCCTACGCCACATTCGGAATCTCCACGGACATCACCGAAAGCAAGCGGAACGAGCGGGCGCTGGCCGCGAGCGAAGAGCGCACGCGCCTGATCGTCGAGACGGCGTTGGACGCCGTGGTCAGTATCGATCGGAGCGGCGCGATCACCGGCTGGAATCCGCAAGCCGAGAAAATCTTCGGATGGACGCATCAAGAGGCCCTTGGCCGGCCGATCGAAGAAACCATCATGCCGCAGCGTTTCCGCGCGGCCCACAAGAACGGGCTGGCCCGTTATCTCGCCACCGGAGAGGCCCGGGTTCTCGACCGGCGCATCGAGTTGACCGCGCTTCACCGCGACGGCAGCGAATTCCCCGTCGAACTTTCGATCACGCCGACGGGCACCGGCGAGGCGGTGGGATTCAGCGCTTTCTTGCGCGATATCACCGAGCGCAAGGGCGCCGAATCCCGGCTGCAATCGCAATTGGCGCGCCTGGCGCTGCTGGAGCGGATTACCCATGCCGTCGGCCAGCGCCAGGACTTGCGCAGCATTTTCCAAGTGGTCGTCCGCACCCTGGAAGACCGGCTGCCGGCGGATTTTGTCTGCATCGGATCCTATGATTCGACCAAGAAGGAAATCACGATCGACCATGTCGGCGCCAACAGCACGGGTTTGGGGCGCGAGCTTGGCATCGCCGAGCGCGCCACCATAGCGGTGGACGGCAACGGCCTGTCGCGCTGCATGCAGGGCGTCCTGGTTTATGAGCCGGACATCGCGGCGGTCGATTATCCCTTCGCGCGCCGGCTTGCGGACCAGGGGCTGCGATCTTTGGTGATCAGCCCCTTGATGATCGAGAAGGATATTTTTGGGATTCTGGTGGCGGCGCGCCGGAATGAACGCGCCTTCAACAGCGCCGATTGCGAATTCCTGAGACAGCTTGGCGAGCATGTCGCCCTGGCCGGCCACCAGGCGCAACTGCGAAACAGCCTGGAGACCGCCTACAACGATCTCAAGCAGACCCAACAGACCATCATGCAGCAGGAGCGGCTGCGGGCCCTGGGACAGATGGCGAGCGGCATCGCCCACGACATCAACAACGCCATTTCGCCGGTCGCCGTCTACACCCAGTCGCTGCTCGAGCGGGAGCCGGACCTTTCCGCCCAAGTGCACCGCTATCTGGAAACGGTCGACCGCGTGGTGAAAGACGTTTCCGCCACGGTCGGCCGGATGCGCGATTTCTATCGCCGCAGCGACGCCGACAGCGAGCTGCGAGCCCTCAATCTCAACACATTGATTCCGCAGGTCGTGGAAATGACACGGGCGCGCTGGAACGACATGCCCCAGCAGCGCGGCGTCGTGATCCGCATCGTGACGCAGCTGGAGAACGATCTTCCCCTGGTGTTGGGCAACGCGGCGGAACTGCGCGAAGCCGCCACCAACCTCATCTTCAATGCCGTGGACGCGATGCCCAAGGGCGGCACCATCACCATCCGCACCGTCGCGGCCTCCGATCCGTCCCGGCCCGGCACCAACCGGGTGCGGCTTGAGGTCGAAGACAGCGGTGTGGGCATGACCGAGGACACGCGCCGCCGCTGCCTGGAGCCGTTCTTCACCACCAAGGGCGAACGCGGCACCGGCTTGGGCCTGGCCATGGTCTATGGCACGGCCCAGCGCCACAAGGCGAAGCTGGATATCCAAAGCGCGCCGGGAAAAGGAACCTGCATGATCCTGAGCTTTGCGGTGACCCAGGAACGCCAGGAACAGGAGCAGAGAGCCAAGGCGCCCACGGTTCCGGTCTTGCGTATCCTGCTTGTCGATGACGACCCCTCGGTTCTGGAATCGACGCGGTATGTGCTGGAGCTTGATGGGCATAGCGTGGTGCCGGCGGATGGCGGCCGCGCCGGCATCGATGCCTTGCGGGAAGCAAAAAAAGACAATCGGCCTTTCGATGTGCTGGTGACCGATCTTGGGATGCCCTATGTCGACGGCAATGAGGTCGCCCGCACCGCCAAGGAACTTTTTCCCGCAACAATGGTTGTTCTCTTGACCGGCTGGGGAATAAAAATGGGAGAACAGGGCAAGCGCAAGACGCATGTCGATCATGTGCTGCCCAAGCCCTTTGATCTCAATGAATTGCGGGCGGTATTCCTGCACCATCCCAAGGCGCAATTGGCCGGCGGGGCGCAAACGCAGACCGGCGCGTAGCGGCGGCCTGCGCCTGCGAAAAACCGCCGCCCGCGCCAAGACAAATCGCCAAGACAAATCGCGGCAATCGGGATAGACTGTGTTCGCCATGAGTTCCGGCTGGGGACGGCATCGCATCGTCCTTGTTTCGCGGAAACGGGGGAGAGTTTGATGGATATGCCGTCGCACGATGTGGTGCAGGGGCTTCTCAACGCGCATAGCTGGTACCGCATCGACACGCCGCTGGACTATCTGCGCGCCGGTCTTTGGTGCGTTTCAAACCTGGCCACGGCGCTGGCCTATTTCTTCATCCCCAATGAGCTTCGCTATTGGCGGCGCGTGCTGCCCTTTGCCGCCTCCACGCTGCTGGGGACTCTGTTCATCGCCTTCATCGCCTTTTGCGGCCTGTCGCATCTGTCGATGCTGGCGATCATGCAGACCGCGCCCTGGTGGGCGATCCTGCTGATCTATCTTCCGATGGCGATCGTGTCGGTCGCCACCGTCATCGTGATGCGCAAGGACCGCGCGCTCATCCTGTCGGTGCTGGAAAGCATCAGCAAGGCCCTGACGGCCAAACGTTCATGACGCCGGATAGCGCGGACCCGGCACCAACCGCGCTTCCCGACGAAGCGCAAGACGAGCGGGAACCCCTGTGGGAGGACGCGCGCAAGGCCGTGGCCAGCCTGGAAGCGGCGGCCGATACCACGCCGCGCTGGATAGTCGCCATGCTGGCATTGATTGCCGCCCTGCTGTTCCTGCTCGGCTCCTATGGCGCCAATCACATCAATGCCGGACGGACACGGGAGGCTCTCGACCAGGTTCAGCGCAACAGCGCGGTGATCGACCAGGCCGCCAGCGCCAATCTGGCGCTGTTGCGGGCCGATGTTGCCATGCGCGGCTATGCCCTGACGGGCACCGGCCTGCAGGCCGAGGCCTATCTGGGGAGCCGGGCGGCGCTGACCGCGCAATTGGGCGAACTGGCCAAGCTGGTTTCCGGCAATGTTGCTCAGAGCAAAAGGATGGCGCAGCTAAAGGCCGAGATCGGCAAATATTTCGCCGCTTACGATCCGGCGGGCGGACGGTCCATGCCCGACAGGCAGGGCCTCGCCCGCAGGCTCTCCGATCCCTCGGTGCCGCAACGCGACAAGCAATATGGCTTGCGCGCGCGGGCGCTGTTCGATGCCATCGCCAATGCCGAACGCGATACGCTGGCGATACGGCGAAACGATGCGGACAGAAACCGAAAATCGATGCAGCTGATCGCCGATATCTGCATCGTCCTGGCGATCCTGTCGGGGGCGGGCGGCCTTTTGCTGATGCAGAGGGAGCGGGGCAGGAGCAGGCTGCGCGAATTGCATCTGGAATATATGCACACCCAGCGCCTGGCGCTGATGGGCCAGACCTCGGTGGCGATCGCCCATGAGGTCAAGCAGCCGCTGACGGCGGCGAGCAATTACCTGGCCGTGCTGCGGAACCTTTCCGCCGGGGGGGCGCATCTGCCGCCCGAACGCGCCAAGGAGATCCTGCCGAAGATCGAGCTTCAGATCCGCCGCGCCGGCGAGATCGTACAGCGGCTGCGCAATTTCCTGGCCATGCGCGGCGGCGAGCGCGTCAGCGAGATGCCGAAAATCCTGATCGCCGACGCGGTGGATCTTTTGGGTACCCTGGATGCGGCCATCAAGCTGGAAACCCATGTCGAGCTTGGCCTGCCTGCCGTCCTGGTCGACCGGGTGCAGGTTCAGCAGGTGCTGGTCAATCTGATGCGCAACGCCTTGGACGCGATGAAGGACAAGCCGCAGCGGCGGCTGGTGCTCAAAGCCGCGGCGGCGCCGGGCAGCAAAGTCAAAATCACCATCGAGGACAATGGTTCGGGCCTGTCCGATCAGATCGCCAAAAATCTCTTCAAGCCGTTTGTCAGCAGCAAGCATGGCGGCATGGGGGTTGGCTTGTCGATCTGCCATACCATCGTGACCGCCCATGGCGGGCGGATATGGGCGGATGCCCTGCCCTCGGGCACCGCATTCCATTTCACCTTGCCCACCGCGCGCCAAGCGTGACGCATTGCCTTCATCGGCCATAGCGCGGCGCAAGGAACCTTTTATTTCCTTGCGCCGTTGTCCTTTGCAACCCTGGAGGGTTTCATGAAACCGATTGCGGCCTTGGGCATGGCGCTGATTGTGCTGGGCATTGCCGGCTTGTTCTTCAGCCGCGTCAGCTGGACCGAGACCAGACCGGTGGTGAAGCTGGGGCCGCTGGAGGTCAATTCCCAGGAAGACCATACCGTCTGGATACCCACCGCCGCGGGTGTGGCCGCGGTGCTGGCCGGTGTCGGCCTGGTATTTGTGGGCAAGCGCACCGCCTGAGCGTTCGGGATAAAAGCCCCTTTGCGTCTGCTTCGGGTTGCCGGTCGCTCCCCCGTGCTGCACTAGCGAAGGGTGAAGTTGGGGACCAGCCAACTGCCAAGCCAACGGACCGTGCGGCAACATCGCGTTGCGGCTGTCACGCACTTGCGTCATCATCCTGACCAACCAAACGCCAGGGGAGACACGCATGCACACCGCTATCAAATATGTCCTCACAGGAGTCATTGCCGCAGGCCTGGGCGCCGCCGGTTTCGCGGCCATCGCCCAGACCGATCCCAAAGTCGGCGTCACCGTCAATGATCCGATCGGCCCCGTGCCCGATCCCGCCCGCGTGGGCATGACATTGGCCAAGGACCTCAAATGCACCGGCACCGAAGGCAAAATGCAGATGTGCTACCTGTATGGCGATCCGAAAAAGCCGGGTCCCTATACCGTGATGTACAAATGGTGGCCGGGCAATTTCTCCAAGCCGCATTATCACAATAATGAACGCTGGGCCTATATCGTTTCCGGCACCTGGTGGACCTCCTCCACCACCGTCTATGACGAGCGCACCACCTATCCGGTCCCTGCCGGCTCGGTGGCGGTCGACAAGCTGAGGGGCATTCACTGGGACGGCGCGCGCAAGGGCGAAAAGGAGCCCGCCGTACTGATCCTGTCGGGCACCGGCCCCCACACCAGCCAGAGTGTGGACGAGAACGGCAAGGACCTGGGCCCCGCCTACTAAGACGCGTTAAGAAGTGGAACACATGGCGTTACGCCGCCCGAACCGCTCGGGCGGCGTAACGCTGTGGAAGCATCGGCGGGCGGCCGGACAAGGAGGACGCAGTTTTGAAAAAATTCCAGCCAGTCTATTTGTTTCTGCTGATTCCCTATGCCGCCTGGATCTGGGTGCCGTTCTACAACCGCCTGGAGCCCAGCCTGTTCGGTATTCCCTTTTTCTACTGGTGGCAGATCGCGGGCATTTTCCTGACCGCGCTGTGCATCCTGCCGGTCTACCTCCACCAAGAAAGCCGCCGCAAATGAACAGCACCGTCATCGTCTTCCTGGCGCTGTTCGTTTTCGTCGCGCTGCTGGGTCTGTTCGGGTCGCGCTGGCGCGCCGGCGATCTGTCCCAGCTGCATGAATGGGGCTTGGGCGGGCGCAGCTTCGGCACGATTATCACCTGGTTCCTGCTGGGCGGCGATCTCTACACCGCCTACACCTTCATCGCGGTGCCTGCTTTGATGTTCGGCGCCGGCGCGCCCGGCTTTTTCGCCGTGCCTTATGCCGCGTTGATGTATCCCTTATTGTTCCTGGCCTTTCCGAGGCTTTGGTCGGTGTCGCACCGCCATGGCTATGTCACCGCCGCCGATTTCGTGCGCGGGCGCTTCGGCCATCGCGGCTTGGCGCTGGCCATCGCCGTGACCGGCCTAGTGGCGGTGATGCCCTATATCGCGCTGCAATTGGTGGGCATGCAGGTGGTGATCGCGGCGCTGGGACTGGACTATGCCGTGCATCTGCCGCTGCTGGGCACGGTGTCGGCGCCGCTGATCGCCGCCTTCGCGGTACTGTCGGCCTTTACCTATACATCGGGCCTGCGCGGCACCGCCCTGATCGCGGTGGTGAAGGATTTGCTGGTCTATATCACCGTGCTGGCGGCGATCGTCATCATCCCCTCGGAGCTGGGCGGTTACGGCAAAGTGTTCGCCGCCATGCCGCCGCAGCAATTGCTGCTGCCGCCGGCGCCCAAAGCAAGCCTGGGGGCGGAATTTGCCTATATCACCCTGGCGCTGGGCTCGCTGCTGGCGCTGTTCCTCTATCCCCATTCGGTAACCGGCTTGCTGTCATCCTCCAGCCGCCATGTCATCCGCCGCAACGCCATGGTGCTGCCCGCTTATTCGGTGGCTTTGGCGCTGATCGCGTTGCTGGGCTATATGGCGGTGGCCTCGGGGGTGAAGGCGATGCCCGAATATGCCGCCGGCTTTAAAAGCTTCGGCAACAATTTCGCGGTGCCGGCCCTGTTCCTGCACATGTTTCCCGCCTGGTTCGCGGGGCTTGCCTTCGCCGCCATCGCCATCGGCGCGCTGATGCCCGCTTCGATCATGGCGATCGCCTGCGGCAATCTTTTCACCCGCAATATCTTCAAGGAGTTCCTTTCGCCCAACTGCACGCCGCAGGCCGAAGCCAAGGTCGCCAAGCTGGTGGCCTTTCTCGCCAAGCTGGG
>DATEIA010000235.1:0-15066 GCA_035279305.1 Rhizomicrobium sp.
CGATCCCGGAAAGATCGGTCGCGCCGAGGCTTCGCCGGGCGCCGCCCACGCCGCGCGCCCGGCACCATTTCGCACCCTTTATGTCACGCAACCCTGTCAGATACGCCAGCAGGATGATCGTCCCGCAATCCGGCGTCGGCAGCGGTTTCATGGCACCTCCCATTTTGGTGGAAGTTTGTCGCAAGCGGACGGTGCCGGCACAATTGCGTCACGGTGCTGTATTGCCGGGTAACCTTTGCGATTGCTTAGCGCAGCCGGAACAATCGTCCGGCCATTCGTGGAGTCGGCCATGAGTGTGCTGGCGCCGGAGGTGCTGCGCGCGCTGGCTTTGGTTCTATGTGTCTGGGCGGTCTTGTCTATCGGGAATGGGCGCCATGATCGCTAACCGCGCCGTCGACAAATTTTCAGAAAATTGCGCGGCCAGGAAGTTCCCAGAATTGGACCGATTGTCAGTGACAGATTGTCCTGTTCACGCTTTGTCGGCATCCGCCAGCCCCGCGGAATGGGTCGAGATGGCCTGGGCGGCGCGCGACGCCAGCTTGGCGAGCCGCAACCTGGAACGCCGCGGCTGGTTCGAGGGCGTCAAATGCCTGCTGTTTGAGCAGGACCTGCCGGCAAGCCATGTCTCTGGCCGGACCCCGCACAAGGAAAGCAAGCGATGACGACGATCTTCAGCCTGGAACGTGTGAAGAAGCGCAGCCCTTGCGAAACGATGGCGCAAAGCGGTGAGGAGCGGCTGATCGCGCTGTTGCGCGCCCTGCTGCCGGCGGACGCCTATGCCATGCGCGGGGCGGACGGCGCGCCCGATATTATTGTCTGTCATCAGGGCCGCGTGCTGGGGCTGGAGCTGAAGGGGCGCACCGAAAGCTATACCGAGGCCCAGGCGCAGACCTTTCCCAAGCTGCGCGATGCCGGCATGCGGATCGAGACGGTGCGCGATCCGGATTCCGCGCTGGGCTGTTTGCGCGCGATGGGCGTGAAGCTGAAGGAAGAGGCGCGTCATGCGGTGCGCGACAACTATCGCGAAGAAACGCGCCGAAAAACATGAATCAGCACATGAACGAAACGGCAACGCCGACGTTGCGCGATATCGAAGCGGCGGTCTGCGCCCGCTTCGGCCTGACGCCGCAGCTTTTGCGCGGGCCGAAGAAACAGCGCGGCATCGCCCGGCCGCGCCAGATCGCGATGTATCTGGCGCGCGAGATGACGTCCTTGAGCTATCCGCGCATCGCGGCCTGGTTCAACCGCGACCATACCACCGTGTTGTTCGGGGAGCGGCGCGTGCGCCAGCTGATGGCGGAAAAGCCCAAACTCGCGGCCTATGTGCGCGAATGCCGCGCGCTGGTGGTGCCGCGCGACAAGACGTTGGCGCGTGAACTTGCCAATCAACCGCTTGTGACGATTCCATCTCATGACGCGTCACAGCCCCGCCTTCCCCGCGCGTGCGAAAGCACACCGGCGGGGGAGGTGGCCATAGCAACGCCGGGGAGCGCAGGCGCAAGCCGAGCACCACGGCAAAGTTGCGAAGGCCGGAGGGGGTAACGAAGTGAGTGGCTACTTCGGAGTACGCAACTGGGAAGAATTCCAGCATTACAAAGACCGCGATCCTACTTGGATCAAGCTCTATAACCGTCTGCTGGACGATTATTCCTTTGGCCTGCTCCCCGATAGCCGCAAATGGCACCTGATCGGCATTTTCCTGCTGGCCAGCCGCCACAACAACCGCGTGCCCCGTGACCCGCATTGGGTAAGCCGCAAGATCGGCGCCCAGGTGCCGGTCGATCTGGGCCTGCTGGAACGTGCCGGTTTCCTGGTGATGCTGGACAGTGAACCGCTAGCGGATGCGGAGCAGTTTGCTAGCCCAGAGAAAGAGAAGAGGAGAGAAGAGACAGAGGAAGATTCTATGTCCGCTGACGCGGACCGCGATGATCTTTTTCAAGGGGAAGGGAAAAAAGAAGGAAAAGGAAATTATCCGGCGTCGTTCGAGGATTTTTGGCACAATTATCCCACCGATCCCTTGATGTCCAAGAAGAAGGCCTATGAGCAATGGAAGCGGCTGGCGGTAGTGGACCGGGTGCAGGCGCTGGCGGCGTGCGGACCGTTCCGCGAATTCTGTCATCTCCATCCCACCTATCGTCCGGTGCATGCCCAGCGGTTTTTGAGCGAGCGGCGGTTCGACGGTTTCACCGGCACGCCGGTTCCCGATCCCGACGCGGTGGCCCAGGCCAAGGACCGCGCCGACCGGCTGCTGCGGCGGGGAAAATACGCGCCCGATTTCGAAAGAGGTATTTCGTGAAAGCCAAAAAGCGCCAAGGCGAGGAAGAGGCGATCGACGATGCCGTCGACGGCCCGGCGGTGATCGGCGAGGATCATGTGCGCGACCGCGTGCTGTCGCCGCGGGCCGGGGCCAAGGCGGGCTGGTCGCGGCTGACGGTGTATGAGCGCGCGTTCCGGCTGGGGCATCTGACGTGCAAGGAGCGCTGCACGTCGCCAACCGCGGCGCGCGAGGAGGAGGGCCGCGCCCTGGACCGTTTCGCGGCGGCGCGCGCCTTCGATACCGGCTGGCAGATCTGCAATGCGGGTTTTCCCGGCGGGGTGGATTATGACCGCATCGCCAGCGGCGGCGGCGGCGTGCCCGGCGCCTTCGTGGATCACCAGCGCGACGCCAAGGCGTTCTGGCGCCGGGTGGAGCAGGCGATGGGGGCGAACGACTGGCTGATCTGCCGCCGCGTGTGCGGCGAGAATTATGCCGTGGCCGAGACGGTGCAGGCGATCAGCCCGGGTTACCGCTTTTCGACCTTGGCGCGGTTTCGGGAGGCGTTGGATGCTCTCATAGAGGGGATGAAGAAGGGGAAACAGAAAGCGGTTGCCCCCTCACAGCATGTAGCTGATGATAGGATTTAAATCCTTTTTGGCAAAACTGTTTACGGGCTTTGGCGGAATGGGCGAAGCACCCTATATAACTGCCATGACCAGCGTGCTGACCGTTGCCAATCGCTTTCTGGATGTAGCGAAGGCCAAGGGTGTGTCTCTCACCCCGCTACAGTTGATGAAGCTCGTATACATGGGCAATGGCTGGATGCTTGCGTACACCGGCAAGCCTTTGTTTGATGATCGGATCGAGGCTTGGAAGTACGGGCCAGTGATCCCAACGCTATATCATCAGACAAAGGGCTTTGGTTCATCAGTTATCACTCAGCAACTCCCAGCTCCGACCGGGGATGTTATTGATCCTGACGCAGGAAATCTTTTTGAGGTCATGATCGATAAGTACGGCAAGCTAAGCGGCATTGCTCTGTCCAACTTGACCCATCGCCCTGGAAGCCCCTGGTCGGCGGTTTGGCGCGACGGTTATGTACATGTCGAAATCCCGCGCGATACCATCCGTAAGCACTACGAAAGCCTCAAGGGTGCTCCCGTAGTTCACGCTGCTTAGATGGATATCAAGCCTCCAAAAGAAGGTTTGGAGGCTGAAGCCGGCAAAGATTCCAACGCGGGCAAAGAATCCAAAAACTATAACCGGCTGGACGAACTGGATGGTGCGAAACACAAAATTCGCATGTACATCCACAACGTGCTTAGCATTTTGGTCCCGGCGTCTATCATCTTTTTCTTTCTTCTCTACTGGGCCGGAGTGTTCATATACGCGATCCATATGGTTTCAATTGGATGGCTGCCAGAAGCTAAGCTTCATGAACTTAGGGCCGCGCTGTTCAGCGGCTTCATTGGTGCGGTAATATCGCAGGGCATAAAGCGATATCTGGACTGACGGAAATCCGAAATCCGGGGACAGAGTTTCGCCGAGAATAGGTGACAGGAGAAACGTTCGCGTTTCGTGGGCTATGGTACTCCTGTCACCGTATTTGTACTTAATTGCCGTGCCTTAGTTTTTTATTGGATCGGTGGACGCAATGATGGTCTGAAACATCGTTATATTCCCACCATTTCATGTTTGGACCAAAGAAGACCGCGACTTTACCGTCTTGGCTCTGATAAAAATAGCTACCACTATGCGCGGCGTGGCGTTGCCCATTGATCGTTATCGTCGCGCCTGGTTCGCGCGTGTCGATAGTCACTGTGCCATAACGCCCGAAATGACAGGTAAAGCTCTCTCCGAGCGCGTCTGCGCGCACAGGGTTACTCAGCAAAGACATCCCAAATATTGCTAGCAAAAATGGGGTGCCGGATCGCTCAGTTTTGCTGAAACCAGACATTGGATTTTCCTTTAGAAATCTTTGGAAATATGGGGATACGGTGATAGGAGCAACGTTCCTGTTTCGTGGGCTATGGTACTCCTGTCACCGTGTTCATGTCACCGTATTCAGCGAGCTGGAAGCGTTGGATGCGCTGGTGATCGCCATGGCCGCCGCGAAGCGCACCAACCGTTCTCTAGGCTGAAAAAGAGCGCAAATCTTCTTGTGCACAACACAGGGATCACGGGCGGCAGGCCGTATCCTGAGCGGCGCACTCCGCATCCAGAAAGGACGTTCCGATGGTAAAGCTGCCTCGCATCCCGCAAGCGTGGGAAGATCAATCTGCCGGTACGCCGCAGGAAACTCTACCCGCCCGCCTTGATCTCAACGCTATGCCGGAGGGTATTTTGGACGGCTGGCAACCGCCGGGCTGGAGTCCGGCGGGCAGTGGACTTGCTTTCCTCCTTCATCCGCAAACAATCGCACAGATCGATTTCGGCGATAGGCAGGGTCCGCATGCGGTACAGGCCATGGCCGGCCAGAGCGCGGGAAATTTGGCTGCTGGGTCAGCCATGGGAGACGGTCAGCGGCAAGTCCAAGCCGTTGACGTCAAGCCTGGCCCTATCGATCCCGGCAACCGAGCCGGGCAGGCTTCGCAACAGTTGGAGAATAGCGATACTTCTGACGAAGCGAGCGAGGCCCGCTATGCTCCGAATGGAGTAGAGAGTGTCGTTGTAAACGGTTCGCGGCCCCGTTCCGACGGCGCGAAGTGGGAGGCAAAAGCCTATTTTACCAATCCTTATCAAGTGGGAGGTGCTGCCCAGCCGAAAAACGCTGTGCATGGCGGAATCAAGATCTACAGAAACGGCAAGTTCGTTTATTCTATCGATGCTGGCCCACAGCTTGACCATGTGCTGGAGAAAGGGACCCTGGGAAATCTGATTTTCAATCGTGCTCCTGACAGTGTGTCAGTCAATGAAAGGTCGGTCTTGGCGGACAAGGGCGATAGCGGTGAAGTAACCTTGGTGCCGCCGCCGGGCGTCAGTTCGGAGGATTTCGCCCAGGCGCTTATGATGGCGGCAAAAAGTTATGACGACACGCTTCCTTACAGCTTGCCGCCTTTGGCGACGTTTGATTACGCTGCGTCCGATGTATCCAACCCATTGGCCGGAGGCGCGCTTCTCAAAATGCCGTATGGCGTTCAGAACAGCCTGGCGCCCAGGACGTATAACAGCAATTCGTTTCTGGCCGGTCTGTTGACGAATGTTGGAGCTGGTTCGAACATCGAGTTGATTAAGCAGTATATCGGGCGCAAGAACCGTGCCGCGCCAGGTATTGAAAATCCGGTCCCGCGGGACCGGTTCCGCAACTGGTAGGGAGTATTGAAATGCGGCTGTTGGGATTTACGATTTTGGTAATCGCCGCCGCGACGGGAATTCAACTCATATTGACCCATTTGCCGTACAGCCTGGATCACGTCTTGGGTAGATTTACGTTGGTATTGATGTTGGTGTTGCCTGTGATCGCAACCGTCGGGCTCGCACGCGCGATGGGCATCTGGAGTTGGTATGTTTTCTTCCTGGCTATCTTGTCGCCCTTTATTGCGGCGATGCTGGGCATTCTTTTCTCGGTGGGTGTTCTGCATGAGCGGTTTTACGTTTGACGCGAATTATTTGCGGAATACGGTGATAGGAGCAACGTTCCTGTTTCGTGGGCTATGGTGCTCATATCGCGGTATTCGCAGCCGCAACGGATGAGGAATGGTACGGAATGCGCCTCCTGATTTTCACGATTCTGGCGATTGCGATATCGGTGGGAGTGCAATTGGGATTGGATGCGCTCTCCTTGTTCCATGCCCTGCATGGGTTCGGTACGGCATTGTTTTTTCTGTCGCCGGTGATTGTAACTGCCGGACTTGCTTATGCAATGCGCGTCGATTTTTCTATGCTTTGGCCGCGGCCTTTTTATCACCTGTTGTTTCCTCGATATTGGGATTTTTTATCGCGGTGTTTGTTTTCAATGAGCAGGCATACATTTGATATAGGGACGCGATAGGGACGGACAGAATGAGAGTGGGTGACAGGAGAAACGTTCCCGTTTCGCGGGCTATAATACTCCTGTCGTCGTATTCGTATGGATTTCAACCCAATACTTACAACAGCAATTCGTTTCTGGCCGGTCTGTAGGCAAATGTCGGGGCAGGTTCAAACATCAAGACGATCAAGCAATACATCGGGCGCAAAGGTTACGCCGCGCCGGGCATTGAAAATCTTGTGCCCCGGGACCGATTCCGGAATTGGTAGGCAGGAGTGTTGAAATGCGGCTGTTTATTCTTACGCTTCTAGCGATCACAGTCGCGACGGGAATTCTGTGGGCATTTGGTGCGGTTCCGCCCACCGTGGCTTCTGCTTGGCATGAAACCATTTTGATATCGATGTTTGTGTTGCCCATAATCACAACCGCCGGGCTCGCGCGCGCGATGGGCATCTGGAGTTGGTATGTTTTCTTCCTGGCTATCTTGTCGCCCTTTATGGCCGCGATATTGGTTTTTTTCGTCTCGTTGTTTGTTCTCAACGAGCCGCTCCTTTGAGAACGGAAAGAGGCGCTCGGAGTGAATTTCTGTGCGTCCCGTCCTCAGAAATGATGGCAAGAATAGGGTGACAGGAAAAACGTCCCGTTTCGTGAGCTATGGTACTCATGTCACCGTATTCAGTGCCGTATTCAGCGGGCTGGAGGCGTTGGATGCGTTGGTGATCGCCATGGCCGCCGCGAAGCGCACAACCGTTCGCTAGAGCCTTTTTGAATTGAAATGAACCTTTACGCTCACCATGGGCGGGCCCCCCGATCCGCGCGAAGCGCGGTCGGAGGGTAAACTTCACGACCCGCCCATCCAGGGCAACAAATACCGTGTTTGTGGCTCTGGATGGCCGGCTCGGAGGCCGGCCATGGTGAGGATGAGGGAAGCATCCGCATCATCTCAAGCCGAAACGGCTCTAGGCTGAAAAAGGAGCGCAAGTCTTCTTGTGCATAACGCATGGATCACGGGCGGCGGGCCGTATCCTGAGCGGCGCACTCCGCATTCGCAAAGGAAATATCGATGGTAAAGCTGCCTCGCATCCCGCAAGCGTGGAAAGATCAATCTGCCGGTACGCCGCAGGAAATTATACGCGCCCGTCCTGATCTCAACGCTATGCCGGAGGGTATTTTGGGTGGCTGGCAACCATCGGGCTGGAGTCTGGAGGGCAGTGGACCAGGCTTTCTTCTTGATCCCGAAACAATCGCGCAGATCGATTTCGGCGGACCGGCACGGGGCAATGTGGCCGGTACAGCCGCGCCGGGATTGGATGCGGTGGCTTTGCAAAGCATTGATCGCGCGCCGGCGCCGATGATGGCCGCAAGGGCGGCAAAATCCCATGAGACGGATTCCCAAGTGGAGGAGGTTACGGCGACGGCCTACCGGCTGAAGCGCGACGTGGCGGGAAATCCCATGCCGGATCTTCCCAATATGGTGGCGCGGGACAAATGGGCCCGCTATGCACCCGAGGACGGCAAGCTTGAGCGCCAGGACCCAAGCGCCGTTCGCGAAATCGTCCTGCACCATACGGGCAACCCGTCCACCGCTCAGGATGTGGAGGCCATTCATCGCCATCACGATGGCTTGACGGCTTATGCCCGCGATGCCGGGGCGCTGTTGGGGATAACCGACAGCTACAAGAAAAATGGCGACGTCGGATATCACTATCTGATCGCACCGGATGGCACCATCTATGAAGGCCGCAGTATCTATTATCAGGGTGCGCACGCCAAGCATCACAACAAAAATACGATCGGCATCGCATTCATCGGCAATTACCAAGACAGGCCGTTGCCGCAAGCCGCCATGGACTCTTTGGCGGCGCTGACCGGCTCGCTTGAAGCCGCAACGGGAAACAGGCTGTACCACAGCACGCACGGCTTGTATGATGCGCGCAAGGACGGCGAACTCGGAGGGGCTTTCGGTCAGATCGACTCATTGGTGGGTCCCAAGCCCATGAATCGCTGAAGGATCGCTGAAGGCTGAAATTCAAGGGAGGGTAAAATCCGAATCCTGCGGCTGATCGCGTTGGCGGTGTTTGTGCCGGTTTTTGTTGTGGCGGTGCTCATACTGCCGGACGAGATTTACGCCGGCATATTTCCTTATGTTCCCGGGCCCATTCAGCGCGCGGCGGGCACGGCGGCCTTGCGTGCGGCCTGCGCCGACGCGGACGCCGGATGGACGCAATCGATTGCCCTGGGTTACCTGGAATTTGCCGGCAAGGCCGCCGAATATGGAAAATTTTCCGAACTGGTCCCGGATGACGTGCAGCAATTATGTCTTCTCCCGGAGCGGGACGAGCCCATGACACCGATTATGTACGGTGCGATGCTGATGCGCGGAAATGACCAGGAAGCGCGCAGGGCGATCAAAAGCACGGGTCACCCGGAAGGGTTTTGCCGGGGAGGGGGTGGAGGGCTTCCCCAAGACACCCAACAGCGGATTATTTCCGTCTGTCGCGGTTTGGGCTTGCCGGCAGGCCGCCGGGGTCGTTGATCCTTCAATTTTTGTTCGCGATGTCGGACGCAGCCGGGCCGTCCGTCCAAGAGCAAAATAATTTCAGACGGAATCGTGCCCCTCACCCTTCGACAGTCGTTAGCGGCGGCGTCGTGCGACCAGGGTGAGGAAATAAGTTAATCCTCATGCTGAGTCTGTCGAAGCATGAGGTCAGAGCGATTACGCTTGAACGCAACGTACTCTAGCTAGCGTTCGCGGCGCATGAGGCGGTTGTCCTCATGCGTCCACCAATATTGCAAGGCAAGACCCATCAGCCAAATCGCCATAGCGACCGGATACCACCACCAGGCCATGCCGAACTGGTGAATCAGGATACAGGCAATAAAGAGTGTCATCAGCGCCCCCCGGCGATTTCAAGGCGCCGGCTTGCTGCCGCCGCAAATGATGCACGCCGGCAGTCCTTGCGGCGGGCAAGTAGGCGCCCAGTCTGTAATTACCACAGCTTGCACAGCAATGACAAAGGAAGCTGGCCGCGGATCCGGCGAGATTCACCGGCCTTGTCTGCGCGCCTTTGGGGCTGGCGCTTCTTGCAGGGGCGGGCCAATGCGATAGACCAGAGTCTCGCCCCGCCAAACCTCCAGCGTTTCGCCCCGCCGCAGCAGTTGGCGCGCCGCCAGGATCGCCGACAAGTCGCTGGGAAATTCCGCGAACGAAATGAGCGACGTGCGGTGCCGCGTGATCAGGGTTCGAATTTCGTAAAAGGCCATTGCCCGCTCCCGGACACTGGTTTGGAGCCCGGACGCGGCGCGAAGTACACAATCGCCTTGCGCCTTGGTTAATCGCACCGGAACTTTGCGGACGCTGCCGCCACGCTGCGTCACACCGGAACAAATATATCCGCCATGTGTTCCAATTCGTATGAACCCGCTGAGCCAGTTGAACCCGCTGCATTGGAAACACGCGCATCTGGTTGCCTGGGCGTTCGTCAGCCTGTCGGGCGGATTGCTGGCGGCCGTGCTGGGTTACATCCGCTCGCCCTTCGGCCAGGCCCAGCCGCAAGACGTGATGTTTCTCGCCTGGCTGCACTATCCGATGGCGTATTGGCCGTGGTTCGTGTTCGGCGCCATGGCGGCGGGGTTGGCATTCTACGCCGCCGATCTTCTAACCGGGGCGCGGTAAGCGCAGGCCTCGCGCCCCGCGCTCGCGCGAATCGCACCCTTGCCGAAAAGCCGCCAATAACGGGCCCTTTTCTTGCGCCGGGAACAGCCGGTCCTTCTGGACGTTCTATATCCGGATGGGCTTTTGGGCCTTGGGAACCCCTAAGGTTTTGCGGTCCATGCGTTGGAAAGGAAACGATATGAAAACGTCCTTTAAAATCCTGCTGGCGGCCAGTGCGCTCAGCATGGCCGGTCTGGCCTCGGCTGTGCCCGCCGCGGCGCAGCCCACACATTTTTCGTTCCGTGTCGGCGATGTCGCCTTCGGTTACACGGACGGCTATTACGACCGTGACCGCCGCTGGCACCGCTGGGAAAGCGCGCGCGAACGCAATTGGTATCGCGCCCGCTACTATCACAACTATCGCGGCATGCGGCATGACCGCGATCGCGATGGCATCCCCAACCGCTTCGACCGCGACCGTGACAATGACGGCGTGCCAAACTGGCGCGATGACCGCCCCAACAACCCCTATCGCTATTAGGCGATTGACGGTTTGAGGAACACACCCCGCGGGAGCGATCCCGCGGGGTTTTTCTGCGTCACCGGCTATCCATGAACAAGTTCCATCGCATTAGGCAATTAACCGGCAAATGGGTGATCGGCGCGCGCGGTTGTGCATAGAATGCGCGATGACCAATCCGCGTACGGACATATTCCTGGCCCGCGCCTTGGAAGCGGTGGAACTGGCCGCCGCCGCGCGTGATCGGATCGCGCGCGCGCAATGGCTGAAGATCGCGGAAGCCTATCGCGAACTGGCCGAGCCGCCCAAACCGCTTCGCTCCGCCGGGCGGCGGCAAACACGATAGCGTGGCACGATAACTTGGTGCGATAGCTCAAAGGCGTCCGGTCAGGGCCCTGTCTTGGGCCTGCTCTTGGACCAACTCTTGTGCCAACTCTGGGGCCAGCGTGTTTTCGATAAGGCCGGACGGCGGCGATTCGTCCCCATGCTCGTCCTGTTCCTGCATGTCCTCATGTATTTCTTGATGCTTTTCCTGGGCGAGTTTTTCCCAATTCTCGGTGGCGTGGTCCTTCTTGCCGGCGCGGTCGGCGGCCTGCATCTGCGCCGCCAGCCGGTCCCAATTGTCGGCGATGCTGGAATAGATCGCCTGCAGATAGACGGTTTCCGCCCGCTGCGCCTGCGCCTTCATTTCCGCCGCGCGCTGGCGGTAGATGTCCGCACTTTCTTCTGCCACATCGGGACCCTTCGCATGTTGACGCAACCTCCCCAGGTGCCGGATCAACGCCAGAGTCTTGAAAGCGTTCCATCTTCCGCCGTTTAATCTGTGAATTGATTTGAGTCTCTTGGTGACGCAGCCGGCACGCGGCCGCGCCGGAACGCGGGGCGTTACAGAGTTCCCCCCGAGAGTTCCCGGCGCCACCGTGCCTGGAAAACCAAATATTCCGCCTTTTTCAGCATGCTGGCCGGCATCCCGCGCCGTCGAGGTGACGCCGTTTCTGTGGCGGAATTGGCGATAGCGTGATGCTCGGTTCGGCGCCGGAGCGCGAGGCAAAAAAGAGAGGCCGGGTTTGACCCCGGCCCCTTCGCAAGTTGCCTACAGAGAACTCCACGAGGCATAGGCTTCCACAATCACGCGGTCCGTTCCATTCGGGATTGTACCTATGCCGAATGCCGATTGTGCGACAGCGGCGGGGAGAGGACAGGAAAGCACCAATGCAAAAGGGCCGGAGAGAATCTCCCCAGCCCTTTCCGCGGCCCGCCCACAATAATCAGTGTACGATCTTTGCCATGGGACCGGCCGCCGCGCCATTCGGGATTCTACCTATTCCCGCGCAACGGCAGCATGACCGGGCGTTTACCATGCGCGCGCTTAGGCCGGCACGTCCTTCCAGCGGCTTTTGATCATCGGAGTGAGCACGTTGACCAGGATGCTAAGATCGGCGGCGTCGGCGTCGCCGATAATATCGTGCACATGCCCTCTCCAGCCGGCGACGGAAAGCTCGACCGCCCCCCATTCGCCATCGGTCGCGCCCATATGCTTGCCCTGGTACGGCAGCCGCCAGAAGTCCGACCTGTTTATCGCGACCAGCAGCCGGTCGATCTCGGATGGGCTGAGCCGCACACGCGCGGTAGCGAGGGCGCGACCGCTGTGGCCATTACGGTTGGCATTTTCCGCAATCGTCTAGGGATGAATGCTTAGATGTTTTCTGAATGCGTCGGTATGGGAAATGAATCCATCGCGCGCGCAACGGGTTGCATGGTTCCTGTGCAGGAACCCACGGATCCGAGGGAACTTCGGCTAACCAGTTGTTGACCAGCCTCGCACAGGCTTTGCCGCGAGCAACATCCGAGCCCCCAAAAGATGAACGCCACAACGCTTTTTCCTCCTTGCGCTCAAACGCCGTCCGGCACCGCGACCGACATTCTGACGCGCTACAACAGCTTCTTTCACACCCGGCCTGCCAATTCGCCCGCGCTGATCCGCATGGCCCAGGCCATCCGCTATCAGGTCTATTGCCTGGAGCGGAAGTTCGAGAATGAAGCCGAGCATGACGAGGGCCTGGAATGCGATGGCTTCGACAGCGCGGCGGTTCATGCCCTGATCTTCCATCGTCCCACCTCCGAAGCGATCGGCACCGCCCGGCTGATCCCGCTCAACGGCATGGACGTGCTTCAGCCGATCCGCCGGCTGTTGCGCGAAAACGGGCTGCGGGCGCGCGATCATGTGCCGCTTGCGACTACCGCCGAGATTTCGCGCTTTGCCATTTCCAACCAGTTCCGCCGGGGTAGCACTGGCCATGAAGCGGCGGGCAGGCTGGCAAGGGAATGCCGCAGCAACCTGCCGTGCCTGGGCTTGATCCAGGAATTGCTGCGCCAAAGCCTGGCGCAAGGATTGACCCATTGGGCGGCGGTGATGGAGCCCAAGCTGCTGCGCATGCTGGCGGTGATGGGCATTCACTTCACCCCGGTGGGGCCGCTGGTCTCCCATCACGGCTTGCGCCAGCCCAGTTATTGCCGCTTGTCCGACATGCTGGAGCGTCTCAAGCAGGAACGCCCCGATCACTGGATGGTGGTGACCGACGGCGGCACGCTGATGCCCGGCAATGCCGTGACCGAGGAACGCCGCGCGGCCTAGCGCGACGCGACCATCAAGCCCGCTCGAGTTTATACGCCGGCCGATTTGCACCGGCTTGGAACGCCGGTTACGCTGGCGAAAACGACTGTTGCGGGGATCGGGAATGACCAGAGTTGCGGCTATCGCGGTCTTTTGCTTTTGTGTTTCGGCGCCCGCTTTGGCTGATGAGCCGGACGGTCTGGTCCTGCCGGCGGGCTTTCATGCCAGCATCGTCGCCGATGGCCTCAAAGGCGTGCGGCACCTGGCCTTCCGCAACCGGGACACTTTGTATGTTTCCACCCGCGGCAAGGATAACGGGATCATCGCCCTGCATCTGGACGCCAGCCACAGAAGCGACCGCAGCGAATATTTCGGCAGCGTCAATGGCGGCACCGGCATCCGCTTCTGGCAGGACAAGCTCTATGCCAGCACGCCCACCACGGTCTATCGCTTTCAATTTTCCGGCGATGAATTCGTGCCCAGCGCGGCGCCGGACATCATCGTCGATGGCATGCCGGGCACCGGCTCGCTCAACCGCCCGCTGGCGCTGGACGGCAAGGGCAATCTGTTTGTCGCGGTGGCGGGCGTAAGCAATATCTGTGTCGACCCGGCGGCGCCGAAAACGGGCCTCAAGCCTTGTCCGGCGCTGAACGGGCGTGCCGGCATCTGGCGCTTTGACGCCGGGCGAACGGGGCAGAAATTTTCCGAGGGCGAGCAGATCGTCACCGGCCTGCGCGACTTGGTTGCGCTGGATTGGCGCGCCGGCGATGGACTCTATGGCATGATGCATGGCCGCGGCGCGACGCACCAGACCTGGCCCGAACTGGTGAGCGAAAGTGACGAAGCCAATGTCGCCGAGGAAATGTACAAAATGGTCAAGGGCACCGACCTGGGCTGGCCCTACAGCTATTATGACGCCGCACGCAACATCCGGCTGGTCGCGCCCGAATATGGCGGCGACAGCAAGATGCAGGCGCCGAAGGATCTCTATTCCAAACCGGTCGCCTTGCTGCCGGGACACAGCGCCCCGCTGGATCTGGTCTTTTATTATGGCAGTCAGTTTCCGCGCCGCTATCGTGGCGGCGCTTTTGTCGCCTTTCATGGCGGCCTCGGTCCGGACACGGCCACGGGCTATAACGGCTATAACATCACCTTCCTGTCCTTCGACCGGCGCGGCAAGGTTTCTTCCGCTAGCCTGTTCGCCGACGGCTTTGCCGGCTCCGCGCCCAGCGACCGCAGTCCCGCCAAGGCCAAGTACCGCCCGGTCGGCGCGACCGTGGGGCCGGACGGCGCGCTCTATGTCGCGGATTCCCAGAAGGGCAGAATCTGGCGGATCTATTATGGCGACAATGCCCCGTGATGCCGTTTCCCGCCTTGTTTGATTGCGGCGGAAATCTCGCCATGAATCCCGGCGCCTCGCGGCTTTAACCAAGGTAAAGCAAGCGGGCCGGGGCAACCGGGCGCAATCCCGCCACGTTCCTGCCGCGGGATCGTGCTCTGCTGCGGTCACGGGAGTCGTGATGGACATCAGAGGCAACACATCGCCGGACCCAGGCCGCCAAAAACGCGACCGCTTGCTGGCTTGGGGCTTCACGGGCGGGGTGCACCTGATCGTGCTGGGCCTTTTTTTGTGGCCGCGCGCCGCGCCTGCGCCCGCCAAACCCTCATCTGAGATGCTCATGGTCACCGTGGCGGAAAAGCCCAAGCCGCCCGGTCCGCCGGATCAGGCCAATCCCGGCGGCGGCGCCGGCACAATTGAGCCGAGCTTGCTGCGTCCGGCCACGCCGGTCGCGGCCGCGGTCACCTTTCGCGTGCAAGACAATTCGGACCTGTTGAGCGAGTCCCAGATCGCGGGCGCGGCGAGCGTGGGCGAGGGCGGCGGCGGCAGCAGCGGCGGCTGCGATCTGGCGCGGGCCGTGCAGCAAGCCCTGCGGCGCGATCCTCTGGTGCATTCGGCAGTGCAAGGCGCCAACCGGCTGGGCAAAGCCGTGATGATGTGGAATGGCGATTGGGTGCGGTCGGGCGGACAGGACGGCAAGGGCCTGTCGGC
>DATEIA010000236.1:0-14549 GCA_035279305.1 Rhizomicrobium sp.
TGCCTATGCGGTCTATGTGGTGGGCGCCAGCATGGAGCCGCGCTATCACCCCGGCGAGGTGGTGCATATCCATCCCGGGCGGCCCATCGATGTGGGCGCCTATGTCCTGGTGCAGCGGCGCGGCAAACAGGGCGAAGCGCCACTGGCGGTGATCAAGCGGCTGGTCAAGCGCACCGGAGCCAAGATCACGCTCGAACAGTTCAACCCGCACAAGGTGTTCGACATCAAGACGGGAGACATTGTGTCGATACATCGAGTTGTCGGATCAGGCGAAACTTAATCGCTGACCGCAACAGCAAGCCCCGGCCCGGGTGGTGGGGGTGAGGAGCGACCGGCGAAGCCGGGCAAATCGATCCAGTGGACCGATTTGAGCGACGAACGGTCCATAGCGCCAGCGTATGGACGCGGCGCGAGGCCGGAAGGGGAGACCTAGTTCCCTGACACTATCATCGCCGGGCTTGACGCTCGACCCTACAACCCCTCCTCTGTCATGGCCGGGCTTGACCCGGCCATCCATCTCGCAAGCGGCAATGCGTCGGGGCTACGTCTACATTCTTGCAAGCGGCAAAAATGGCACGCTCTATATTGGCGTGACGAACAATTTGTCCCTACGCGTTTATCATCATAAAATAGGCCGTGCTTCCGAATTCACCCGGCGCTACGGCGTGTCGAAACTGGTCTGGTATGAGGAATATCCCACCGTGCCACAGGCGATCCAGCGCGAGACAAGCCTCAAGCGCTGGAAACGGGAGTGGAAAATCGCATTGATCGAGAAGGTCAATCCCGGTTGGGAGGATTTGTCCGCCGGATTGGTCTGAACAGGTTGAAGCATGGATGGCCAGCCCATCTTCGATTCAAAGAGGGCCCGGCCATGACAGAAATATGGATTGAGAATTCAGGGACAGATGCAGTCCCCTTTTCTGACGCTCCGGATGGCCGGTTAGCGGGCGTTAGGTGTAATGGGCGATGGCCAGAATGACGATCGTCCAAACCGAGAGGCAAAAAGTCAGGACGCCCGATATCACCAGGTGGCGGGGATAATGGTCCTGCCCCGTCATGGGGTCGGTATCCGTCAGCGGCTCGACAAGCGTCAATTTTGCGGTGCGGTTGGACATGGCGATGTGTCTCCCTGCCGGGATCATCGCGCATCCGGCGCAAAGCAAAAGTCCGGAAATATACTTAACCGGCGGGTGCTGTTCCCGGCAGTTACATTCCCCGGGAGAATTGTGCGGGAGAATTGCGGTCAAAGTGGATTTCCCCATTCAACCTCCCCTGTCATGACCGGCCTTGAGCCGGTCATCCATCTCTCAATCTTGTGCCGGTGGTTCCATGGATGGCCGGGTCAAGCCCGGCCATGACAAGCTGTATGGTGGAATACGGGGACAGGCGTTCCTGTCACCCACTTAGAGAGATTCAAGAAACTTGGCTAGCCGGTCTTTCCACAGCCTGGCCATGCCCGTTGTGCCATGGCCCCTTGTCTCATCGGACGCCGGAATAAGAAAAGCCTGGCCCTTTTTCACCTGCGCGATGGCGCGTTGCATCAGGCCCGTCTCCGGCGGATTTCGCTCATCGTCGGCGCTGGTGATGGCCAGAAGCGGCGCGGCAATGGCGGCGAGTTTCGGCGCGGGGTCATAGTCCCGCGACGCCTCCAGCTGAAAGATCGTGTCGTTGGCATCCGCCGCCGAGGCGGCCGCCAATTGCGCTTCCACCAGGGCGTCCCCCGCCGCAGCTGTGGGCGCGCGTTTGAGCAAGCCCAGATTTCCGCCATTGGTGGAGAAACCGTAGGTGGCATTCGCCAGCTTCAAGGATTTGGGCTGGCTGGTATAGTCGCCATTATTCCAGGCGGGATCGGATTTTATGGTCTCGACGAACATGCGCCGCGTGATCCAGTTGCGGCCCGACATGGCAGCCGGCGTGGCGGCCAGCGGCACCAGCCCATCCATAAAGTCCGGATAGGTCTCGCCCCATACCCAAGTGAGCATCCCGCCCATCGATTGTCCCATGACCAGGCGGAGGTGTTTGATCTTCAGCCCCTCGGTCAGCAACCGATAAGTCGCGGCGACCATGTCATCATAGGTGTAGCGCGGAAACCGCATCTTGAGCCCATCGGAAGGCTTGGCGGATTTTCCCGCGCCAATCATATCGGGCAGGATGATGAAATACTTGGCCGCATCCAGCGGCTGGCCGGGACCGAACAACTGGCCGCCAAAGTCCGGCGAAAGCAACCCGGCGCCATTTCCCGACGTGCCGTGCAGCACCAGCACCGCGGGGGACTTGGGATCGCCCAAGGTGATGTAGTGCATCGACACGGACGCCAGCTTCGAACCGTCATGGAATGCGAAATTGACGAGTGCAAAGTCGCCTTCCTTGCGGTTCTGCGCTGCGGCAACCGAGCCTGCAAGAAAAATGAAAAGGAAAGTCAGTACGACAGAACGCCAGACGCTCATTGCCCACTCCCGTGACCGGCCCGGACCGAGCGTAATCGGGTGCTTCAATATCTGCAAATAATAGTCACTGCAACGTGGGGACGGGTGGTCCTGTCACCCCCCTGCCTGCCCCCCGATCCGTAAGCCATCTGTTGACACGGGGTAAGCGATGTGCTTACATTGGCCATGGCGGTCAGGACATTCGTCAACAAGGACCTGGCCAGCCTGTGGTCGGGTGGCAAGAGCAAGATCGACGCCCGCTTTCACAAGCGTATCCTGGTCCGGTTGGATCGCATGGACGCGGCGGCCAGCCTGACGGAACTAAATGTGCCTGGCTTTAATTTCCATCCCCTGAAGGGAAAGCCGCAACGCTATTCGATCCATGTCAATGGTCCATGGTGTCTGACGTTTGAATTTGAGGACGGAGACGCATTGAAGATCGATTTCGAGCAATACCACTGAGAGATTGGAGACTTTAATGACCGAATATGCCGCCAAGCGTAACCCCAACCGCTGCCCGTCTCATCCCGGCGAACTGCTGCGGGAGACGATCCTGCCTGCCCTGGGCCTCAGCAAGGTCGAGGTCGCGGACGCCCTGGGCATTTCGCGCCAGCATCTCTATGACCTTCTGAGCGAGAAGAAGCCGGTTTCGCCGGAGATCGCCGTGCGGCTGGGAAAGGCTTTTGGCGACGGCCCCGAAGTCTGGCTTCGCATGCAAGCCGCGCATAGTGCCTGGCACGCCGCGCGCGCAATCGATGTCCGCAAGATCAAGGTTCTGACAGCGGCCTGACACCGCACTTCGAGACACCCGCATGACCCCTTCCCGGAAAATCGACCAGTTGATCGCGGGCCTTGCCGGCTGGCGCGGCGAGACCTTCGCCCAACTGCGCAAGACCATCCTGCAAGCCGATCCGGACATTGTCGAGGACTGGAAATGGATGGGCAGCCCGGTGTGGGAGAAAAGCGGCATCATCGCCGTCGCCAACGCCCACAAAGGCAAGGTCAAGCTGACCTTCGACAAAGGCGCGCACATTCCCGATCCCAAGAATCTGTTCAATGCCGGGCTGGACGGCAACCAACGCCGCGCCATCGATTTTCTGGAAGGCGACAAGATCGATGCTCCGGGTTTGAAAGCCCTGGTCCGCGCCGCCATCGCCTACAATCAAACCCAAGAAAAAAAGAGGGCGAAGAAGAAGTATCCTGCCCGCTCCAAACCCGGCCAAAGCAAAAAGCCGTGAAGCGCGACATAAGCGAAGGGGTACAATCGGCGCCATGAGGCGAATTCTCGCCCCGCTGTTTTGCGCTGGCCTGGCGCTGGTCTGCGCCGCGCCGGCGGCCGCGCAAGCGCCGCGATGCGCGCTGGCCAGCGTGAAAATCGGCACCATTCCCGACGGCCGCATCACCATTCCGGTAAGCCTGGAAGGCCATTCTTTGTCGTTCCTGGTCGACACCGGCGGGGTCAGCACCACAATCAAATGGGACCAAGCCAAACAACTGAGACTTCCCGTCAAGCAAACCGTCCGCACCTTGACGGGCGTCGCCGGCAGTCTGCTCAATTTCGCCGTCGCGGGCGAAACGTTCGCGATTGCGGAGCTACGCGTCCGCAACCGGCCGATCTATATCGAGTCGCGCCCGCTGCTCGGCGCCGACGGCACCTTGGCGCCGGATATCATGCGATTCTACGACGTCGATTTCGATTTGCCCCAGGGCAGCTTCAGCCTGCTGTCGCCGGATCGTTGCGCCGGAGGCGCGGGATTCTCCGCCATCGCGATTGACGTCGCCCAAAACGGCCATGTGCGCTTTCCCGTCAAGATCGACGGCAAAACCATCATGGCGACCCTGGACACCGGCTCGGCCGTCTCCCTGATCGGGATGCGGACCGCCGCTTTGTTGGGCGTTTATCCCGATGCCTCCGAACTGAGGCTGCTGCGCGACACCGGCAAATACCGCCTCCAAGCCTATCCTTTCCAAACGCTGGAGCTTGGCGGCGTGACGGTGAAAAACCCGCGCATCGTGATCGCCAGCGACAGCTTTCTGCAAGGATTGGGCAACGATCTGGTGCTTGGCATCGATGCCTTGCACCAGATGCACTTCACCATCGCCTATGGCGAGAACCGGCTCTATATCGCCGCGGTTCCGGCCAACTGACCGGGATGCACTGGCAAGCTTGCAGGCTCATACCCTTTCGGGCACTCCAAGCTGACCTTCCCACCGGCTGACGATCACCGCCGCCACCGAATTGCCCACCACATTGGTGGCGCTGCGGCCCATATCGAGCAGATGATCCACGCCGATGATCAACAACAGTCCCGCTTCGGGCAGGTGGAACACCGGCAGGGTGGCGGCGATCACCACCAGCGAAGCGCGCGGCACTCCCGCGATACCCTTGGAGGTGACCATCAGCAGCGCCAGCATGGCGATCTGCTGGGTGATGCTGAGGTTGATGCCGTAAGCCTGGGCAATGAACAGGCTGGCGAAGGTGCAATACATCATCGAACCGTCGAGATTGAACGAATAGCCCAGCGGCAGGACGAAGCTGACGATTTTGCGCGGCACCCCGAACTTGGGCAGGCCTGCCAGCAGATAGGGATAGGCGGCCTCGGATGTGGCGGTGGAAAAGGCCAGCAGCAGCGGCTCGCGGATGGTCTGCATCAGGGCCCCGATCCGCCGCCGCACCGCCAGGAACGAGGCGGCGATCAGCACACACCACAGCAGCCCCAGGGAGAAATAAAAGCCGCCGATGAACTTGGCATAGACCAGGACAATGCCCAGGCCCGAAGTGGCGATGGTGGAGGCCAGCGCGGCGAACACCACCAGCGGCGCCAGCACCATCACATAGCCGGTGATCTTCAGCATCACCGCCGCCGCCTGTTCGCAGGCGCTCAGCAGCAGGGGCGCCTTGCCGTCCAGCGCCGCCACCGCCGAACCGACGAACACCGAAAAGACCACGATCTGCAGAATTTCGTTGCGCGCCATGGCGTCAAAAATGGAGGCGGGCACCAGATGCGTAATAAAATCCTTCAGGGTGAAAGCGCCGGCGGCGACGCCCGATGACGCCTGCGGCGGCGGCAAAGGCAAGTTCAGCACCGCCCCCGGCTGCAACAGCTGCACCATGATCAGGCCCAAAAGCAGCGACACCAGCGAGGCCAGCATGAACCAGCCCAGGGTCTTGATCCCAACCCGGCCGATGGCGGCGGAATCCTCCATATGGGCGATGCCCACCACCAGGGTCGAAAACACCAGAGGCGCGATGATCATCTTGATCAGGCGCAGGAAGATGTCGGTGATGATGGAAAGGTTGCCGGCGGCTTCTTTGGCGCCCTCGGGCGACATCTGGGTATTGATCAGAAATCCGGTCAGAACGCCCAACACCATCGCGCCGGCGATCAGAGCCGGAAGAAATCGTTTCAAATCGTCACCTGGAGCTGTTGCGCAAAGCTATGACAGCATTAGTTGCAACGTAAGTCCATGGCGCCTACTCTCCTGTCATGGCCGGGCTTGACCCGGCCATCCATGGGGCGCTTCTCGATGGATGGCCGGCTCGGAGGCCGGCCATGACGAGATTAATTTGTTTACGCCTTATAACGTCTTGAAGTCGTCCGTCTCGCGGGCCAGGGCGTCGACAAACGCCTTCTCCTCCGCGATCAAAGGCGCGACCAAAGCCTTGCCCGCCGGCGTGAAGACACGCGGCGGCACCGCTTTCATATTGTTCTGGATACCCTTGAGCATGTCCGGAGCCGTGGGCTTACCACCCTTGGGATCGACCAGCGCGATCAGCCGCGCCACCCCGATTGCCCCCAGCCAATCCAGCGCATCGGCATCGTGCAGATAGCGTGCCTCCGGGCTCGCCGCGTCGCGATAGTACATATGCGCCTTGATCGCCGCGCGGACCGCATCCAGCTTGGCTTTGGGAAAATCGGTGTCCGCCAGCACCAGGTCGATCTTGGCGGCGGCGGTATCGCCATGCTCCTGCTTGGGCACCGACCAGGAATCGAAGACCGCCATGTCGTGCAAATAGGCGGCGGCGAAAATCACGTCATCGTCCAATGTCACATGATCGGCGGCAGCCAGGCTTTTGGCCAAGGCATAGTCGCGCTGGGAATGGGAAAAGCCCCAGGCCGGATGCTTGAAATTGTCGGCGGCGAATTGGGTAATCTTGGCCCGCCAGGCTTCCTGGGCACTTGCCGGTGCCGAGCCCAGAAGCACAAGCAGCATCACGGCCGTCCAATACCGTTTCATGCTTTCATCCTTCCCTGCCCTACATGCCCCGGAATTTGTGCACGTAACCGCTCGCCACCGGCAGCGTCTCGGCCCGGCCGGCGATGGAAATCACATGCC
The DNA here is from genome assembly GCA_035279305.1 of Rhizomicrobium sp. Lineage (GTDB taxonomy): Bacteria > Pseudomonadota > Alphaproteobacteria > Micropepsales > Micropepsaceae > Rhizomicrobium. Next base: position 6,765 of record DATEIA010000236.1, read on the forward strand.
CGCCATCTTCGTCACGGCGCACCTGCCGGACCGCGGTAACGCGGACAATGGCGCTGCGATGGATCTGCCAGAAAATATCGGGATCGAGTTCGGGAAGAATATCCTTCAGCGATCGGCGGATATGCGCCTCATCCTTGCGCGTGACCACCCGGGTATATTTGTCCTGGGCCTGAAAGAAGACCACCTCGTCGATGGGAACAAGCCGCACCGAGGCGCCCGCGCCGGCCGTGATCCAGCGCAGGCGCGGGGGCGCCGCTTCGGCAAGCCGTTTCTCCAGCGCCGACAGCACGGCCGAACTATCCTTCGGACTGTCCAGGTGAAGGCGGATACGCGCGATGGTCTTGCGCAATCTTTCCTGCTTGATCGGCTTGAGAAGATAGTCGATGGCGCCGTCTTCGAAGGCCTGCACCGCGAATTCATCGAAGGCGGTGACGAAGACGATGTTGGTTCGCCCAGCCGCGGCCCGCGCCACGTCGATCCCGCTGACGCCCGGCATTTGAATATCCAGGAAGGCGACATGGGGCGCCAGGCGCCGCATCGCCTCCAGGGCTTCGGCGCCGGTCTCGCACTGCGCCACGATTTTGAACTGGGGCCAGAACTGGGTGAGCATGCCGACCAGCTCCTTGCGCTGGGGCCCTTCGTCCTCTGCCACCAGGACGGTCGGGTTTCTCATGCCGCGCCGGCCGGGATGGCAATGGTCGAGCAAACCCCGCCCCCCTTTGCGGCTGTGACGTTGAGAGCGGCGCCCTCGCCGAAATAGTTGCGAAGCTGGGCCTGGACATTCGCCAACCCAAGTCCCGACCCGGTCTCGGCACGCAAACCCAGACCATCGTCCTGCACCGTCACCGTCAGCTCCCCATGATCCAGGAGCGCGAGAATGCGAATGACCGCCGGCCCGGGCTTGGGTTCGATGCCATGCTTGACGGCATTCTCCACCAAAGGAAGCAAGAGAAGCGGCGGAAAGGGCGCGGCGGCGGCCTCCCCCGGAACATCGATCCGAAAGCTCAACCGCCCGCCCATGCGGATCTTCATCAGCGCAAGATAGTTCCTGCAGATCTCGATCTGGGCGCCCAAGGTCGGCATCTCCAGGGCACCGCCGCCGCGAAGCCGCGGCAAGGTGGACCGCAGATAATCGCTCAGCGCATCGACGGTGGCCACCGCGCGCGCGGGCTCGGTGAGGATGATCGACCGCACCGAAGCCAGGGTGTTGAACAGGAAGTGCGGCTCGATTTGCGCCTGGAGCACGGCAAGCTGCATGTCCGCTTGCGTCTTTTCCGTCCGCAAGGTCAACACTTCGCGCTGGCGCCTGGCCTCCAGCAGCCGCCTCTGCTCGGACAGATAGGCCGGCAAATCGTAACCGCCGCTGACCAGAAAAAGCGCGATCCAGGTGGGCGCGTTGCCCAGCGCATCGCCCAGCTTTTCAGCCAGGCTCCGCACGGCCTGGTGCGCGGCCATGTCCATGCCGCGATACGGCTTCATCAATTGTTCGTGGAAATGCTCAAGATAGCCAAGCGTGGCGCAAGCGGCCAGAAATCCCGCGGCAATCGCCGCCACCACCAAGAGCTGCTCGATGGCGCGGGACAGGTTCTGTTGCCGCGCCAGACAGGCCGCCAGCCGGCCGGTGCTGACGATGACCGCACAGGCAAGCGTCGCATGCAGGCTTAACGTTGCGAAGTCACCCCAGGCGCCCATGCTGGCCGCATGCCATAAGCCGCAACCGATGCCGAAGAGCAGCGCGCAGGGCAGCCAGAACAGCGCCCTTTGGCGGCACCAAGCCCAGCTATAAGTGCCCGGCCTGGCGATCACTGGCATGGCCGTCGGGCTGAAGGCGTTCATCATGCCGCCAATATAGCCGTCATCGTCACCCGTTTCACGCCCGCGCTATCGGCGGCATTGATCTGCACGAACCACTTGCGATTTCTGCGGTCCGTAAATCTCCAGCTGCGTTGCGGCGACGGTCCGGATGCCGGGTCGGCTTCCGACTTCAGGCTGGCGGTGATGCGTTCGGCCAGGCCTTGCACGATCTGGCTATTGGCCGACTTGCTCTCCACCCGCCAAATGACTTTCCAGCTGGAGCGGTCGCCCGCCGAGCTTTCCACCTTGGCGGCCGCGCCATCGGGAAGCGGCAGCCTCAAGCGGCCGCCAAATGTCCCGGAAATGGGATAGTCGGCCAGGGCGGCGCGGGCGAAGCTGCTGTCTTCGTTCCAGTCATATTCCAGGTTGCGGGCCACCAGCTGGGCATCGACCCTGCCTTCCATGCGGGAGACGACATGCAGGGCGCCATCGATCCCGGAAGACAGTCCGGCGGTGGTGATGATCCTGCCATTGTCCACAAAGCGTTTGTCGTCGACCACTTTGACCTTCCGGAACCCGTCCGCGAGATTGTCGATGGCGTCGTGGTAGGTGGTCGCGGTCAGGCCGTCCAACAGTCCGGTCGAGGCCAGGATAAGCGCGCCATTGCACACCGACATGGTGATCTTGCTTTCGGCGTGACGGGCAGCAATCCAGTCCAAGATGGCCGCATCGCGCTTCGCCCCGCCGATATTGCCGCCCGGAATCAGCAGAATGTCGGCGGGGGGCGAAGCCCCGAAGGCGTAAGTGGGCGTGATGCGCAGATTCATCGCGGTCAGCAGCGGCGCCGTCTTTGCGCCAACCGTGAACACCTCATAGCCCGCCTGTCCGAAGACTTCATAGGGACCGCAAAAATCGATGATCTCCACGCCCTCGAACACCAGGATTGCGACTTTCACCCGGGGTTTCACGGCGCGGGCTTGCGCCGCCGGTATCAGCGGCATGCCGCAGGACGGGCATCTGCCCGGCGCGGCGAAAATCTTTCCGTCGGAGGCGCATCCGCAATCGGCGCATATATAGCCGCCCTGCGTGCCGGTATCTTGACTGCCGGGACCTTGGGCGGACGCGGCCTGGCTGGCGGCCAGCGCCAGCAGCGAACCGGCGATAAAGCCGCGACGGGGCCAGACAATGCTCATGGTGAGCGCCTCCCAAAGTGCGGGAAACGATACCAACCGGGCGAGCCAAATCATGCTCCGTGCGACGAACCCCCGAAATCCTGCGATGGGCATGACATAAGGTAAGCTTGCCCGGCACCGCCCCAACTCTCGCTCCGAAAAATTCCTCTCCCTCAAAAGAAGGGCACTGTTACAGTTTGCTCCCCTGACGGGGGTTGAGGGGGTTATAGGCCGAGGATAGGGTCTGGCCATGTGGAAATACGTGGCCAAGATTATCCGAGAAAATGGGGATATGACCTCATCCGATCCCTTTGATCTTTTCCACGATGCCCAGACCTTCCTGTGCAAGTCTAAGGACGAACATGCGTCCCTTGTAATTACGCAGATTGACCAGACCGGCAGGGATGTCACCGACCACTGGCTTAAGCGACACACGTCGCACTCGCCTATCCTAGATGTTCCTCTGCATCCCGTAGCGCGCACCGGCACCAAGTACTGGAAAGAACATGCCTAAAGGACCCCAACGCCAGAAGCCGCCGAAGTCCAAGAAGCTGCCGCGCAAGCTGCCGGAAAACCCTATTGCGCGCGGCGTCGCTATTATGCGGCAGGCGATCGGACTGCCGGATAAAGATCCGGCAACTGCAAAGCTCTCCAAGAAAACAAAGAAAGCTGCGCGCTAGTTGGTCATTTCTTTGGCGGCGCATTTATAAGGCCCGGCAACTGCGGCTGTGCCTTTTTGCGGATAATCTCGTAAGGATCGCCAGCTCGAACATCATTTATTCTCGCTTTCGTATAAATATCTTTCAGCGGTTGAGCAGCAATGTAATAGCGCCCTCGCTTTTCCCCGACGGGCTCCAAGAGTCCCAAGTCGCATAGTTTTCTGAGGTCGCGGCTGGCAATAACATCAGACACCTTATTTTCTTCCTGATATTTGGCCGCCCGAATCTTGAACCCAAAAGTTGCGTCAACAAGCGACATTTCCATGCGCTGGTGCAGCTTTTGAGCGGCAACGATTTTCATAATGTCGGTGAAGGCTCGCTCCATAGCGCGACTACGCTGCAACAACGTCGCCACTTGCTGATAGTGAGCCACCAAGCAGAACTTTACCCACGGGCTGGCATCTCGCTCAGGATGCCATCCGCCCTGGCCAACTTCCGCAAGGACAGCATAATAAGCATCTGTATTCCGGCCAAGCCATTCTTCGATGCTGCAAAATACTGGACTGAGAACGCCGTCGCGAGCCATAACTAGCGTCTGCAAAGCGCGCGACATTCGGCCATTTCCATCCTTGAATGGATGAATCATTGTGAAATTGAGATGCGCCATCGCGCCTCTCACCATGGGGTCCAGTTCCGATTTTTCGGTAACAGCAGCCACAAGCTCATTTATCAGGCTAGGAACCATTGCAGCGTCGGGTCCCTCATATACGGTTTGATTGTCTGGATCGCGGACAACAAACACCGACCCAGGACGCCATTGACCCGGCATCTTTGTGAGATCGTAAGACAGCATCATGAAGTGCAAACTTTTGATGACTTGTGCGTGAAATTCAAAATATGGGTCATCGTGCGTTTGCAGGACATAGGTCATGGCATTGCGATACCCAAGCAACGCCTTGTAAGTTTCTTCCTCTACCGTTTCTGGCTTTTCATCATCGACGATCGCCGCCGCGTCGCTCAGATCGGCATTGATTCCTTCAATGCTGTTTGAGCCTTGCAGGGCGCGAGCAAACGTTGCCCGGCGCAAAGAACCGGTCCACCTATTGGGCGCTTGAGCAACCGTGTAACGAAGTTGCTCCCTGATCCCGTGAATGAGTTCCAAGACCTGCCGGTCTTCCGCATCAAGTGTTGGCGTTGCAAAGATCATTGTCGGTTATCCAATTTCATACCGTCTATAAGACGATATATAATTGACTTTCAGACGAAGTCAATTTATATTTCCAACTGAACTGGCTGTCCTTTGAAAAACGTAGTTAAATCAATTACTTAATTGTAGAAGGCAATTCCATCCGGGGTATCGCCCGGCTGGTGGACGTCTCCCCGGTGACGATGCTGCGGTATCTGGAATCGGCCGGGGATGCCTGCATGGCCCACCACGACAAAGCCGTGCACGGCGTGAAAGCCAGCCGGGTCGAATGCGATGAAATCTGGAGCTTCGTCCATTGCAAGCGGGTGCCAAAAAAAGAGAGGAAAAAACCGCACCACCCATTTACGTCTTCACCGCCCGCAGCGCCGAACCCGGCGTGCCGGAATGATATTCCAGCAAATCGCCGGGCTGGCAGTTCAGCGCCTCGCAGATCGCCGCCAAGGTGGAAAAGCGGATCGCCTTGGCCTTGCCGGTTTTGAGAATGGAAAGATTGGCGAGCGTGATCCCCACTTTGTCGGCCAGATCGGTCAGGGTCATGCGCCGGGCATACAAAAGATCGTCGAGCTTGACGGTGATCTCCATCGTCACACCGTGCCTTCCAGCTCTTCGCGCATTTCACTGCCATGCCGGAAGATGCGCGCCAGCACGAAGATCAGCAGGATCGCCAGCAGCCCCACCGCATCGGGCTCGGAGCCACTGCCCAGATTCATGCCCTCAGGCAGGTTTTCCGGCACAATGGCGGCGGCGGCCATCAGGGTGAGGAACTGCACCAGCATCACGCCCAGCAGGCACCAGCCGATGCGCTTCAGCCGCTCGGCATTGTCGCCGACAAAGGGATCGCCCGCGATGGCGGTGTCGACAATGCCGCTGGTGGCGCGGACCGCCAGCAGCACGAAAATCATGCAGATCAATCCGCCTCCAACCCCGAACAGGGCGACCCCCAATAGGGGCAGCAGCGGCACGCCGTGCGGCATATCGGGAATGTCCAGATGCGCCAGCAAGGCGGGCGCCACCAGGGCCGCGCCCGACACCACCACCACCGCGCCCAGGGCCAGGGTCAACACCGCGATCAGGAAATAGCAGAACCAGGTGGCCAGCTTGAGCAGCAGGCTGGTGACGGAAAACAGTTTTTGATTGCCGGACATGGCCCCTCCTTGGCTGTCATATCGGTTTCCAATAATCGATATATTGATTTACAAGAATCAGTATATCGAATATCGATATACTGTCAAGTTCGGTATCCAGGAGGCCCCATATACGCGTTCAAGCTCAGCAGGCTGGAACTTCGACCGGTTAGCCCTGACTGCCCTTGATCCGCAGGTTCACAAATAGGTCGGGATCGGCGAACAGGAATTGCCGCCTGGCTCAAACGCCCTATCAAGCGGCTTGGTCTTAAGCGATAACCGCCAGCTCGCGGTATTTCTGCGCGATCCGCAGCCAGTCGATCCGCGCCTGATCGCTTTTGGCCTTGGCCGCGCTCTCCTCGGCTTCCCGCGCCTTGGAAAGATACTGCTTCTGCCGCGTGGTCTTGTGATCCAATGCGCGCCCCGCACCCTGCAAACGACTCAACCTGCGCTAGTTATTACTTGCCAATCCAGGCCGAGGGAAGCGATGCGGACCCCACCTGTTTGACGGCCAACGAAAAAGGCCCGGATTTCTCCGGGCCTCCTCGCTGCAGGGCGTTCATGTTAGTCGGCCGGGTCGTCGGACACGGGCGCAAGAGTTTCCGCGGCAGGTGCCGTCCGCGCCGCTTGTATCACGGGCGTCAGCGAGAGGGTCACGGCCGGATCATAGTGATTGTCCGCGCCATTGGCGGAATCCACGATGGAGGAAATCCCGGCCGTCAAAAGCAGGTCCACCGCCACTTTGAGGCTCCCCAGCCCTGTGAGCGAGGCGCGTAAGGCGCGCCCCTGCTGGCGACATTATCAGTTCACGGAATTTCGCCAAGCCACTCAGCGTTGAACTGATTTTATGTCATATGTCTGTTTGACGCGATGTCAGTGATCCGGCCGTGATTTGCGGCGCAAAACGCGCTTGCCTCGGAGCGTTCCTTTCCATGACATCCGTGATGCCGGAAAGAGAACACAGGTCACGCATAGGCCTTGCCGCTCACGCCGCGTGCTGAACCTTGCGGCGTTCCTGGCGGCGCGGCAGGGTAATGGTGACGAGGGTGCCGGCTTCTTCGTGGCTTTCCACCGCCATCTTGCCGCCATGCTCGCTTACCAGCGCCTTGACCAGCGACAGGCCCAGTCCGGTGCCTTCGCGCGCCACATGGGGATTGTTGGTGGCTTGTTCGAAGGGCTGGCCGATGCGTTCCAGCACATCGGCGGGAATGCCCACCCCCTCGTCCTTGACCGAAAACTGCACCATCTCGCCCAGATCCTTGAGGGTGACGGTGATGATGCCTTTTTCTTCGGAGAACTTCACCGCATTGGACAGAAGATTGATCAGGATCTGCTTGCAGGCGCGCGGATCGGCGACCGCCAGGACCGCCGCGCCGGGCAAGTCGGCCGCAACCGTGATTTTCCGCTCCCGGGCCTTGGGCGCGATCAAAGGCAGGCATTCCTCGATGCAGGCCTTGAGATCGAATTCGCGGAAATCGGCCTGGAAGCGGCCGGCCTCGATCTTGGCCAGGTCCAGGATATCGGTCACCAGGCTGAGCAGATGGTTGCCGGACGTGTTGATCAGCGCGGCATATTCCAGATAGCGCTCCGACAAAGGCCCAAAGGTGCCGTGCATCATCATCTCTGAGAAGCCGATCACCGCGTTCAACGGCGTGCGCAGTTCGTGGCTCATATTGGCGAGGAATTCGGACTTGACCTTGCTGGCCGCCTCGGCGGTTTTGCGCGCCACCTGGTTCTGCAGCAATTCGCGCTCCAGCCGCTGGCGCTCCTCCGACATCTTGCGGAAGCCCTTCAGCGCCTGGGCGAAGCGCCCGATCTCGTCGCCGCGC
>DATEIA010000237.1:0-2118 GCA_035279305.1 Rhizomicrobium sp.
GGCCGCTTCCAGCAGCGAGCGGTCGATTTTTTCCAGGCTCACATAGATGGGCAGGATGGCGAAGGCCGCCCAGGCATGGGCCAAAGTCACCACCACCGCAAAGGGATTGTAGAGCAGGAAACTCAAGGGCTGATCGATCAGATGAAGCTTCATCAGCCCCGAATTGATCACGCCGTTAAAGCCCAAGATGATTTTCCAGGCAAAGACGCGCAGCAGATACGAGGTCCAGAACGGAATGGTCAGCGCCACCAGCCAGATGAATTTGTGCCGGGTATGGAAGGCGACGAAATAGGCCATGGGATAGGCCAGCCCCACCGTCACCAGCGTGACGGTGGCGGAGATCAGCACCGAACGCAGGAACAGGGCGCGGTAGCTGGCGCGGCCCAGCACCTCGCCATATTGGGCCAGGGTCCAGCCGTCCGCGAACCCCAACCCGTTCTGGTTCTTCAGGCTGGTGATCGCCATCAACAGCAGGGGCGCCGCCAGGGCCAGCCCCATCACCGCCAAGGTGGGCGCGAGCAGAACATAACCTTCGCCCGAGTTCCGTCCCCTGTCCGCCACCATTTCCCCTTCTGGCCCCCTTGCTGGGCCGGATTGTTGGGAAATAGCAGGCTCCGGCGCAATGGAAACCTAAGGAATTGCTGCTTGAATCCCCCGTGACGATGGGCCATAACCCCGCGTCTTGGAGTGCGGGCGTAGCTCAGGGGTAGAGCATAACCTTGCCAAGGTTAGGGTCGGGCGTTCGATTCGCCTCGCCCGCTCCAATTTTCCTTAATCAGAACAGAAGCTTGTGGCGGTTCCCGCCACCGCTTATGCTCCCGCCCCATAAATCGGGAGCGACCGGCAACCCGGAATGGCTGCGTAGCAGTCACGCAGGGCCTGCCGGCGCGACCATAAAACAAAACGGGCAGGGACAGCATGAAGAAAGTCATTTTGGCTGCGCTGGCGATTGGGCCGGCGCTTGTGTTCGCGGCCTATGCCCAGAGCCCCGCGGACAAGAAGGACACGCCCGTCGCCAAGGATATCGCGGCCAAGATGCCCGCGCCTGTCGCGGGGTTTGAATGGGCCTATCCGATGTCGCCGCCGGGCCTGCCACGTCCCGATCCCAATGCGACCTTCACCGCCAAGGGCGCCGATCCTTCCATCAAGCTGACCATGAAGCAGATTAACGACGGCTTCGGTCCGCCCGACTGGTTTGCCAAGGAACATCCGCCGCTGCCGCCCATCGTGGCGCATGGCGAGAAACCGCATGTCACCGCCTGCATCCTGTGCCATCTGCCCAGCGGCAACGGCCATCCGGAATCGGCCAGCATCTCGGGCCTGAGCGAAAAATACATCATCGATCAGATGCATGCCTTCCGCGACGGCAACCGCCAGAACATCCGTGCCCCGGCGATGACCGAGATGGCCTATGCCATCAGTGAAAAGGATCTGAAGGAGGCGGCGCGCTATTTCGCCCGCATTCCCCGTTCCCAGCAGAAATGGATGCGGGTGGTGGAGACCTCGCGGGCGCCCGCCAACCATGTCGGGGCGGGCGGCGCGCGCTTCTTCGACAAGGGTGCGGAAACGGTGCCGGTTGCGCCCAACATGATCTATGAAATCGCCGAAAGCGAAGAGGTCGAGCTGCGCAACGACCATGTCGGTTTTGTCGATTATGTGCCGGTGGGTTCGCTGGCCAAGGGCCGCATCGTGGCGATGGGCAATCGCGGCCAGATGCGGACCTGCGGCTCCTGCCATGGCGAAGATTATCGCGGCCATGGCGATGCGCCGCGCCTGGCCGGCCGCGGCGCCTATTACCTGATCCGCCAGCTCGCCGACATGCGGGCCGGTTACCGCAAGGGTCCGGCCTTGGGCGTGATGAAGGACGTCGTGAGCAAGCTATCGGACGCCGATATCCTCAACGTCGCCGCTTATATGGCGTCGAAGGAACCGTAAGGCGTTGGGTTGTTTCGCGGGGGCTACTTCGTTGGGGATTGGCCGACGGTGCCGGAAATCTTCTTGCCGATCATCGGAAGCTCGATGTTCAGCTGTTTGGGTTTGTCGCTGACCGCATCGCGATTCTTGTAAACGATGATTTCCTTTTCCTGGGCGGGATAGTTGGCGGGCATCGTGAAGCTG
>DATEIA010000238.1:0-7811 GCA_035279305.1 Rhizomicrobium sp.
CTTTTGTTGAAAAATTGGGGTTGAAGACCGCGCCGTTTTTCGAAGTGTCGTCGGCGGCGCAGGCGCGCGAGGCTTTTGCAAAGCTGAACGGCAATGGCATCTTGAAGACCCGCCGCTTCGGTTATGACGGCAAGGGCCAGGCGAAAGTCGGCAGCGCCGAGGAAGCCGCCAAGGCCTTTCAAAGCTTCAAGGGCGCGCCCGCCATCTTGGAAGGTTTTGTCGATTTTTCCTATGAGGCTTCGGTGGTGGCGGCGCGCGGCGCCGACGGCGGTTTTGCCGCTTACGATCCGCCGGAAAATGAGCATGAGAATCACATCCTGCGCCGCTCCACCGTGCCGTCGCGCCTGACGGCGGCGCAGGTGGACAATGCCAAGGCCATCGCCAAGACGATCGGCGACGCGCTGGAATATGTGGGCGTCTTTGCGGTAGAGCTGTTCGTGGGCCGCAATGGCGAATTGCTGGTCAATGAGATCGCGCCCCGGGTCCACAATAGCGGCCATTGGACCATCGAAGCCTGTCAGTGTTCCCAGTTCGAACAGCATATCCGCGCCGTGGCGGGATGGCCGTTGGGCGATCCCGTCCGTCATGCCGATGCGGTGATGGAAAATATCATCGGGGCGGAGGCCGATGCCTGGCAGGCGCTTGCCACCGGTGGCGCGCTGCATCTTTACGGAAAATCGGAAAGCCGCCCCGGGCGCAAGATGGGTCACGTCACGCGGCTAAAGCCATCCAAATAAACCGGGACTTGACCTCGCCGGATATTGTGCAGTATCTGCCCGTCTGCGACGGACACCGGCCCTATGACCTTTAAGACCAAGCGCGCCAAGAAAACCAAGACCCCGACTATGGCCGGGGCTGGGATCGTGCGCGCTTAACAAGCAAAAAAGCCGAAGACCCAAGCCCCGCTCCAAATCCGGACGGGGCTTTTTTGTTGCGGCCTAGGCACGAGCCGGCGCCGCCAGGAATAAAGTGGAGTTTGAAATGAAGAATAAGCATGTTGCCATTGTGGGCGCTACCGGTGCCGTAGGGCGTGAATTTGTCGGCTGTCTGGAAAGCCGGGGTGTGCCGCTGGCCTCGCTTAAGCTGTTGGCGTCGGCCCGTTCGGCGGGCAAGACTCAGCGTTTTCGCGGCAAGGAACTGGTGATTGAAGCGCTGACCGACCGCGCCTTTGACGGCGTGGACATTGCGCTTTTCTCGGCGGGCAGCGGCATCTCCAAGCAATTTGTGCCCATCGCGGTGAAGGCCGGCGCGGTGGTGGTGGACAATTCCAGCGCCTTCCGCGCCGACCCCGCCGTACCCCTGGTGATTCCGGAGATCAATGCCCGGCGCATTGCCGAGCATAAAGGCATTATCGCCAATCCCAACTGTGCCGGGATCACCACCATGGTGCCGCTCTGGCCGGTGCATCGGATCAATCCGGTGCGGCGGTTGATCGTCTCCACCTATCAGGCGGCGTCGGGCGGCGGGGCGGCCTTGATGGAAGAGCTGGAGCTTTCCACCCGCGCCTATCTGGACGGCAAGCGCTATGAACCGAAGGTGGTGAAGTATCCCTATGCCTTCAATCTCTTCAGCCACAACACCGCCATCGACATGACGACCGGCTATAACGACGAAGAGAGCAAGGTCATCAAGGAGACCAAGAAGATTTTCGAGGATGACAGGATCGCGGTTTCGGCCACTTGCATCCGCGTGCCGGTGCTGCGCGCCCATTGCGTGTCCATGACCTTCGAATGCGAGCGTCCCATCGCGCCGCAAGACGTGAAGGCGCTGCTGGCCAAGGCACCCGGCATCAAGCTGGTGGACGACTGGGCCAACAACTACTTCCCCATGCCCCAGGATGCTTCCGGCCAGGGCGATGTGCTTGCGGGCCGCATCCGCCAGGATCTGTCGGATGCGTCCGGCAAGTCGATCAGCATGTTCGTGGCGGCGGATCAGTTGTTGAAGGGGGCGGCCCTCAACGCGGTGCAGATAGTGGAGTTGCTTTGATCGTCTTGTCATTCCCGCGTAAGCGGGAATCCAACTTGGCTCAACGCCACCGCTCGACGAAAGTTGGATGCCCGCTTTCGCGGGCATGACAAAAGGGTTATTTCGCCTTCGGTCTACCCCAGTCGGCGAAGGCAGGAAAGTTCGACAGCGCTTCCTTGGCCTTGGCCTTGAACTTCTCGAACTGCATCACATTGTCGATGCGGGCGGCGAGGAATTCCTCGGTGGGTTTTTCATCCGCGCTGGTGTCGTTAAACCAGCGCATGGCGGTGGAGCCATAGACGCCGGCGAGAATGCCGCGCTTGGTGTAGAAATTGAAATCGGTGGAGGTGTCGCCGGCGGCGCGCCACATCGCATCCACCGTGCGGTACATCAGCTTGGCGCCCAGCGCCGCATGCATGGGCAGCGACAGCAAGGCGGCGGCGCGGCGCGCCGCTTCCTTGTGCGGCTTGAGGATGGCCAGCCTGGTCTTCACCGCCGCCCCTATGCGCTCGCGAATCTTCATCGCCTTGAGGTCCATCCCCGCCAACCGCGTTTCCATCTGGGCATCGGTATGGGTGGAATAAAATTCGATCAGGCTGATGGCGCCATTCTCAAACAGCCGCCCCAGCTCGGATTTGGCAACCCCGGCTTCGGCGCCCGACTTGTGCAGCATGCTATCGGTAAAGCCGTCAAAGGCGGCATGGGCAAGGGCTGTGGCCAGCACTGCCTCGCGCATTTCCCGATCGCTTCTTTTGTCTTTCGGCATCTCTTTGGCTGCCGCCGTTTGCGCTTGCGCTTTTGGCGCGGCCTTCTTGCGCGGCGGCTTGGTTGTTTTTTGGGGGCCGGTCATGACGCCACCTGGAAGTGACGGACTTCGGATTCAAAGATCAGCCGTGAAAGATCGCTCATGCGCGAGGTATAGAGCCGGCCCTCCAGGTGATCGCATTCATGCTGCACCACCCGGGCGTGGAAGCCGCGCGCCACCCGCTCGATGCTTTCGCCCTCCAGTCCCAAGCCGCGATAACGGATATGGGCGGGACGTTCGACCCAGCCGCGCAACCCCGGCACCGACAGGCAGCCTTCCCAACCGCCCTCCAGGCCGGGGTCCAACACCGTAATTTCGGGGTTTATCAGCACGGTCAGGGGCGCGGTGTGGTCGAACCGCTCCGCATCGGCCAGGCCTGGATCGGCCCGGCCGTCGGGGGCCTGGAACACCACCACCCGTAGGGGAACATGAACCTGGGGGGCGGCCAGCCCGGCCCCATTGGCGTCCATCATGGTTTCCACCATGTCATTGACCAAGCGGCGGATTTCCGGACTTTTGGGGTCCGTGACCAGCCGGGCCGGGGTGGCCAGAACGGGGTGGCCCATGCGGGCGATCTTCAGAATTGCCATGGCGGGAAATATGGCCTTGTGGAAGGACCCGGCCAAGGGTGGTGGAGGGTTAATTTCCGTGGGTAGACAGGGAAAATGCCGTCTGGTATCACCCGCGCCTCTTAATTTTCGGCCCAGGAGCTTTGACTTTGCAGATCATCGTCCGCGACAACAACATCGACCAGGCGCTCAAGGCGCTGAAGAAGAAGATGCAGCGCGAAGGCATCTTCCGGGAGATGAAGCTGCGCGGCGCCTATGAGAAGCCCAGCGAGAAGCGGGCGCGCGAGCGCGCCGAAGCCGTGCGCCGCTACCGCAAGCTGCAGCGCAAGCGCCTGCAGCGCGAAGGCCTTCTTCCGCGGTAACCCCTCCACGATCTGCATAGAGGCCGCCCCGATGGGCGGCTTTTTTGTTTTCGGGCCGGCGCTTAAAGTCCAAAAATGGGAGGATCCGGTGATCCATTATGAAGGGCCGGTAGGGGCGCGCGAGATCGCCAAACGCAGTTGGCGCAGTTTGCGTGACGTGTTCGGCGTCTTGCCGCTGTTGTTCCTTGCGACCCTGATTCTGGGCGCGGCATTCGGTGTGGCGGCTTTGGGTGTTGCACCGGTCAAGACCGCTTTGACCGTTCCCAAGTTTGAGGATTTCAGCCTGACGACACTGGGCGCTTATTTGGGCGCGCAGATTACGGCCGTGCTGTTCTGGTCGGCATTGGCGGCGCCGCTGGCGGTGGCAATTCATCGTTTCATTCTGCTGCGCCAAACCCACCTGGCTCTCGCCGAGGTCCGGAGATTTTTCGCATGGCTGGCTGCATTGCTGCTGAGTGCGATGGCGGCGCGCGATTTTTGCCTGTTGATGGCGTCGGTGGCTTTTGTGCGCACGCTCTCGGAAGTCCTGGTCACCATCGGCGCGGTTATCGTCGCTGTACAGATCGCGCTGATCTTTCCCGCCATCGCTATTGGCGTGCCCGCCGCCAGCGCGGAGCAGCGTCTGGATTCCGGTTTTAGGATGGCGGAAGGAAATTTCTGGCTGCTGCTGCGGACCCTCCTGCTCACCCAGCTGCCTTTGATAATTCTGCGGATTGTGCTGGCCCGGATTGCCGCCGGACCGGCGCCCGGCGCGCTGTTGCCCGGCCAAACGCCGCCTCCGCCCCGGCCCATAACAGTGCTGCGGTTGATCGCGTCGGGCACGTTGGGGGTAACCAGCGTCGCCGCCATAGCCCTTCTGGCCGCGACGCTGTCCTGGCTCTATGCCGCCAAGCGCCGGGACCCTTAACAAAGGACCCTTAGTCCTGGGGCTTTTTGTCCGCCTTACGCTTCTGGGTCACGTAATAGGTCGCCGCCGCGCCAACCGCCGCCGCGCCCAACAGCAGCAATAGGCCGGCGGGACCGATGACCATGGTCTTCTCAGCCAGATCGGTGGCGGTGACGGCCACGTCATCCACCGCTTGCTCAACCTGCTGCTTCTTGCGTTTCCAGAACTTCATGTGCAATCGGCGCAGACCGCGACCTCGACGGTGACATGGGAGAGATCCGGATAACGGCCGCGCAAGGTCGTCTTGACCGCTTCCGCGCTGATCGCATCGGGAGAAATCAGCGACACGATCAAGCCGCGATGGCCGGGTCCCAGCCGCCAAAGATGCAGGTCGGGAATGCGCGCCTTGAGTTCACCTTGCAGGAAGGTACGGATTTCATCGGACTGCTGCGGATCGGCATCGGCATCCAGCAGCACCATGGCGCTATCGCGGATCAAGCCATAGGACCAGGAGGCGATCACAACAGCGCCGACCAGGCCGCACAGCGGATCCAATATGCCAAGGCCGAAATAATAGCCCGCGGCTAGGGCGACAATCGCCAGCACACTGGTGGCGGCATCGGCCAGCACATGCACATAGGCGGCGCGCATATTGTTGTCATGCCCATGGGAATGGCCATGTGAGTGGCCATGCGAATGATCGTGAGAAGGATTGTCTTTGAGGATCAGCGCACTGATCAGATTGACCGCCAGGCCGATACAGGCGATCAGCAGCGCGTCGCCATACTGCACGGCTGCCGGCGTGACGATCCGTTGCGCCGATTCCACCGCCACCGCGATCGCCGTCAGCCCCAGGATGATGGCGCTGGCGAAGGCGGCCAGGTCGCCGAATTTCCCCGATCCGAAGGTGAAACGTCCGCTTCCGCTATGGCGGCGTGCCAGCCAGTAGGCACCCGCCGCCAGCCCCAGCGCTCCCACATGGGTCGCCATATGGGCGCCATCGGCGAGCAGCGCCATGGAGTGGTAGGCTAGGCCGCAGACGATCTCCACCACCATGAACAGGGCTGTGACGATGGCGGCCCATTTGGCGCGGGTCTCGGCCCTGGAATGGCTATGGCCTAAAAAAACGTGATCGCGGGTCCAGATGCCATGGTCATGGGCATCCGACTCATGGCCGTGGTCATGCCCGTGCCCATGTCCGTGATTAGACAAGGTGTGGTCGTGCGCCATGATGGAAGTTTAGAGCAAGCTGGCGCGGAATTCTTGCAAAATCGCTAGGCGATTGCGCCGAGCAGGGGAAGCATCAGGCTGGCCGCCAACAGGGCGCTAATCAGCAAAAGGCGGGGATTGCGGATCGGGCGGCCGTAAATCATCATCAGCGGGAAATAGAGTGCTTTGTTCTCTTTTCAAGCCTGTCAAATGGTCGCGCTTTGCGCCGGTCACATTAGCCCGTCACATTGGGTGCCAGTCACATTTGGTGAAGGTCAGGTCGGGGGCGGTGAGTGCATATAGCTCTGCACCAGCGAGCCGGCGATCAGCCGCCAGCCGTCCACCAGCACAAAAAAGATCAGCTTGAAGGGCAGGGAAATAATCACCGGCGGCAGCATCATCATGCCCATGCTCATCAGGATCGAAGCCACCGCCATGTCGATGATCAAAAAGGGCACGAAGATCAAAAAGCCGATCTCAAAGGCGCGCTTGAGCTCAGACAGCATGAAGGCCGGCGCCAAGGTGGTGACGGCAACCTGGGCGGGATCGCTGGTGGGCTTCTGCTTGGCCATGTCCGAGAACAGCTTGAGGTCTGCGTCGCGCACATGCGCCAGCATGAATTTCTTCATCGGCACCAGCGCCTGGGTGAAACCCTGCTCGGTGGTGACGGTATTGCTCATCATCGGCTTGATGCCCTGATTGTAGGCATCGGTCAGGGTCGGGCTCATGACAAACAAAGTCAGGAACATCGCCAGCGATACGATCACGCTGTTGGGCGGCGACTGCTGCAGGCCCAATGCGGTGCGCAGCAGCGACAGCACGACCACGATGCGCACGAAACTGGTCATCATGATGATGATCGACGGCGCGATGGACAGAACCGTGATCAGCGCCACGATCTGCATCATGCGATCGGTGAAAAGGCCGCTGCCGTTCAAGTCGATGGAAAGACCGCCATTGGCGGCTGCCGTCGCTGCCGCGGCGGCGGCCGGCGCATTGGCCTGGGCCATGGGCAAGGTGGCGGCGAAAGCGGCATGGGGCACGGCAATCGCCAGCAGCAGAAGAAAAGGGATCAGGCGTTTGAGCAAACTCACGGCGTGCCCCGAGCGGAGATCTGCGCGGCAATATTGTTTTCAATCACCGACACGCCGTCGGGCCCGGATAGAACCAGATGCTCGACATTGTCGCGGCGCAGGATCAGCAAACGCTGGCGCGGCCCGATCAGCAGGGTTTCCACCACGGCAAGCCGCTTGACGCCGGCGGCTTTGGTCACGCCCGGCACGCCAAAACGGCGCGCCAGCAGGCCGGCGCCGCCGACCATCGCCAGCACCAGGAGCAGGGCGCCGAAGTAACGCAGGAGATCGATGAATTCCACGCTTAACTCTTTCTCTAACGCATTCTCGCGTTTCGCCGAGGCCATGCCGACATCGGGTTTCGGCACCAGGGTCTTTTGTCGAAACGCTCGGGGGCGATTAACGGCGATCAACCTTAATCGCGGGTTAAGGCGCGGCAGAATGTGCCCGGCAAAAAATGCGCGGTGTTAAGCCGCGCTTAAGCATGGCGGGCGCAGGCTCGCCTTGAATTCAGGGCTAACAAAAGGTTACCGCCATGGAGATCACAGATTTGCCGCTGTTCTCGATGCTGAAGCAGCGCATGAACTGGCTCAATCAGCGCCAGGATTTGCTCTCGCAGAACGTCGCCAATGCCGATACGCCGCGCTATGTCGCGCGCGATCTCAAACCCTTGGATTTTGATCAGATGCTGGGCGGTTCCGGACGCACCGGCACGGCCATGATGACGACCGATGCGCGTCACATCGCGTTGACGATGTCGCGTTCCGGCAAATTCGAGGATCACGAAACCCCCGATCAGGCATTCAACCCCAACGGCAATGCCGTGGCGCTGGAAGTGGAAATGATCAAGGTGTCGGACACCCAGGCCCAATTCCAGGCCGCCGCCAATCTTTATGCCAAAGCCATGACCATGATGAAGACGGCGATCGGCCGTTAGTTTGA
>DATEIA010000239.1:0-9304 GCA_035279305.1 Rhizomicrobium sp.
CGATGGCGGCCATCGCGGTCGCCAGCGAGCCGGGCGCGTTCTTGACCCGCACCTGGATGCGCGCCACCGACTGCCCCATGTCCGAGGCGCCCTGCCCCCAGCCCACATCCAGCCAGTTGTTCATGTCATGCGCCTTGTCCAATTCGGCGCAGTCGATGGTGTGTATCACCAGTCCATTCGGGGTATTGAGGCCGACGATACGGTCGCCCGGCAAGGGATGACAGCACAGGCCGAGGGTGTAGGAGATGCCCTCGGTCAAGCCACGGATGGAAACCGGCTTGACCGCGCCGGGGGCGGATTTCTTGGCGACCTTGCCGGCGCGCTTGAGCTCCGGGAACACCGCCTGCAGCACTTCATGGCCGCGCAAGGCGCCGCGCCCGACATCGGCATAAACGTCCTCGGCCTTGGCCAGGCGCAGGACCTTGGCGACTTCCTCCACCGCCTTTTCGGTCAGCTCGCGGCCCTCATCGGCGAAGGTCTTTTCCAGAATCTTGCGGCCGAACCGGACATGCTCGTCGCGCTGGGCATGACGCAGAAAGCGGCGGATTTCCGCGCGCGCCCGGCCGGTGACCACGAACTGTTCCCACATCGGCGAGGGCGAGGAATCCCGCATGGTGATGATTTCCACCTGGTCGCCATTGTTCAGCGGGGTGTGCAGCGGCGCATGGTTGCCGTTGATCTTGGCGCCCACCGCGCTGTTGCCCAGGTCGGTGTGCACGGCATAGGCAAAATCGATCGGCGTCGCGCCGCGCGGCAGGGAAATCAGCGAGCCCTTGGGGGTGAAGCAGAAAACCTGGTCCTGGTACATCGCCAGCTTGGAATGTTCCAGCACCTCTTCGGCGCTGTCGCCGCGCTCCAAAAGATCGACCATGTCGCGCAGCCAGCCATAGGTCACGCTGTCGTCCTTGTCCGCCCCACCATTGGATTGCGGCACATGCTCGCGGTAGCGCCAATGGGCGGCGACGCCGCGCTCGGCGATATCGTGCATTTCCTGGGTGCGGATCTGAATTTCCACCCGCTGCTTTTCCGGCCCGATCACCGTGGTATGGATGGAGCGGTAGCCGTTGGGCTTGGGGGTCGAGATGAAATCCTTGAACCGCTCCGGCACCATCTGCCAGCTGGTATGGATGATGCCCAGCGCGCGATAGCAATCGGCGGGCGAGCCCACAATGACGCGAAAGCCGAAAATGTCGGAAAGCTGTTCGAAGGACAGTTTCTTGGTCTGCAGCTTGCGCCAGATCGAGAAAGGCCGCTTGCCGCGGCCATAGACCCAGGCTTCCATGCCATGCTCGGCAAGCCGCCGCTTGATCTGGTCGGCGATGCGGCCCACCCGGTCGCCGCCCACCATATCGAGGCGGGCAAAATGGGTGACGATGGAATTGCGCGCTTCCGGGTCCAGCTCCGCAAAGGCCAGGTCTTCCAGCTCCTCGCGCATGTTCTGCATGCCGATGCGGCCCGCCAGCGGCGCGTAGATATCCACCGTCTCCTGGGCAATCCGGCGGCGCTTGTCCGGCTTATCGATATAGCCAAGGGTGCGCATGTTGTGCAGGCGGTCGGCCAGCTTGACCAGCAGCACCCGGATGTCGCTGGTGATGGCCAGCATCAGCTTGCGGAAATTCTCCGCCTGTTTGGTGCGTTCAGAGAAAACTTCCAGCTGGGAGAGCTTGGTGACGCCGTCCACCAGATTGGCGATCTCCTCGCCGAATTTTTCCCGAATATCCTCATAGGTGACCAGCGTATCTTCAATGGTGTCGTGCAGCAGCGCCGTCACGATGGTGGGCACGTCCAGCTTGAGATCGGTGAGAATGGCGGCGACTTCCAGCGGATGGGCGAAATAGGGATCGCCCGAGGCGCGGAACTGCTTGCCATGCGCGGTCATGGCATAGACATAGGCCTTGTTGAGCAGAGCCTCGTCGGCGGCGGCATCATAGGCCAGCACCCGCTCGACCAGGTCGGTCTGACGCATCAGCCGGCGGCGACCGCGCCCTGAAACAGGTGCGAGGGCGGGCTTTGGGGCCGTTTCAGGCGAAGGCGCTGGTACACTCATCCGCCAAATATAGGCAGATAAACCGGAAATCAGAACCTAAAGGGACGGCCAAAAAGCCGGATTTCCTGGATTTTAGACCATTTCCGATCATCTGTTGCTCGGCCGCTCGTTCAAGTTCACGGCCTTCTAGGCTCGTCCGGCCGAGGATTTTTGATCATCCGGCCAGGAGCGAGGAGCGATGTGGGCAGTAAAGCGCCCATGAGCGACGAGCGACGCCGCCGGGGATCAAAAAGACCGGCCGGCTCACTCTTCGTAATCAGCCTCAGGTTCGGGCTGCGGCTCGGCGCGGCGCTGGGCCTCGGTGGTCAAAGCGCGCAGCAGCTCTTCTTCGGTGACCTGGCGGTGCGAAGGATCCTCGCGATCGTCGGCCTCGGGGCGCGCCTCTTCCGGCTCGTCCACTTCCGCATGCTTCTGCAGCGAACGGATATAGTCTTCCTTGGCCTCATCCGGCTTGATCAGCTTGGCCGCGATTTCGCGTAAGGCCACCACGGGATTCTTGTCGCGGTCACGCTCCAGCATCGGCTCGGCGCCGCCCGACAATTGGCGGGCGCGGAAACCGGCGGTCAAAACCAGGTCAAAGCGGTTGGGAATCTTGTCGACGCAATCTTCGACTGTGACGCGGGCCATAAGAATCCTTTAAGTTCAATAGGTTGACGACCCGAAAAGCGAGCGGCCATCAGGGATTGGCGGGGAAATAACAGAAAAGCCGGGCTTTTGCGAGTTGTTTTAGGGTGCAAGTTTTTTGGGGACGTCCCGGTCCGGCAGGCCCGCCAGGAGTTCCCCCGCCCCTTGCCGAGTCAACGGGTGCTGCCAGCCGGGGGCGACCTCGGCCAGCGGCGCCAGAACAAAACTGCGTTCCGCCATTCGGGGATGGGGCAGCACGACCTGTGACGCCATGATCCGGCCCTCATAATCCAGCAGATCCAGGTCCAGGGTGCGGGGCGCGTTGGCGGCACCGCGCACCCGCCCAAAGCCGGCTTCCACATCATGCAGCAGCACCAGCAGTTCGGCGGGCTGAAGCCGGGTCGCGATCGATGCCACGGCATTCACAAAGGGCGGCGCGGACGGGTCGGGCCAGGCCGGGGTCTGGTAGAAGGACGAAACCGAGAGGATGGTGATCTCGCATTCCTTCAGCCGGCCCAAGGCGCTGCTCAGGGTCGCCGCCGGCGGACCGGCGGGACTCGGCAGATTGGCGCCCAGCCCGATCAGGATCATGAACTCTTCTATCCGGTGGAGCGGCGATGCCGCAATCCGCACCGATATGGACTCCGCCGCGCACTGGCCTTAGTGCGGAATGATGAAATCTCCCGCCGCGCCCCCGCACAACTGCCCGCTCTGTCCCCGTCTGAAGGCGTTTCGCGATTCCAACCGCGCCAAACATCCGGACTGGTTCAACGGCCCCGTCCCCAGCTTTGGTCCTTTGACCGCACGCATCCTGATCGCTGGCCTTGCGCCAGGCCTGCAAGGCGCCAACCGCACCGGGCGGCCCTTCACCGGCGACTGGGCGGGCGATCTGCTCTACGCCACCTTGCTCAAGCATGGGCTGGCCAAAGGCGTGTACGAAGAACGCGCCGACGACTCACTGGAACTGCTGGATTGCCGCATCGCCAATGCGGTGCGCTGCGTGCCGCCGCAGAACAAACCCGAGCCGAGCGAGATCAAGACCTGCCGCCAGTTCCTGAAATCGGAACTGGAAACACTCCCCAATGTGAAAGTGATCCTGGCACTGGGCAAAATCGCGCATGACTCGGTGTGCGACACTTTGGGCGCGCGCAAGGCGCTGCACCCCTTCAAGCACGGCGTGGCTTATGACATCAGCAAGTTCAAGCTGATCTCCAGCTATCACTGCTCGCGCTACAACACCAACACCGGGGTACTGACGACCAAGATGTTCGAGGATGTGGTAGGCAAGACGAAGGGGTTGGCACAGGTTTGAACGCAACTGTCATCCCCGGCGAGGATCGCGCGACAGCGCGGTCCTCGCCGGGGATGACAGTTCTTATCCTTTATCCCTCATCAACCTGGCCTTATCCCGCTGCCAGTCGCGCTGCTTTTCGGTCTCGCGCTTGTCGTGCAGCTTCTTGCCCTTGGCGATGCCCAGCTCCAGCTTCGCCCGGCCCTTGGCGTTGAAATAGAGTTTCAGCGGGATCAGGGTCATGCCCTCGCGCTGGATGGCGGCGGCCAGCTTGGCCGCCTCGCGCTTATGGACCAGAAGCTTGCGGGTGCGCTTGGGTTCGTGGTTGAAACGGCTGGCCTGGGTGTATTCGGGGATATAGCAGTTCACCAGCCATAGCTCGCCATCCTTGGCATGGGCGTAAGATTCGCCGATGGTGGTCTTGCCGCTGCGCAAGCTTTTGACCTCCGAGCCCACCAGCATGATCCCGGCTTCCAATGTGTCGCCGATCGCATAGGCGTAACGCGCCTTGCGGTTGTCGGCGATGATCTTGAAACCGTCGTCTTTTTTCTTGGCCATAGGCTGTCCTGCCTCACCCTTCGACAAGCTCAGGGTGAGGAACGAATATAATCCTCATGCTGAGCTTGTCGAAGCATGAGGACGAACAATCAGAACTTGAGACCCGCGCCCTGCATCGCCTTTTTGATCTGGGCGCGCGCCACGTCGGTGGCTTCCACCAGCGGCAGGCGCACATCGGGCGTGCACAGACCCAGAAGCGAGGCGCCATATTTGGCCGGCGCGGGGCTGGGCTCGCAGAACATGGCGTCGTGCAATGGCATCAGCCGGTCCTGATAGTCCCGCGCCTTGGCAAAATCGCCCGCCAGGGTTGCCGCCTGAAACTCGGCGCACAGCCCGGGCGCGACATTGGCCGTGACGGAGATGCAGCCCGATCCGCCATGGGCATTGTAGCCCATCGCCGTGCCATCCTCGCCCGAGATCAACAACCAGTCCGCCCCACAGGCCAAGCGCTCGCGGCTGGGGCGCATCAGGTTGGCGGTGGCGTCCTTCACACCGATGATGTTCTTGTGCTTGGACAGGCGCGCCATGGTCTCCACCGAGATCTCGACAATGGCGCGGCCGGGAATGTTGTAGAGCAGGATCGGAATATCGACCGCCTCGGCGACCGCCATGAAATGACGATACTGCCCCTCCTGCGACGGCTTGTTGTAATAGCCGGTCACCGACAACACCGCGTCGCACCCCACCTCCTTGGCGTGGCGGGTCAGCGCAATGGCCTCGTCGGTGGCATTGGAGCCTGTGCCCGCGATCACCGGCACCCGGCCGCGCGCTTCCTCGACGCAGATCTCGATCACCCGCATATGCTCGTCATGGCTGAGCGTGGGTGATTCGCCGGTCGTTCCGCAGGGCACCAAGCCGCTGGAGCCTTCCGCGATCTGCCAGTTGACCAGCTTGCGGAACGCAGCTTCGTCCACCTTGCCGTCCTTGAAAGGCGTGATCAGGGCGGGAATGGAGCCTTTGATGCGCTCGCGAATGCTGGTCATGGTTCGAGTTCCGCGTTTCTTGGTCTGCGACCGGTCACATTTATGCCCCGGCCGGTGCCGATAATTAAGTCCAGGCCATTATGGCTGCCGGGTGAGGCTTTCGTCTAAGCTGATCCCGCCTTTTCAACAAGACGCCATCCCAGTTACCCCGCATGAGATTTCTGCGTGCCTGCCTGTTTTTACTGCCCTTGGGAGGAGACCTGTTGGGGGCTGGCCTGATCGCCGGCGCCCAGACCCTGCCTGCTGTCCCCGCGGGCAGCCCACTTCCCAATGCTTTGGCCCGCAGCGGCGATGTGGTGATGACATTGCCCATCCCCGACAACGGCCCCGGGCCGCGCGCCGGCCGGATCCGGGTTCTGTCGCCGGGCGATCATGACCTGTTTATCCGCGCCTTCGAGGCTGCCGCACGCGGCGACTGGACCCAAGCCCGCAATCTGGCAAGCCAGGGACAAAACAGCCAGGCCAGGCGGCTGGTGGAATGGCGTTACGCGCTGGACAAGAACAGCAGCGCTACCTTCGCCGAGATCGATGCCGTCATCAAAGATACCGAAGCCAAAAGCAGCGCCGCCACCTGGCCGCTGCGCGGTACCCTGCAAGCGCGCGCCGAGGCGCAGATCACCCCTGAACTCCCCGCCGCAACCGTCGTGGCCTGGTTCGCCGCGCGCACGCCGAATTCCAGCATTGGTAAAATCCGGCTGGGCGAAGCGCTGGTGGCCATGGGCGAAAAGGTGCGCGGGGCGGCGCTGATCCGCAGCGGCTGGGCCGAGGGCAGTTTCGACACCGAGACCGAACTGGCAATTCTGCAAAAGGACAGCGCCTGGCTAACGCCGGACAGCGATCGCGCCCGGCTGGATACCCTGTTGTGGCGGGGCGAGATCACCGCCGCAAAACGGCAGGTGACACGCGTCGATGCTCCCGACATCGCCAATGCCCGTATCGCTCTCGATTCCGTTGGGCTACCCAAAGCACAACCCGCCGTGGAAGGCCTGCGCGACAGCACCGACCCCAATCTGCTGTTCGACTGGTCCCATGCTCTTCGCATGGCAGACCGCGACAGTGAAGCCCATGCGATGCTGCTTAAGATTGCGGCGGCGCCGATGGTCAAGGACCATGCGGCGCGCTGGTGGGCGGAAATCAATGTCCAGGCCCGCGACGCCCTGGCGAGCGGCGATCCCCGCCTGGCGCTGGCCCTGGTGGAGCATGCCGGTCTCACCGCCGGCGATCAGTATGCCGAACAGCAATTCCTGGCCGGCTTTATCGCCTTGCGGTTCCTCAAGGAGCCGACCGCCGCTTTGGCCGCATTCCAGAGGCTGGACGCCGCTGTCGCCCGTCCGATCAGCAAGTCCCGCGCCCAATATTGGCAGGGCCGCGCCTATGAGGCGCTGGGCGATACCGGCAGCGCGCTCATCCGTTACCGCCAAGCGGCGCTCTATCCGGAAACTTTTTACGGCCAGGTTGCCCGGGCCCGTATCGATGCCAGCCCCCTGCTGCATTTGAACGAGACGGCGGTGGAGGCCGTCAGCGCCGGCGAAGTGGACGACGATCCGCTGATGCCCCAGATCAAGATCCTGGCCGAATTGGGCCAAGCCGCCAGCCTGCGCCTGTTCGTGGACCGCGATGTCGAAGCCCATCCCTCGCCCCAGCATATCAAGCGGCTGATGATGCTTTTGACCGGCTGGGGCTATCCCGAGATCGCCGTCCGGCTGGCCAAGAGCCTTAGCTATGCCGGCACCATGATGCCGAGCTTCACCCATCCGCTGATCGCCCTGCCGCCTTATCCCGGACCGGGCGATGCCCCCGATCCCGCGCTGGTGCTGGGGCTGATCCGGCAGGAAACCGAGTTCGACGCCTATGCCGTGTCGCGTGCGGGGGCGCAGGGCTTGATGCAAATGATGCTGGCCAGCGCCAAAGTGGCGGCCCGGCAAGCCAAGCTGCCCTACCGGCCGGACGCCCTGCTCCACGACACGCGCTACAATATGCAGCTGGGCATGACCGAATGGCGCGTCCACCTGGACCGCTATGGCGGATCCTGGGTGCTGGCGGCTGCCGCCTATAATGCCGGTCCCAACAATGCCAAGAAATGGCTGGCCGCCAACGGCGATCCGCGCGTGAGCGATCCTATCGACTGGATCGAGCAAATTCCCTTTGGGGAAACCCGCAATTACGTTCAGCGTGTGTTGGAAAATGCCCAGGTCTACCGGGCGCGGCTGGCGGACAAGGATGCGCCGCTCAGAATTCTGGAAAATCTTTATGCGCCGGGCCAGCCCAAGATGCCGGTGTTGGCGGCGAAATAATTACCTAAAAAATTTAAGCCATTCGCGGGCAAGCTTCTGCGCTTCGGCGATCTGGAGGGTACTCATTTCGGTGGCCAGCTGGTTGCGCCAGCCCTTGGCGGCATCCACGCCGCGCATCGCCGCCAGATTGAACCATTTGTGAGCCGCGACCATGTCCACGCCGACGCCTTGGCCGGTGGAATAAGCCAGACCAAGATTGTAGAGCGCATCGGCGCGTCCATCCTTGGCATCGCGTTCGTATTGCGCGAGTGAATCGATATCGATGCAGGCCACCACACATCTCCCCATCAGCGCGAACAACTTTCGCGCGTGGGGATGGTGCGGTGTGAAAAACTAAGACACGGTAAACACCGGTTAGCCTTAAGTACTAATACATATTAGGGGCGGTGAAGAAGTCTTTAATGCCCCCTCCGGCCTTCGCAACTTTGCCGTGGTGCTCGGCTTGCGCCTGCGCGCCACGGCGTTGCTACGGCCACCTCCCCCGCGGGTCGCTTCGCTCGCGGGGGAGGCGGACCTGAGTTCGCTTCGACAATTCAACTATCGTGCCCGCTGGCCGAATAGGATTTTTCGATCTTCCTCCGCCAGCGGCTTGCGTATATCCGCCGCCAGGGCCTTGCCGCGCCGGACCGCCGGCCGAGCGCCGACACGGTCACGCCAAGCCTTGAGGTGCGGGAACTCATCCAGCGGGGTGTATTTTGAGCCCGACAGCACCCAACTCCAGCACGCGATATCGGCGATGGAATAGGTGCCCGCAAGAAACTTGCGCGTCGTCAGCCGCTTGTTCATGACCCCGAACAGGCGATGGACCTCATCGCTATAGCGCCTTTTGGCATAGGCCAGATCCTCGGGCGCATAGTTGAGGAAATGGCTGGCCTGCCCCGCCATCGGGCCCAGTCCCCCCACCTGCCAGAACAGCCATTCCTCGACTTGGACGCGCGCCCGCTCGTTTTGGGGATAGAAGCGGCCGAATTTGCGTCCCAGATATTGCAGGATCGCCCCGGATTCGAAGACCGAAATCGGCCTGCCGCCGGGGCCGTCGGGATCGACAATGGCCGGCATGCGGTTGTTGGGGGAGATTTTCAGGAAGGCGGGCGCGAACTGCGCGCCCTTGTTGATGTCGACCGGGCGGACTTCATACGGCACCCCCAGTTCTTCCAGCATGATGCTGATCTTATGGCCGTTGGGGGTAGGCCAGTAATAAAGCGTGATCGGCTTGTATTTGCGGCGAGCGGCCTTGGCCTTTTTCACCGGGGTGTTTGGGGGTTTTCTGGCCATGGTCTGCTTCTTTGCAACGCAAGAAAAGCAGATGGGGGAAAAATGGCCTGGCGGCAAGGGTAACCGGCACTTTGCCAAAGCTGGGTGCCAGAAACAGCTTGGCCGCGGTACCCTAAGGGACCGCGGCCTTCGCTTTATTCATCGGATACTCCTGAGTGAATGTTCAGGGGTACCGAGAAGAATTTAACTGACCGAGGTCAATTACTTCTTCTTCTTGGCGGCCTTCTTCTTG
>DATEIA010000240.1:0-6488 GCA_035279305.1 Rhizomicrobium sp.
GGCGCCCACCGGCATGATCATGAATTCCTGGAAGTCGATGGGGTTGTCGGCATGCACCCCGCCATTGATGATGTTCATCATCGGCACCGGCAGGGTGTTGGCCTTGGGGCCGCCGACATAGCGGTAGAGCGGCAGGTTCGCGGCCTCCGCCGCCGCCTTGGCCACCGCCAGAGACACGCCCAGGATCGCATTGGCGCCCAGCCGCGCCTTGTTGGGGGTGCCGTCCAGCGCCACCATGGCGCGGTCGATCTTGATCTGCTCTTCGGCGTCCAGCCCGGCCAGCACGTCGAAGATTTCGCCATTCACGGCGGTGACGGCCTTTTCCACGCCCTTGCCCTTGTAGCGGTTGCCGCCGTCGCGCAATTCCACCGCCTCATGCGCCCCGGTCGAAGCGCCCGACGGCACCGCGGCGCGCCCAAAACTGCCGTCTTCCAGCCGCACATCCACTTCCACGGTGGGATTGCCTCTGGAGTCGAGGATTTCGCGGCCGGTAATGTCGAGGATGGCGGTCATGACGGGAACTCCCTATGCTGGGTTCGGGTTCTAGAGGCGCGCGCCGCGCCATTCAAGCCACCGCCCGTCACAGGAGAAAAACATGAGCCTTGCCGCGCCCATCACCCTGCTGACCGCCATCGCCACGGTTCTGGCGATCCTGATTTCGGTCGGAACCGGCATCCTGGTCGCCCGCGTCCGGGGCCGGGCCGGTATTCAACCACCGGCGATGACCGGCTCGCCCGAACTGGAACGCGCCTTGCGCGTCCAGGGCAATACCATGGAACAGTTCGTCATCTTTGTGCCGTCGCTATGGCTGGCGGCGCTGTACTTCCAAGGCTGGATTCCGGCGGCGCTGGGATTTGCATGGTGCGTGGGCCGCCTGATCTATGCCTGGCAGTATATGGGCGCCAGAAATCGCTTCGTCGGGTTCGGACTGACCGTCTATTCGACTCTGATCCTGGTGCTGCTGGCGATCATCGGCATCGTGCAGGCGTGGATGGCGGTTTGAAGTAGCGTCCTCACCCTGAGCTTGTCGAAGGGTGAGGAGTACCCTCATGCTTCGACAAGCTCAGCACGAGGACTACCGCTTCACCACCGCATCGATCTCCACCAGCTGCTCCAGCAATGCCGGAAAATCCTTGAGCTTGACCATGTTGGGCCCATCGGAGGGCGCATGGTCCGGGTCCTGATGCACTTCCAGGAAGACGCAAGCCACCCCAGCCGCCACCGCGGCGCGCGCCAGATAGGGCACCATGGTGCGGTCGCCGCCCGATTTGTCGCCTGCCGCGCCCGGCTGCTGCACCGAATGGGTGGCGTCGAACACCACCGGCGCGCCGAACCCCGCCATGATCGGCAGCGCCCGCATGTCGCTGACCAGCGTGTTGTAGCCGAAACTGACGCCGCGCTCGGTCACCAGCACATTGGCATTGCCCGCGCCGGTGATTTTGGCGATCACATTCTTCATATCCCAGGGCGAGAGGAACTGGCCCTTCTTCACATTGACGCATTTGCCGGTATGGGCGGCCGCCACCAGCAAATCGGTCTGGCGCGACAGGAAAGCGGGAATCTGCAGCACGTCCACCGCTTGCGCCACCGCGGCGCACTGGTCGCGCTCATGCACGTCGGTCAACACCGGCAGACCGAACTGCTTTCGGATGTCGGCAAAAATGGGCAGCGCCTTTTCCAGTCCGATGCCGCGCGCCGTGCTGGCGGAGGTGCGGTTGGCCTTGTCGAAGCTGGTCTTGTAGACCAGCCCCACGCCCAGCCGGTCACAGACTTCCTTCAGCGCCCCCGCCATATCGAAGGCATGGCTGCGGCTTTCCAGCTGGCAGGGCCCGGCGATGATGGCGAGCTTTTTGGCATTGCCGATTGCGACGGCACCGAGACTGACCACGGAATTGGGCTTGAGGACCGGATTGTGGTTCATGCGGGTCTTTTAAGGCAATCCCACTCTCATGTCATGGCCGGCCTCCGAGCCGGCCATCCATCGAGAAGCTGCACTATGGATGGCCGCCTCAAGGGCGGCCATGACAAGTTGAGCTTATTGAATAACCGCCGCTGTGGCCGCTGAGGCCGCCACGCCCGAAAAGGGCGACAACAAGTTCATCGCGCGGGCATGGCCGAACACCGCGAACAGCAACAGGCTCGCCACCACAAGCGTGGCGGCACGCATCAGAAAAACTGGCAGCAACCGGCCCATGCGCGAAGCTTAGACCTGCGCGCCTTACCGATTTGCTAGTGGCGGCGAGTTGCGGGTTAACAACCCATTAAGCCCCACTGTCATTCCCGGCGAGCCAAGCGCATCGCGCGTGGCTCGCCGGGAATGACAGCCAAAACTACACCAACCGGCTCTTTTGCACCGCCGCCGCGATGAAGGAGGTGAACAGCGGATGCGGCTCCAGCGGCCGCGATTTCAGTTCGGGATGAAATTG
Organism: Rhizomicrobium sp.; assembly: GCA_035279305.1. Lineage (GTDB taxonomy): Bacteria > Pseudomonadota > Alphaproteobacteria > Micropepsales > Micropepsaceae > Rhizomicrobium. The sequence continues at coordinate 2,427 of DATEIA010000240.1, forward strand.
CACCCCGATGAACCAGGGATGGGCGGGAATCTCCATGATCTCCGGCAGCCGTCCGTCCGGCGACCAGCCCGACACGGTCATGCCATGCTTGGCGAGGTCCTTGGCGTAGTTGGTGTTCACTTCATAGCGGTGGCGATGGCGTTCGCTGATCTCGGTCGCGCCATAGACCTCAGCGACGCGTGAGCCGGGCGTCAGCGTCGCCGGATAGGCGCCCAGCCGCATGGTGCCGCCCATATCGCCATCGGCAACGCGGCTCTCGACCTGGTTGCCCTTCACCCATTCGGTCATCAAGCCGATGACGGGATGTTTGGGATGGCCGATCTCGGTGGTGCCCGCGCCTTCCAATCCGGCCAAATCGCGCGCCGCCTCGATCACCGCCATATGCAAGCCATAGCAAATGCCGAAGAACGGCACTTCACGCTCGCGGGCGAATTTCACCGCTCCGATCTTGCCCTCGGTGCCGCGTTCGCCGAACCCGCCCGGCACCAGAATGCCATGGACATTCTCCAAAAAGACGGCGGCGTCCTCGCGCTCGAACACTTCGCTGTCGATCCAGTCCAGATGCACCTTCACATTGTTGGCCAGCCCGCCATGGGTCAGCGCCTCGGACAGCGACTTGTAGCTGTCCTTGACCTGCATGTACTTGCCGACCACGGCGATGCGCACCTCGCCTTCCGGATTCTTCACCCGCTCGACGACATTCTTCCAGCGCGACAGGTCGGGCTCCGGCGCATTCTCGATGCCGAACACTTTCAGCAATTGGGTGTCCAGCCCGACCTCGTGATAGGCCAGCGGCACGCGATAGATGGTGTCCAGGTCCATGGCGGGGATCACCCGCTCGGCCGCCAGGTTGCAGAACAATCCGATCTTGCGGCGGTCATCGTCGGGAATGGGGTGTGAGGCGCGGCAGAGCAGGATATCGGGCTGAATGCCGATGGCGCGCAGCTCTTTCACGCTGTGCTGGGTGGGCTTGGTCTTGAGTTCGCCCGCCGCCTCGATGAACGGCACCAGGGTCAGATGGATGAAGGCGGTCTGTCCCCGGCCCAGATCATTGTGCAACTGGCGGATGGCCTCGAAGAACGGCAGGCCTTCGATGTCGCCCACCGTGCCGCCGATTTCCACCAGCAGGAAATCCAGCCCGTCGGTGTCGGCCAGAACGAATTCCTTGATCATGTCGGTGACATGCGGGATCACCTGCACGGTGCGGCCCAGATAGCCGCCCTTGCGCTCCTTCTCGATCACCTGGGAATAGATGCGCCCCGAGGTGACATTATCCGACTTGCGCGCCGACACGCCGGTGAAGCGCTCATAATGGCCCAGATCGAGATCGGTCTCCGCTCCGTCATCGGTGACATAGACCTCGCCATGCTGAAACGGGCTCATGGTGCCCGGATCGACGTTCAAATAGGGGTCCAATTTGCGCAAGCGGACTTTGTAACCGCGCGCCTGGAGCAACGCGCCGAGAGCGGCGGACGCCAGACCTTTTCCCAGGGAAGAGACCACGCCGCCGGTGATGAAAATTAACCGGGCCATGGGAGGCCAACATGTCGAAAAGCGGTCACCGGCTCAAGCGCAAAAGCGGAAATATTTTCCGCTGCTAACAGCTATGCGCCAAACGCAAACGGCCCTGCGCCTACCGAGGTTTCGGGACCGACGGACCCACCGGCGGCGCCGGCTTGGCCGGAATGGTGGTGGCGGGCGCCGAATCAAGGATCGAGCTCTGGTCGCGGCCATGCAGCGCCAAGACGTTCAAGACAATGCAGGTGAGGAAGAACAGGAAAGCCAGCACCGAGGTGGTACGGGTCAGGGTATCGGCCGCGCCTCGGGCGGTGAACAATCCACCCATGCCACCGCCGCCGCCCATGCCCAGCGCGCCGCCTTCGGAACGCTGCAACAGGACAAATCCGATCAGGGCGATGGCGATGATCAGCTCGGCGACAAGTAACAAGGTCTGCATGACTAATCCGGTTATTAAAGGCTGTCGCTACCGACCGCGCCGACGCACTTTGTTAAGGGTCGCTCCGGCTCGCGCCGACGCTCCGTGGCGCGGGTCTTAAAGCCTTTTCGCGGAAATAGGAAGCCGGGGCGGATTTTCCAGCCCAGACCGTGTTTTAGCTAGCCAGGGCTCTGGCATTCCGCGCCCGTATCAGAGCCACCGTGGCGTCGATCTCGGTCATCTGATCGGTGGATGTCTTTTCGGGATAAAAGATCTGGTGCAGGCTGAGCGCGGCATGGCCCAGCAGATGTAGCGAAGCGTTGCGGTCGACGCCCGCCGCCAGCCCTTCCGCCGAATCCAAGACCGACTGGCACCATTCCTGCGCCGCCGCGAATTCGGTTTCCTGGCAGCGCGTCGCGATCGATTTGGCCAAAAGCTGAAGCTTGACCAGATCCTGCGGCGGACGCCCCGCCGCCACGGGCTGGTCCTGCAGCAACCGCCACAGCACACAGACCTGGAAGGAATCGCGGCGCAGCTTTTCCGATGTCAGCTTCTCGCGCGCGGTCTTGAGTTCGGCATCCAGCTTGCGGGCGATGTCGTCGGCCGAGAGCTTGTCCTTGGCCTTCATCTTCAGCGAGTTGGGCGGCTCGAACATCTCGACATTGGAGGCGCGATTATTGTCCTTGCGGCGGTCGGGTCCGACATAATCGGTGGTGATCACAAAGCCCTTGCGGCGGTCGGCATGGGCCTCGATGCGCTGGCGCAGTAGCGCCGTGGAAAAGGGCCTGAGCAACAGATCGTCGGCGCCGCTGGAGATCACCTGGTTGATCAGGGTGGCGCTGTTTTCCCAGGCGGTGACGATGATCACAAGAAAGGGATTGTAGCCGGCGGCGCCCTGGCGCATCTGCTGGATGACCGAACAGAGTTCCTCGACCTGGCCCTGGGATTCGCACAGCACGATGTCCGGCGGCGACTTCTGCACGCTTTCCAGGAAATTTTCGAGGGTGGGGACGGTTTCGGTCTTGCGGAAGCCCAGCGTGTACATGGCGGCGCGTGTCGCGGCGCGGTTGGCCGACACCGGATCGTAAATCAGGACGTCAACACTGTCGAAGGACAGCTTGCTCATCACCCACCAACCCACATTCTTTATAATTGCGGCCAGAATGCGATGCAGGGTCTTAAGAAAGGGTCAGCCGGCTTGGTTACTTTTGTTAACCAGCCTTCACCGCCGCGATGATCTTGAGGAAGTCCGCGGCTTTCAGGCTGGCGCCGCCGACCAGCGCCCCGCCGACCTCCGCCAGACCCAGGATTTCGGAGGCGTTGCCCGGATTCACCGAACCGCCATACAGGATCAGCATGCTTGTCCCCGCAGCGCCCAGCTTGGCGGTCAGGCAGGCGCGGATATGGGCATGCATCGCCGCGATGTCGTCGCTGGTGGGGGTGCGGCCGGTTCCGATCGCCCAGACCGGTTCATAGGCGATCACCGTGTTGGCGGAGGTCGCCTCCGGCGGCACGCTCTCCTCCAGCTGTCCGCGGCAGACATGCGGCGCCTCGCCGGCATTTCTCTGTGCTTCGCTTTCGCCGATGCAGATGATGGCGGTGAGGCCCGCGCGCCAGGCGGCGCGCGCCTTGGCGGCGACCGCGTCACTGGTTTCGCCGTGATACTGGCGGCGCTCGGAATGGCCCAATAGGACGAAGGACGCACCCGCGTCCTTCAACATCTCGGCGGAGATATCGCCGGTGAAGGCGCCCTTGGGCTGGACATGGCAATCCTGCCCGCCCAGCGCGAAGGCCCCTTTAACGTGCCAGGCCGCCTGGGCGATCAGCGTGGCGGGCGGGCAGACCAGGACATCGCAGGCGGGCGGGACGGCGGCGAGCGCATCCTTCAGCGTCCCCAGCTCCGCCAGGCTGGCCGCAAGTCCGTTCATCTTCCAATTTCCTGCTACCAGCGCACGCATCGGACCTCCCAAGATGACCAAGTAAGACCTTGTATTTCCCGCATTTGGGCGGCAAAACCCGCTCCTGCGCGCGGCTTGCCGGGACAAGGCCCCCTCCCTATCATCCGCGGCTTCAGGACGCCACGCCCCTAAGTCACGGAATTCCCAGTCATGATTCAATGGATGCAC
>DATEIA010000241.1:0-4883 GCA_035279305.1 Rhizomicrobium sp.
GCGAACCGTATCGGGACCACTGACAGCCAGCGCCGGGATGCCGTCCAGCGCGGTTGAAAGGGGCCTCAAATACCCAAAAGCGGCGGGACTATGCATAAAAGGGGTCAGGGTATCCAGCCCGACCGCGCTTTTTTCGTCCCACCCACCCAAACGGGTCCGGCGCAGGGCGCAAACATGCCCCAAAGTGCCCAAAGCCAGGGCCATATCCCGCACCCAGGATCGGACGTAAGTGCCTTTGCCACAAAGGATTTCGAACTCCGCTTGATCGCGGCCGGCCTCCAGCAGCCGGGCCTCGAAGACCTCGACCTGCCGGGGCTCCAGGATGACCTCTTCCCCATCCCGGGCCAGGTCATAGGCCCGCTCCCCGGCCACCTTGATGGCGCTATAGGCCGGAGGGACCTGATTCAGGACCCCCGTGAAGCGGGGCAGCAGGGCCAGAATCTCTTCCCGGCTGGGGCGTTTGTCGCAGGTAGCCGTGACTTTGCCTTCGGCATCGTCGCTGTCGCGGCTTTCCCCCCAGGCGGCGGTGAAGCGATAGGTTTTATCGGCGTCCATCGCATAGGGCACGGTCTTGGTCGCCTCCCCCAATGCGATGGCCAGGATACCCGTCGCCATCGGGTCCAGGGTGCCGGCATGGCCGGCCTTCTGGGCGTCAAAGATGCGGCGCACGCTGGCTACGGCCTGGGTCGAGGTCATGCCCTTGGGCTTGTCCAGGATCACCCAGCCATGGACCGGGTTACCCTTCTTACGCCGTCCCATAGAACACCGACAGAGAGAGGAATGGAATTAGAACTCGAGCGCCGCATTCCGCGGCGCGACCATCAGCATCCGCCAGCTTTCTCCCCCCGCATGCGAAGCACCTGCGGGGGGAGATGTCGCAGCGAAGTGTCGGCGAAGCCGACCTGAGCTGTGACAGAGGGGGGTTAATCATCAGAATCTTCGTTTTCGTCTGTCGCCGCCAAGTCTCTTTGGACTGCGGGCGATTTAAGAATGTCTTCGATCTTCTGGGCTTCGGCGAAAGACTCGTCTTCGACAAAGCGCAACTCGGGCGTGAATTTCATGGTGATGCGATGGCCCATCTCGCCGCGCAGAAATCCCTTGTGGCGATTCAGCGCCGCGATGATCGTCTTGGCGTTCTCACCGCCCAAGGGCTCGCAATAAACCGTAGCATAGCGCATGTCGGGCGAGGGCTTGACCTGGGTGATAGTGACCGAAACACCTTCCAGATCGGCATCGCGGATCTCGTTGCGGGTCAGGACTTCCGCCAACGCATGGCGCAACGCCTCGCCCACACGCAACTGGCGCTGCGACGGACCGGCTTGCGCGTGCCCGCCCCGGACGGGGCGGCGCGAGGAGGAACGGTTGGGAGGGCGGCGGGGCATGCTTAAAGTCCATCCTCATGCTTCGACAGGCTCAGCATGAGGATTGAAAAAACTTCCTCACCCTGAGCCTGTCGAAGGGTGAGGTTAAACAGAATTTCTACAATGCGCGCTGAATGGTTTCGACTTCGAAACACTCAATCACATCGCCCTTCTGCATGTCCTGGTAATTGGTGAAGGCCATGCCGCATTCCTGCCCCGACTGCACCTCTTTCACTTCGTCCTTGAAACGCTTGAGGGTGGACAGATCGCCTTCGTGGATCACGACATTGTCACGGATCAGGCGCACCTTGGCGCCGCGGCGCATGGTGCCTTCGGTGACCTTGCAGCCGGCAACCTTGCCGACCTTGGAGATGTTGAAGACTTCCAGGATTTCGGCATTGCCCAGGAACTTCTCACGGGTTTCCGGCGTCAGCAGGCCCGACAGCGCCGCCTTCACGTCATCCACCAGATTGTAGATGATGTTGTAATAGCGGATTTCCACGCCGTCGCGCTTGGCGCGGTCGCGCGCCTGGTTGTTGGCGCGCACATTGAACCCGATCACCGCCGCGCCGCTGGCATGGGCCAGGATCACGTCGCTTTCGGTGATGCCGCCCACACCCGACTGCAGAATCTGCGCGCCCACTTCGGCGGTGCCCAGCTTGGCCAGCGCCCCCTGAATGGCTTCGCTGGAGCCCTGCACGTCGGTCTTGAGCACCAGCGGCAGCAGGCGCTTTTCGCCGGCTTCGCGGGTTTGCAGCAATTGGTCGAGCGTCTGGCGCGAGGACGAAGCCTGGCGCTGTTCGCGGCGCTTGCGGCCGCGATACTCCGCCACTTCGCGCGCACGCGCCTCATTTTCGACGACCACCATTTCGTCGCCCGCTTCGGGCGCGGCCGACAGGCCCAGCACTTCGATGGGCGTCGAGGGACCGGCGGATTGCACCGTCTCGCCGCGTTCATTGGCAAGCAGGCGCACCCGGCCCCATTCCGCGCCGGCAACCACAATGTCGCCCACCTTCAAGGTGCCACGCTGCACCAACACGGTGGCCACGGGGCCACGGCCCTTGTCCAGCTTGGCCTCGATCACCGCGCCTTCGGCGGGACGATCGGGATTGGCCTTGAGGTCCAGGATTTCGGCCTGCAGCAGGATGGCTTCTTCCAGTTTGTCCAGGCCGATGCCCTTGGTGGCCGAGACTTCGACGGCCTGGGTCTGACCGCCCAGATCCTCGACCTGGATTTCGTGCTGCAGCAGCTCGGTCTTCACCCGGGTCGGGTTGGAGTCGCCCTTGTCGATCTTGTTGACCGCCACAATCATCGGCACGCCCGCCGCCTTGGCATGGGCAATGGCTTCGACGGTTTGCGGCATCACGCCGTCATCGGCGGCCACCACCAGGATCACCAGGTCGGTGACCTTGGCACCGCGCGCGCGCATTTGGGTGAAAGCGGCATGGCCCGGCGTATCCAGGAAGGTGATCTTCTGGCCGGATTTCAGATTCACTTGATAGGCGCCGATATGCTGGGTGATGCCGCCAGCTTCGCCCGACACCACGTCGGTCTTGCGCATGGCGTCCAGCAGCGAGGTCTTGCCATGATCGACATGGCCCATGACGGTGACCACGGGGGGGCGCGATTCCAGCTTGGCATCGTCGTCCTTGGCGCCCGTCAGGCCTTCCAGAACGTCGCTTTCGGCAACGCGCTTGACGACATGGCCGTATTCCGCCGCCACCAGTTCGGCGGTGTCGGCATCGATAATATCGTTCGGCGTCGCCATCATGCCGTTCTTCATCAGCACCTTGATGACGTCCACGGCACGGCGCGCCATGCGGTTGGCGAGATCGGAAACCGTGATGGTTTCGGGAACAATGATGTCGCGCGGACCGGCGGGACCGGCGGGCTGCTGCTGGTGACCTTTGTTGACACGCTGCAGATGGCGCTTATAGGACGCCACCGAACGCACGCGCTCATCGTCATCGGACAAAGCGCGGGTGACGGTCAGCTTGCCGCGGCGGCGTTCGCCTTCGGCCTTTTTGGGCGCGGGCGCCTTGGCAGGCACCAGCTTGCCGCCGATCTTCTTGGCGCCGCCTTCCTCTTCTTCCTCATTTTCCAGGCGGCGGCGGGGCGCCTCGTTCGCGGCCTCGCTGAGCTTGGCGGGGGTTTCCAGGCGGCGGGCGGCTTCCTGTTCGGCGCGCTGCTTGGCCAGCTCATCGGCAGCCTTGCGGGCTTCCTCTTCGGCCTTGCGCTTTTCGGCGGCGACGCGCTCTGCGCGCAGTTGTTCTTCTTCCCGCGAGCGGCGCTCGGCTTCCTGCTCGGCGATGCGGCGGGCTTCGCTATCGGACACACGCGCATCGGCCAGGGCGGCGGCGCGGCGCGCTTTTTCCTCGTCCGATAGCTGGCGCAGCACCACGCCGCGCACGGGCGCGGCCTTGTCGGCGGCCGGCGCCTTGGCCTCAACCGGCTTGGCCGCGAGCTTTTCGGCGGGCTTTTCCGCGGCCTTGACGGGCTTGGCCGCGGGCGCGGGCGGCGCGGCGGAGCGTTTCTTCTCCACCACCACGGCCTTGGTGCGGCCATGGCTGAAGCTTTGCTTGACGGTGGAAGTTTCCGTCTTTTTCAGCGACAGCGTTTTGGCCGGGCGCTTGGTTTCGTCAGTATCGCTCATGACTTACTTTCGTTTTTGCTCGCGATTGCTCGCGGGCTTTCGGTCCGCAGGCGAAAGCCGGAAAGGCGTTCCGCATCAAAGGTCAAACGTTCGGCTAGACCGCCTGGCTGGACGGCGGCATGTATCACATTCTCGCGTCCCAGCGCCAAGCCCAATTCGGCACTGGTCAGGCTTTCGATCACCACGCATTTTAGTTCCAGCCGGTGCGCGGCGGCGTACAATTTGCGCTTGCCGTCGGCGGCGCCGTCAAAAGCCTCGATCAGGACTTTCGGCGGCTTGGGCCCTTGCAGCGCGCGCAGCACATTGTCGAAACCCAGCACCAGGGCGCCGGAACGCCGCGCGATCCCCAGATCGCCGATCATCCTTGTCACCAGCGCCTTTTCGGCACGCGCCGCCAGATCGGCAGTAGCCGTCACTTTGACGGTTTGCTCGCCTCCGCTCGCGGGGCGCTTGGCGGCGCGGGAGAAAAGCTTCTTTTCCACCGCCTTGTTGACGGCATCGCGCGACGCCTCCACCCACAAGCCCCGGCCCGGCAGCTTGGCCGCCGCATCGGGAACAACATTGCCGTCGGGATCGGCGACAAAACGGATCAGCCGGCTGTCGGGCATGACCGTGCCCGAAACAATATCGCGGCGCTCACGCGCGCGACCTTCGTCCGCCTCTTCCATTTTGTGCGCCACTTCCATCATCAGGCTTCGGTCTTCTCCTCGCCTTCCTCGGCGGCGTCTTCTTCCACGACTTCCGGCTCTTCCTCGATCCAGCCGATCTTGACCCGCGCCTTCATCACAATGGCGTTGGCATCGTCGCTGGTGAGATTGAAGCCGTCCAAGGCGCCGGGCACGCGCACCCGCTCCTTGTCCTTGTTCACT
>DATEIA010000242.1:0-2919 GCA_035279305.1 Rhizomicrobium sp.
GGCGGGCCAAAGCCGCGGCAATACCCGCTCGACCGCCAGAACCGCGCGGGTCCGCGCGATCCTGCCGCTCAGCGGATCAGTCGGCCAGCCAGTCTGGTATGCGGTCCTTGGCGATGAGGTCGGCATAGGTCTCCCGGGGCCGTACGATGCCCCAATGTTCGCCCGAGACCAAGACTTCGGCCGCGGCGGGGCGCGCATTGTAGTCGCTGGCCATCACCGCGCCATAGGCGCCCGCCGACAGAATGGCCACTAGATCGCCACCTTTGAGTTCCGGCAAAGGCCGGTCCGCCGCGAAAAGATCGGACGTTTCGCACACCGGTCCCACCACATCATATTTTGGGCGCGCCGATCCGACGGCCGGTTCCGCCACCGCCGCGATTTCGTGATGCGCCTCATACAAAGCAGGCCGGATCAAATCGTTCATGCCCGCATCGATGATCAGAAAGGTCTTGGCCTCGCCATGCTTGACATAAATCACCCGTGACACCAGCACGCCGGCATTGGCGGCGATCAGCCGGCCCGGTTCGAAGGACAGGCTGCAGCCCAACCCCTTGGTCACCCGGCTGACCATCTTGCCGTAAGCGTCCGGATCCGGCGGCGGCATGTTGCTGTTTTCGTAAGGCACGCCCAGCCCGCCCCCCAGATCCAGGCGGGAAATGGCGTGACCGTCGGCGCGCAGGCTGGCGACCAGTTCGGCAACGAGTGTGAAGGCGGCTTCGAAGGGTTCCAGATCGGTGATCTGGCTGCCGATATGCACGTCGATGCCGACGATCTCGATGCCCTTGAGCGTGGCGGCATGGGCATAAGCCTCGCGCGCGCGCGTGAAGGGAATGCCGAACTTGGTTTCGGCGGTGCCGGTGGTGATCTTGGCATGGGTCTTGGCGTCGACATCGGGGTTGATGCGCAAGGTGGTGGGCGCGCGCACCTTCAGGCTGGCCGCCACTTCGTTCAGCGCCGCCAGTTCCGGTTCGCTTTCGACATTGAACTGATAGATGCCCGCTTCCAGCGCGCTGCGCATTTCGGCACCTGTCTTGCCCACGCCGGAGAATACGATCTTGGACGCGGGGATGCCGGCGGCCAGCGCCTTGAACAGCTCGCCGCCCGAAACCACATCGGCGCCCGCGCCCATCTTGGCGAGAGTCTTGAGCACCGCCAGATTGCCGTTGGCCTTGACCGAGAAGGCGATCAGCGAGCCTTGCGGCAGCGCGTCGGAAAACACCTTGTAGTGGCGCTGCAGGGTGGCGCTGGAATAACAATAGAAGGGCGTGCCCGCCGCTTCCGCCAGCAGGTCCAGCGGCACGTCTTCCGCGCACAGCACGCCGTCCTTATAGTGAAAATGGTTCATCGGACGAACGCCTACCGTCCCAGAGGATAGGGCGGCTTGGACGGATCGTTCTCGTCCTTCTGGGTCGCCTGGCCATTGGGCTTCACCAGATCGTTCTTTACGCCGCAGGCCGTGACCAGCAGCGACAGCGCGATAATCATCAGGGCGTGCTTCATCTCAGAACGCCTTTCCAATGCGCCAGCTGTTCCTTCACCCGCGCCGGCGCGGTACCGCCCAGGCTCATGCGCGAATTCACGCTGGCCTCGGGCGAAAGCACCTTGAACACTTCGGCGGTGATGGTGGGCTCAATTGTCTGCATGTCGGCCAGCGGCAGTTTATCCAGGGTTACGCCTTTTTCTTCGGCGCATTTGACGATCGAACCGGCGATGTGATGCGCCTCGCGGAACGGCTTTTTCAGCACCCGCACCACCCAGTCGGCCAGATCGGTGGCGGTGGGAAAGCCCGGTTCGCAAGCCTCCCGCATGCGCGCAGGGTCGGCCGTCAGATCGGCCACCATTGCCGCCATCGCCGCCAGGCAAAGTTCCAGTGTATCGGCGGCGTCGAACACTCGCTCCTTGTCTTCCTGCAAGTCGGTGCCATAGGTCAGGACCAGGCCTTTGACCACGGTGGCCAGGGCTACAAAATCGCCCAGCACCCGCCCGGTCTTGCCGCGGATCAGTTCGGCGGCATCGGGATTGCGCTTTTGCGGCATGATCGAAGAGCCGGTGGTGAAAGCGTCCGACAGTTTCACAAAGCCGAACATCGGCGTGGACCATTGCACCAGCTCGCCCGCCAGGCGCGACAAATGCACCGAAGCGATGGTGCAGGCCGCAAGATATTCCAGCGCGAAATCACGCGCCGAGATCGCGTCCATGGAATTGCGCATGGGGCGCGCAAAGCCCAGCGCATGCGCGGTGTTATCGCGGTCGATAGTAAAGGAGGTTCCCGCCAGCGCCGCCGCGCCCAAGGGCGATTCATTGAGCCGCTTCCTGGTGTCTTCGAAGCGGCCACGGTCGCGGCCGAACATTTCGACATAGGCCAGCATATGGTGGCCGAAGGTCACCGGCTGGGCCACTTGCATATGGGTGAAGCCCGGCATGATGGTCTCGACATGCTTTTCGGCCTGGCCGCACAAAGCACGCTGCAGGGTCAGAAGGCCCTGGTCGGCGCGTTCGCACGCGCTGCGCACCCAAAGACGGAAATCGGTGACCACCTGATCGTTGCGCGAGCGCGCGGTGTGCAGCCGGCCCGCCGCGGGGCCGATCAACTCGGCCAGCCGGGCTTCGATATTGAGGTGAATGTCTTCCAGCTCGCGCTTGAAGACGAAGCTGCCGTCGGCGATTTCCTTTTCGATACTCGCCAAGCCATCCAGGATGGCTTTGCCGTCATCCTTGGAAATGATGCCTTCGGTTGCCAGCATGCGGCAATGCGCCCGCGACCCCGCCAGGTCCTCCGCCGCGAGGCGCTTGTCGAAATCGATCGAGGGGGTAATCTCCCTCATGATGGCGGCGGGGCCGGCTTCGAACCGTCCACCCCACATTTTGTTGGTGCTCATTTTGTCATCCGAAAGACCATGACCAAGAAAATCATCATCG
>DATEIA010000243.1:0-2396 GCA_035279305.1 Rhizomicrobium sp.
TGCGGTGCTGGAAGAGCGGGTCGCCGCGCTGGAGAATGGCCGCGCTGCTTTGTCCTGCGGCTCGGGCCATGCCGCGCAGCTGCTGGCGCTGCACACTTTGATGGGCCCAGGCGACAATATCGTGGCGGCGCGCCAGCTTTATGGCGGCTCGATCAACCAGTTCGCCCAAGGCTTCGCCAAATTCGACTGGCATGTGAAATGGGCCGACGCAACCAAGCCCGACAGTTTCAAGCCGGACGCGCGCACCAAGGCGATCTTTGTCGAGAGTATCGCCAATCCCGGCGGCATCATCACCGACCTCGAAAAGGTGGCCAAGGTCGCCCATGACGCAGGTGTGCCGCTGATCGTGGACAACACCTTGGCCTCGCCCTATCTGATCAAGCCGCTGGAATGGGGCGCCGATATCGTGATCCATTCCGCCACCAAATTTTTGGGCGGGCACGGCAACTCCATGGCCGGGGTGATCGTGGATGGCGGCAAGTTCGATTGGGGCAGCGGCAAGTTCCCGTCCTTGTCCGAGCCCTGCCCGTCCTATCACGGCATGAAATTGTGGGAGACCTTCGGCGACATGGCCTTTGCCATCGCCTGCCGCGTCTTGGGATTGCGCGATCTGGGGCCGGCGCTTTCGCCGATGAACGCTTTCCTGGTGCAGACCGGGATCGAAACCTTGCCCCTGCGCATGCAACGGCATTGCGACAATGCCCTGGCGGTGGCGAAATGGCTGAAGGCCAATGCCAAGATCGGCTGGGTGAATTATGCCGGGCTGGAAGACAATGACTGCCATGCCTTGCACCAGAAATATTGCCCCAAGGGCGCGGGCGCGGTTTTCACCTTCGGGCTGAAAGACGGCTATGAGGCGGGTGTGAAGCTGGTCAATGGCGTGAAGCTGTTCAGCCACCTGGCCAACATCGGCGATACCCGCAGCCTGATCATCCATCCCGCGTCCACCACCCACCGCCAGCTTTCCGACGAGGACCGCGTCAAGGCCGGTGCGGGTCCGGATGTGGTGCGGCTGAGTGTCGGCATCGAGGACCCGGCTGACATTATCGCGGATTTAGAGCAGGCGATGGGGTGAGCCCAACGTGTCATGGCCCACCGGAGTGTGGGCTACCCAGGTGAACCCTGTTTAATCTTGAAAAGACAAGCACAGACTTCAACTGGGTGGCCCGCATTCGCGGGCCATGACAATTGTTATGCCGGATGTATCCGCAATTCATAGGCATGCCACACGGCGGCGCTCAGCAAGCATGCCGCGGTGACCTGATGCAGCGCCGATAGCCAGACCGGCGCCATCAACAGCAAGGTCGCGATGCCTAAGAAAATCTGCCAGGCGACGATGGCTGCCACAACCTTGGCGCTGGTCTTGGCATAACCGCTGAGCTTGACCCCCTGCACATAGACCCAGGCGGCGAAAGCGGCGACCAGATAAGCGCCGATGCGATGGTCGAACTGAGCCAGCCCGTCATTCTCGAAAAAATTGATCCACCAGGGCGAAAGGTGGAAAGCATTTTCCGGAAACACCTGTCCGTTCATGTCGGGCCATGTGTTGTAGATCAGTCCGGCATGCAGCCCGGCCACCAGCGCACCCAGCAGCATCTGGACGTAAACCAGTCCCGCGAACGCGATGGCGCGTTTCGACATGCCGCTGCTTTTGCCGCCACGCAGATATTCCAGCGCGATCCATAAAATCGCCACCAGCAGGAGCAGCGCCGCGCCCAGATGAATCGCCAGCCGGTATTGGCTGACCGAGACGCGGGTCTCCAGCCCCGACGTCACCATCCACCAGCCGATGAAACCCTGCAGTCCGCCCAGCAGAAACAGCACCACAAAGCGCAGGGCTTCGCTGCGCTGGATCGCGCCGGTGGCGGCGAACCAGACAAAGGGCACGAAAAACACCACGCCCAGCAGACGGCCCAGGAAACGATGCGTCCATTCCCACCAGAAGATGCTTTTGAAGCCTTCCAGGCTCATGCCGCGATTTTCCAGGACATATTGCGGAATGCGCTGATACTTGGCGAAGGCCTCGGCCCAGGCCACGTCGCTTAGCGGCGGCAACGCCCCCATGATCGGCTTCCATTCGGTGATGGAAAGGCCCGATCCGGTCAGGCGCGTCAGCCCGCCGATGGTGATCATGGCCAAAATGACCAGCGCCACGGCCAGCAGCCATAGGCCCACAGCGCGGCGACTTTTCCAGAAATTTTCAACACTATTCATGGCGCGCATCTGATAGCGTTCCGGCCCGCAACCGTCAAAGAAGCCACCAAAGAAATTTTAATGTCCCGCCGCACCAAGACCCTGATCGCCGCCCTAGTGATTATATTTGTCTGGTTGCCTGCCTATGCCCTGTTCATCGCGGGTTTGCAGTGGCGCATCCTGCCGGGCGCGGCCTGGTATGT
>DATEIA010000244.1:0-4210 GCA_035279305.1 Rhizomicrobium sp.
CGCGCTCATGTCGAGCTGGCAAAGCTCGAACAGCTCGACAAGCGCGTCGCCTAGGCGCCGGTCTTTTGCGTCGTGAGTTCGTCGCGCCTTCGCTCATGTACTAGTTGTACACATCGCTCGGCGCTCCTGCTCACGCCACAAAATCCCTGGCGCCTTGCAGTGTCCCTTCTACGCGAGACGGTCGCCGCTAATTTTTCAGACCCAGGAAGGGCTGGAAGCCGCCGAAGATCATCCGCTTGCCGTCGAAGGGCGGGTTTTCCATCATCTTCTTCAGCCGTTCGTCCGCCATGATCTTCTTGTTGGCGGCGTCGCGGGTTTCCTTGGAGGGATAAACGATCCAGGAAAAGACCACGATTTCGTCGTCCTTGGCCTGCACCGCCCGGGGGAACGAGGTCACCTCGCCATAGGGCGTATCATCGCCCACGCATTCGACATAGTCGGAGGCGCCGAATTCCTTCCAGATAGGCATGCATTCCTTGGCCATCGCCTTATAGGCGTCGACCTTGCCCTTGGGCACCGCAATCACAAAACCGTCAACATAGGACATGGGCTCTCTCCTTTTGGATCTCCACCATAGGACGCGCATGCCGGGATCGTTCCGACAAAGGCAGGAAATATTTGGGCAAGAAAAAAGGCGGCCTGCAAAACCGCCTTTTTGGAACTTTAGACTTCCAACAGAAGCCTTTGGGGATCTTCCAGGTTTTCCTTGACCTTGACCAGAAAGGTCACGGCCTCGCGGCCGTCCACGATGCGGTGGTCATAGGACAGGGCCAGATACATCATCGGCCGGATCTCGATCTTGTCGCCAATCGCCACCGGGCGGGGCTGGATCTTGTGCATCCCCAGAATGCCGGATTGGGGCGAATTCAGGATCGGGGTGGACATCAGCGAGCCGAACACCCCGCCATTGGTGATGGAGAAGGTGCCGCCCTGCAGCTCTTCCAGCTTGAGCTTGTTGTCGCGGGCCCGCATGCCGAAATCCGCAATGGCCTTTTCGATGCCCGCCAGAGACAGCTGGTCGGCGCCCTTCACGACTGGAACCACCAAGCCGCGCTCGGTCGAGACCGCGACGCCGATATCGTAGTAATTCTTGTAGATGATGTTGTCGCCTTCGATCTCGGCATTGACGTTGGGCAATTCTTTCAGTGCCGCCACCACCGCCTTGGTGAAGAAGCCCATGAAGCCCATCTTGACGCCATGCTTCTTCTCGAAACTGTCCTTATAGATGGAACGCAGGCCCATCACCGCCGTCATATCGACTTCGTTGAAGGTGGTGAGCTGGGCGGCGGTATTCTGGGATTCCTTGAGGCGCAGCGCGATGGTCTTGCGAAGGCGGGTCATCGCCACTTTTTCTTCGCGCGCCTCATTGTGGCGCGGGCCGGTTGAAACAGGAGAGGGGGGCGCGGCGGCGGCTGGCTGCGGCGCGCTGGAACGCGCGGAAAGCGCGCCCAGCATGTCGCCCTTGGTGACGCGGCCATCACGGCCGGTGCCGGCGACGGAGGACAGCGCAATGCCGCTTTCTTCGGAAATCCGCTTGGCCGATGGCATGGCGGGCGCATCCGTTTTCGGGGCAGCAGGCGCCGGTGCGGCGGCCGGCTTTGGTGTTTCAGCCTTTGGCGTGGCGGCAGGTGCGGCCCCCGCCTTATTCGCGGCTGCGCCGGGCTGGCCCTCGGCGATGGCGCCCAGCAAGGCGCCGACCTGGACCGTGGCGCCGGCCTGAGCGGAAATCGATTCAATCGCGCCATCGGTGGGCGAGGGCACTTCCACCGTGACCTTGTCGGTTTCCAGTTCCAGCAGCGGTTCGTCGCGCTTCACCGCATCGCCTTCCTTCTTGAACCATTTGGAGATGGTGGCTTCGGTGACGGACTCGCCCATTGCGGGGACTTTGATTTCGACGGTCATGGGATAGCTTTCAGAGAGAAAGGGCTTCGTTGAGGAAGGCGGCGAGTTCGGCCAGGTGCTGCTTCATCAGGCCCGCCGCGGTCGAGGCATATTCGGGGCGCCCGGCATAGCGCGGGCTGGTCTGGCCGCCCAGCTTGGCGACGGTGTCCTCGATGCGGGGCTTGATGAAATTCCAGGCGCCCTGATTTTTGGGCTCTTCCTGGCACCATACCAGGTCGGCCTTGGGGAAGCGGTTGAGCTCCTGCGCCAGGACATTTTCCGGGAAGGGATAAAGCTGCTCGATGCGCAGGATCTGGATGCGCTTCTCGCCGCGCTTCTCGCGCTCTTCCATCAGGTCGAAATAGACCTTGCCGGTGCACAGCACGACGCGCTTGATCTCGTGATCGGGCACCAGCTGGATGGTGGTGGCGCCGGGCACCACTTCGGCCTGGTCGCGCAAAACGCGATGGAACGATGTCCCCGGCAGCATGTCGGTCAGGAAGCTGGTGCACTTTTTGTGGCGCAGCAGCGACTTGGGCGTCAGCACGATCAGCGGCTTGCGGAAACTGCGATGCATCTGGCGGCGCAGGATATGGAAATAATTGGCCGGCGTGGTCGGCATGCAGACCTGCATATTGTCCTGGGCGCAAAGCTGCAGGTAGCGCTCCAGGCGGGCGCTGGAATGCTCCGGCCCCTGGCCTTCATAGCCGTGCGGCAATAGCAAGGTCAGGCCCGACATGCGCAGCCATTTCATTTCGCCGCTGGCGATGAACTGGTCCATCACGACTTGCGCGCCATTGGCGAAGTCGCCGAACTGGGCTTCCCACAATACCAGCGCCTTGGGCTCGGCGGTCGAATAGCCATATTCGAAGCCCAGCACGGCCTCTTCCGACAGAAGCGAGTCGATGACCTCGAAGTGGCCCTGGTTTTCACTGACGTGCTGCAGCGGGAAATAGCGTTCCTCGGTCTGCTGGTCGACCAAGGCGGCATGGCGCTGGCTGAAGGTGCCGCGCTGGGAATCCTGGCCGGACAGACGAATGTAATGGCCTTCGTTCAGCAAGGTGCCGAACGCCAGGGCCTCGCAAGTCGCCCAATCGAAGCTTTCGCCGGTTTCGAACATCTTGGCCTTGGCTTCCAACTGCCGCACGATGGTCTTGTGCAGGGCGAAGCCCGGCGGCGCGGTGACCAGGGCCTTGCCCACCTGCTTCAGTTCTTCCTCGCCGACGCTGGTTTCGCCGCGCCGGTCGCTGTTCTTGGGCGCGACTTCCAGGCCCTGCCAGCGGCCATCCAGCCAGTCGGCGCGATTGGGCAGATGCGCTTTGGAGGCATTGAATTCTTCATCCAGCCGCTTGTTGAAGGCCGCGGCCATGGCATCGGCCTCGGCCTGGCTCAAGGTGCCTTCCTGGACCAGCTTGGCCGAATAGAGCTGCAGGGTGGAGGGATGATCCTTGATCACCCGGTACATTTGCGGCTGGGTGAAGGCGGGTTCGTCGCTCTCATTATGCCCGAATCTGCGGTAGCAGATCATGTCGAGCACCACGTCCTTTTTGAACTTCTGGCGGAACTCGATGGCGATGCGGGTGGCATGGACCACGGCTTCGGGATCGTCGCCATTGACGTGGAAAATCGGCGCCTGGACCATCAAGGCGATATCGGTGCAATAGGGCGAGGAGCGCGAGAAGATCGGCGCGGTGGTAAAGCCGATCTGGTTGTTGATCACGAAATGCATGGTGCCGCCGGTGCGGAAGCCCTTGATGCCCGACATGGCGAAGCATTCCGCCACCACGCCCTGACCGGCGAAGGCGGCGTCGCCATGGATCAGCACCGGCAGGACCGACGTGCGGGCGTCGATATCGCGCAACTGCCATTGCTTGGCGCGGGCCTTGCCCAGCACCACCGGATTGACGATTTCCAGATGCGACGGGTTGGGGGTGAGCGACAGATGCACCTTCTGGCCGTCGAACTCGCGGTCCGAGGAAGCCCCCAGATGGTACTTCACATCGCCCGAGCCTTCGACATCGTCGGGATTGGCGCTGCCGCCCTGGAACTCATGAAACAGCTGGCGATAGGGCTTTCCCATCACATTGACCAGCACGTTCAAGCGGCCGCGATGGGCCATGCCCATCACGATCTCGCTGATACCCAGCTGGCCGCCGCGCTTGATGATCTGCTCCAGCGCGGGAATGGTGGATTCGGCGCCGTCCAGGCCGAAACGCTTGGTGCCGACAAAGCGGTTGGAGGCGAATTTCTCGAAACCCTCCGCCTCGATCAGCTTGTTGAGGATCGCCTTCTTGCCTTCGGGCGTGAAATTGACCGCGTCGCCCTCGAT
>DATEIA010000245.1:0-4247 GCA_035279305.1 Rhizomicrobium sp.
CCAGGGCCAGGTCTATGAGAGCTTCAACATGGCCGAGCTGTGGAAGCTGCCGGTCGTGTATGTGATCGAGAACAACCAGTATGCCATGGGCACGTCCGTGGCGCGCTCCAGCGCGGTGGCGGATTTCTCCAAGCGCGGCGCTTCCTTCGGCATTCCTGGCATGACGGTGGACGGGATGGATGTGGAGGCGGTGCAGGCCGCCGGCCTGGAAGCGTTCGAATTCTGCCGGGCCGGCAAAGGCCCGATCATTTTGGAGATGAAGACCTACCGCTATCGCGGCCATTCCATGTCGGACCCCGCCAAATACCGCAGCAAGGAAGAATTGACCGAAATGCGCGAGAAGCGCGACCCGATCGAGAATTACGGCAAGAAATTGATCGAGCGCGGCGTGGTCAACGAACAAGACCTCAAGCAGATGGATGCCGAGGTGAAGCGGGTGGTGGTGGCTAGCGCCGAATTCGCCACCGAGAGTCCGGAACCTGGCCTGGCTGAACTTTATACGGACATATACGCCTGATGAGCACCGAAATTCTGATGCCCGCGCTGTCGCCCACCATGGAAGAGGGCAAGCTGTCCAAATGGCTGGTGAAGGAGGGCGATGTCGTCAAGTCCGGCACCATCCTGGCCGAGATCGAGACCGACAAGGCCACGATGGAATTCGAGGCCGTGGACGAAGGCAAGATCGGCCAGATTCTGGTGGCCGAAGGCACCGAGAGTGTGAAGGTCAATTCCCCCATCGCCACGCTGCTCGCCGACGGCGAAGCGCCCGGCGCCGCGCCGGTCAAGAAGGCCGCCCAGCTTCCCAAGGGCGAAGATCACAAGGCTGTCGCCGAGAAGGGCGAAACCCACGCCGCGCCGAAAATGGAGATCGCCGCCGATCCGGAAGTCCCTGCCGGCACCGAATTCGTCAACCAGACGGTGCGCGACGCGCTGCGCGACGCCATGGCGGAAGAAATGCGCCGTGACGAGCTGGTGTTCCTGATGGGCGAGGAAGTCGCCGAATATCAGGGCGCCTACAAGATTTCGCAAGGGTTGCTGGAGGAATTCGGCGCCCGCCGGGTGATCGACACGCCGATTACCGAACATGGCTTTACCGGCATGGGCATCGGCGCGGCTTTTGACGGCCTCAAGCCCATCGTCGAATTCATGACCTGGAACTTCGCCATGCAGGCGATGGACCAGATCATCAACAGTGCCGCCAAGACGCGTTACATGTCGGGCGGCCAGATGAGCTGTCCCATCGTGTTCCGCGGCCCCAACGGTGCCGCCGCCCGCGTCGCCGCCCAGCACAGCCAGGATTATTCCGCCTGGTATGCCAGTGTCCCCGGCATGAAGGTGATCGCGCCCTATTTCGCCGCCGACGCCAAGGGATTGTTGAAAGCCGCGATCCGCGATCCCAATCCGGTGATCTTCCTGGAAAATGAAATCGTCTATGGCCGCTCGTTCCCGGTGCCCAAGCTGGACGATTTCGTTTTGCCGATCGGCAAGGCGCGGATCTGCCGCCTCGGCACAGATGTGACCATCGTCGCTTACTCCATCACCGTGGGCCAGGCGCTGGAAGCCGCCGAGAAGCTGGCGCAAGAGGGCATCGATGCCGAGGTGATCGATCTTCGCACCTTGCGCCCGCTGGACATGGATACGGTGCTGGAAAGCGTGAAAAAGACCAACCGCATCGTCACCATGGAACAGGGCTGGCCGGTCTGTTCGGTGGGCTCGGAGATTTGCGCGCGTGTGGCGTTGGACGCCTTCGACTATCTGGATGCGCCGCCCATGAAGGTTTCGGGCAAGGATGTGCCGATGCCCTATGCCGCCAATCTGGAAAAGCTGGCGCTGCCCACGGTCGATGACCTGATCCAGGCCGTCAAAGCCGTCTGTTACAAGGCTTAAGCACATGGCCACCAATATCCTGATGCCCGCGCTTTCTCCCACCATGGAAGAGGGCAAGCTCGCCAAGTGGCTGGTGAAGGAAGGCGACACCGTCAAGTCCGGTACCATCCTGGCCGAGATCGAGACCGACAAGGCCACCATGGAATTCGAAGCGGTGGACGAAGGCAGGATCGGCAAGATTTTGGTCGCGGAAGGCAGCGAGGGCGTGAAAGTGAATGCGCCCATCGCGGTCTTGCTGGATGAGGGCGAGAAGATGGGCGATGTGCCCGCTCCCAAGGTTCCCTCCAACGGCGACATTGCCGGGGCTATGCTGGACATCAAAGCGGCAGTGAAAGCCGAAACCGGCGCGCCTGCGCCCAAGGCGGCACCTGCCGCGCCCGTCGCCAAAGCCGACGGCGCGCGGATTTTTGCCTCGCCGCTGGCCAGGCGCATTGCCGCGACCAAAGGCATTGATATTTCCGCACTGGCCGGCTCGGGTCCGCGCGGCCGCATTGTTAAATCTGACGTCGAGAATGCGAAACCGGGCGCGGCAAAACCGGCTGCCGCTGGTGCGCCCGCTGCCGCTGGAGCCGGTATTCCCGGTGTGGCGCCGCTGCCGGATGCGCGGCTGCTTTATCCGGCGGGTTCCTATGAAGAAACCCCGCACGACAATATGCGCAAGGCCATCGCCAAGCGCCTGACCAGCGCCAAGACGCTGATCCCGCATTACTACCTGACGGTGGATTGCAACCTGAACGCCCTGATGGCGGTGCGCGAAAAGATGAACGCCGCCGCGCCGAAATCGAAGGAAAAGGGGCCGGCCTACAAATTGTCGGTCAACGATTTCATCGTGAAGGCTTCGGCCATGGCCTTGATGAAGCATCCGGACGTGAACGCCTCCTGGACCGACACCGCGATCCTGCGCCACAAGGACGCCGATGTCGGCGTCGCGGTGGCGCTGGATTTCGGCCTGATCACGCCCATCGTCTTCAAGGCCCAGACCAAGGGGCTGGTGGAGATTTCCGACGAGATCAAGTCGCTGGCCGCCCGCGCCAAGGAAAAGAAGCTCAAGCCCAATGAATATGAAGGCGGCGGCTTCTCGGTCTCCAATCTGGGCATGTACGGCATCAAGAATTTCACCTCCATCATCAATCCGCCGCAAAGCTGCATCATCGCGGTGGGCGCGGGCGAGGAGCGCGCCATTGTCGTGAACGGCAAGATCGAAGTCGCCACGGTGATGACCGTCACCATGTCGGCGGATCATCGCGTCGTGGATGGCGGCACCGGCGCCAAGTTCCTGGCGACCTTGAAGCAGTTCATCGAGGAACCAGCCTCGATGCTGCTGTGACATTTGATGCCCTCATGCTTCGACAGTCGTTAGCGACAGCGTACTGCGACCAGCATGAGGATTTTCTCTTTTCCTCACCCTGAGCTTGTCGAAGGGTGAGCCTGTTCGAAGGTGAATGGCCACATGGCTGATACCAATTTCGATGTGATCGTGGTGGGCGGCGGGCCTGGCGGCTATGTCTGCGCCATACGCTGCGCCCAATTGGGCCTGAAGACCGCGGTGGTCGAGCGCGACCGCATGGGCGGCATCTGCCTGAATTGGGGCTGCATCCCCACCAAGGCGCTGCTGCGCTCCAGCGAGATCTGGCATCTGATGCACCGCTTGGGTGAGTTCGGATTCAGTGCCGACAATTTCAAATTCGACATCGCCAAGATCGTGGCGCGCAGCCGTGCCGTGTCCAAGCAATTGTCCGACGGCGTCGGCTTCCTGATGAAGAAGCACAAGATCACCGTCATTCCCGGCGAAGCCAAGCTGGCGGGCAAGGGCAAGTTGTCGGTGACCAAAGACGGAAAGGCGGCGGATTACACCGCCAAGAATATCGTGCTGGCGACGGGCGCGCGGGCGCGTACGCTCCCCGGTTTGGAGCCGGACGGCAAGCTGGTCTGGACCTATCGCGAGGCGATGGTGCCCGACAGTTTCCCCAAGTCGCTGCTGGTTGTTGGCTCGGGCGCCATCGGCATTGAGTTCGCCAGCTTCTATCGCACCCTGGGCGCCGACGTGACGGTGGTGGAAGTGCTGGATCGCGTGCTGCCGGTGGAAGACGAGGAAATCTCGGCCTTCGCCGCCAAGGCCTTCACCAAGCAGGGCATGAAGCTGAAGACCGGTACCACGGTGACCGAACTCAAGCGCGGCGCCGACAATGTCACCTGCACCTTGAAGGACAAGGCGGGCAAGACCGAACAGGTGACGGTGGACCGGGTGATCCTGGCCATGGGCATTGTCGGCAATGTCGAAAATCTGGGCTTGGAAGCCGCCGGCATCAAGGTCGACCGCACCCATGTCGTCGCGGGCAAATATGGCGAGACCGGCGTCG
>DATEIA010000246.1:0-5084 GCA_035279305.1 Rhizomicrobium sp.
GGCGCGACGCTAGCAAGCCCAAACCGGCCCGCAAAGAACAATGGTTGGTAAATGCCCCGAATAAGCGCGCACATGCCTAACGTTGCTGTGCGTATTAACACTTTTTGTTTGCCCTACCGCTTCGCTGCTTGAGGGCGGGCACTACCGCTTGAAGACGCTTTCCGCCGCGGATTTGGTGGCCTGCCGGGCCTTGATCGCGGCGGCGCAGCGCGCGATCTCCTCTTCCAGCCGGGCGATTCGTTTTTCCAGCTCATGCGCGGAAAGAGCGGAAATATCCTCGCCCAACACAATGTCGGGAGGCTTCTTGCGCGGTTGCAGATCGTCCAAATCCATCGCCTGAGCCTCCGGTTCGAGGTTAGTCTTAGCTGGAGGACAAGGCCGTGCAAGCCATGAAAGCCGTTCATATTGAGGGCCCGGGCCAAGAGTACCGGCTGATGGTGAACACCGTGCCCCGGCCCGAACCCGGGGCCGGCGAAGTGCTGATCGCGGTGAAGGCGGCTGGCCTTAACAGGCCCGACCTGGCGCAGGCACACGGCAAATATCCGCCGCCGCCGGGGGCTTCGCCCATCCTCGGCCTGGAAGTTTCCGGTGTGATCGTGGAACTGGGGAACGGGGCCGGCCCCTGGAAGGTTGGCGACAAGGTTTGTGCCTTGCTGCCGGGCGGCGGCTATAGCGAATATGCCGTGGCCGATGCCGGTTCGATCCTGCCGGTACCCGACAGGATGGACTTGATCGAAGCGGCAGGGTTACCGGAAGCCGCTTTCACCGCCTGGACCAACCTCGTGGATACGGGCCGGCTCGCCCCCGGCGAAAGCCTGCTGATTCACGGGGGGACCTCTGGCATCGGCAGTCTGGCGATCCAGATTTTCGCAGATCGCGGGCACAAGATTTTCACCACCGCCGGCAGCACGGAAAAATGCGCCGCCGCCCGCGGCTTTGGGGCGGCGCGCGCCATCAACTATCGCCAGGAGGACTTCGCCGCCGTGGTAAAGGCTGAAACCGATGGCAAAGGCGTGGACGTCATTCTCGACATGGTCGGCGGCGGCTATATCCAACGCAACATCGAGGCCGCCGCGCCTTGGGGCCGCATCGTCAATATCGCCTATCAGAATGGCTTCAGGGCCGAAGTGGATTTTACCTCCGTCTTGACCAAGAGACTGACCCTGGCGGCAACCACCCTGCGCGGCCGGACCGCGGACCAGAAACGCGCCATCCGCGATGCCCTGCTGCGCGAGGTCTGGCCCCGGCTGGGAACCGGTGTGCGGCCGGTGATTGACGGGGTTTTCCCGCTGGAACAGGCCCAGCAGGCCCATGAATTCATGGCCAAAACCGGCCATATCGGCAAAATCTTGTTGCAGATTGCTTGAAAGCCTTTGCGCCGCGCGGGCAGCCCCGCTAAAAGACCGCATTCCTCGAAAGGACTAGCCTGACGAGGGGCGGTGGACCCGGATACGGCCCCCGCTCAACGGGAGAAAACCACCATGGCCGTCGAACAAAAACCGCTGATGCCCAAAGCCACCGCCGTCTGGCTGGTGGACAATACCGCTTTGTCCTTCGAGCAGATCGCGGATTTCTGCGGCCTGCATCCGCTGGAAGTCAAAGGCATCGCCGACGAGGATGTGGCCAAGGGCATTAAAGGCCAGGACCCGGTCGCCACTGGCCAGTTGACCCGCGAGCAGATCGCCGACGCCGAAAAGGACCCGCGCAAGCGCCTGAAGATGGCGCCCGCCAAGCACAAGATGCCCAGCGTGCGCCTGAAGCGCGCGCCGCGTTACACCCCGGTCAGCAAGCGCCAGGACAAACCCGATGCCGTCTATTGGCTGATCCGCAACCATCCCGAATTCAGCGACAGCGACATCATCAAGCTGATCGGCACCACCAAGGCCACCATCGCCAAGATCCGCGAGCGCTCGCATTGGAACGCCGCCAATATCAAGGCGGTCGATCCGGTGACCCTGGGGCTTTGTTCGCAGCTGGAACTGGATCTGGCGGTGAGCCGCGTCAACGCCAAGCTGGAACGGGCACAGAAACGCGCCGCCAAGAAAGGCGCGGCGCTGAAATCCATCGCCGAAACCACCGCCGATCCGTTGGCGATGCCGGCGGTGGTGCCCGCCGAAGGCGAAGGCGCGCCTGCTCCCGACGATTACAAGCTGTCGAGCGAACTCGAGCAGGACTAAGCGGCGCGGACGTCAGAACAGATATTTGACGGCTACAAAGCCCAGAACGACCACGGCGAGAAATGCGAACAATGTCGCTTCCAACCGCTTCTCGATGAAGCGGCGGGCCACGTCACCTTTCCAATAGAGCAGCCCTGCAACCAGGAAGTAGCGGCCGCCGCGGGTGATGACCGACAGGAGCATGAACATCGCAAAGCTGTAATGGGCAAAGCCGGATGTGATGGTGACCAGCTTGTAGGGAAGCGGGCTGAAGCCTTTACCGATGATCACCCAGGCGCCGTAGGTGGCATACCATTGCTGGAACTGGGCCATATCGTCGGCCAAGTGATAGATGCTGATCAGCCATTGGCCCAGGGAATCGAACAGAAAGGCGCCGATGGCATAGCCGGCCGCGCCGCCCAACACCGACCATAAGGTGCACCAACCCGCCAGTGCCCAAGCTCTTTGGCGGTCCGCCATCACCATGGGAATCAACATGATGTCGGTGGGGATGGGGAAGAAGGAGGCCTCGGCAAAGGTAAGGCCGGCCAGCGCCCGCCAGGCATGCTTGCCCGTGGCATTGCGCATCATCCAATCATAAACCACCCGGATGCCGGTCGGTTTGGGCTGGGTCTGTTCGCTGGCTGACATCAATCTGTTCCTTAAGGCCTTCTAGCATCGCGTCGGGTGCGGTCAACCTTGTCGGGAAATAAGGCTTTCTTTAGCGTGCCTGCCTGATGAGACCACAAAAGTCCAAACAAAAGCCAAAGCGCAAAACCGTCACAAAACCGCCAAGGCCCTACGAATCGGGCCTGGACCGGGTGGCGGCCAACTATCAGCCCCTGACGCCGCTGTCGTTCCTGGAACGGGCCGCGCGTACCTTTCCCACCCGTACGGCAATCATTCACGGCAAACAGCGCATCGATTACGCCACTTTCTATGCGCGGGCGCGCCGGCTGGCCTCGGCGCTGGCCAGCCGCGGCATCCGCAAAGGCGACACCGTGGCGGTGATACTCGCCAATACCCCGCCCATGCTGGAGGCCCATTATGGCGTGCCCATGCTGGGGGCGGTGCTGAATGCGCTGAACACCAGGCTGGACGCGGCGGCCATCGCCTTCATGCTGGAACATGGCGGGGCGAAAATCCTGATCACCGACCGGGAATTCTCCGCCACCGTCGGCGACGCGCTCAAGCTGCTGAAGAAAAAGCCGCTGGTGATCGATTATGACGACAGGGAATTTCCGCAAACTGGCGCGCGGCTGGGCAAGATCGATTATGAGAAATTTCTCAAATCCGGCGATCCGGACTTTGCCTGGCGCATGCCCGACGATGAATGGGACGCCATCGCCCTGAATTACACGTCCGGCACCACCGGCAATCCCAAGGGCGTGGTCTATCATCATCGCGGCGCCGCCCTGATGTGCTACGGCAATGCCCTGGCCGGCACCATGGTGGAGCATCCGGTGCTGCTCTGGACTTTGCCGATGTTCCATTGCAACGGCTGGTGCATGCCCTGGTCGCTGTCGGCGGTGGCGGGCACCCATGTCTGCCTGCGCTGGGTGCGGGCGGGCGCGATCTTCGAGGCCCTGGCCGCGCATGGTGTCACCCATCTGTGCGGCGCGCCTATCGTGATGAGCACCTTGGTCAATGCCATACCGGCCGAGCGCAAGAGCTTTCCGCAGAAGGTGCGTTTCATGGCCGCCGCCGCGCCGCCGCCGGAAAGCGTGCTGGCGGCGATGGCCGAAGCCGGTTTCGAGGTCGTGCATGTCTATGGCCTGACCGAGGTCTATGGCCCGGCCGTGGTCAATGAATGGCACCCCGAATGGGACGCGCTGGACAGTGCCGGACGCGCCGCCAGAAAAGCGCGCCAGGGCGTGCGCTATGCCCCGCTGGAAGGTTTGGCGGTCCTAAACCCCAAGACCATGAAGCCAGTGCCCGCCGACGGCGAGACCATCGGCGAAGTGATGATGCGCGGCAATATCGTGATGCGCGGCTATCTGGACAATGCCAAGGCGACCCAGGTGGCCTTCAAGGGCGGCTGGTTTCACACCGGCGATCTGGGGGTGATGTATCCGGACGGGTATATCCAGCTCAAGGACCGCTCCAAAGACATCATTATTTCCGGCGGCGAAAACATCTCTTCCATCGAAGTGGAGAATGCCATCGCCAAGCATCCCGCGGTCTTGTTCGTGGCCGTCGTGGCCCGCCCCGACGCCAAATGGGGCGAACATCCTTGCGCCTTTGTCGAGTTAAGGCCCGGCGCGGCGGCAACCGGGGAAGACATACTGGGCTTCGTCCGCCAGCGGCTGGCGAAATTCAAGATGCCGCGCACTATGGTCTTTACCGAACTGCCCAAGACCTCGACCGGCAAGATCCAGAAATTCGTGCTGCGCGAGCGGGCGAAAAGCCTGTGACCACAGCGGCCCGCACGCGCCGGTTTATTTTCCCGGCGCGGCTTTTATGGCGGCTTCGCTCTGCGAAGTGGGTGGACTTGCGCTGTTTTTGCTGGCCCGGCGGCGGGCGCGGCTCAGTTGACCGTGGCTCTAAGTCGCTCGAGCTCGTCTTTAATTCGGAGTTTTTGCTTCTTCAGGGCGGCGACGCGCATCTCATCCCAATCGGGATTGGCCATCTCGCTCTCTATAATGTCTTCGATTTTCCTATGTTGGTTGGACAGATGATTGATGTGTCCTTGTATCGCCATGCATGCACCTCATCGATTGAATTTCGATCGGCCGGCGCGGCTATAGGCTCGCGCCTAGGCCCCAAAAGTGAAGCACCATTCCCGGCCCCTGTCATCCCCCAAAGAGTGGGCTGGCGAAACTCTTTGTGCCAGGCTTAATAAATGCTAACGGGAGGCCCATGAGGGCGCGGGAAACGGCGAAAAATAAAGCAGAACGGCTGGTTATCGGGCTGTCGGGGGCCTCGGGC
>DATEIA010000247.1:0-13880 GCA_035279305.1 Rhizomicrobium sp.
TGGCCGACGACCTGATGGCCGATCCCAAGGAACGCGCCGAGCATCTAATGCTGGTGGATCTGGGGCGCAACGATGTCGGCCGCGTCGCCAAGACCGGCGCGGTGACCGTGACCGGCAGTTTCTTCATCGAACGCTACAGCCATGTGATGCATCTGGTCTCCAATGTCGAAGGCGATATCCGCGACGGACTGGATGCGGTGGACGCGCTGGCGGCGGGCCTGCCGGCGGGCACGCTGACCGGGGCGCCGAAAATCCGCGCCATGGAGATCATCGACGAATTCGAAAAGGAAAAACGCGGCGCGGCCTATGCCGGCGCGGTGGGCTATTTCGCCGCCGACGGCTCGATGGACACCTGCATCGTGCTGCGCACCGCCTTGGTCAAGGACGGCACCATGTATGTGCAGGCGGGCGGCGGCGTGGTCGCCGACAGCCAGCCCGAGGCGGAATATCAAGAAACCATCAACAAGGCCAAGGCCCTGCTCGCCGCCGCCGAGGAAGCGGTGCGGTTTGCGAGCGCGGCCAAGAAGAGCCAGTAACTCCCCTGTCATGGCCCACCGGAGTGTGGGCCACCCAGGTGAAACAAGCTTTGATCTGAAAGGTTGGACGCAGACGTCAACTGGGTGGCCCGCATTCGCGGGCCATGACAATCGAGTTTATGCAACGCCGCCGCCGAGAAAGCGGTGCGTTTTGCTAGAGCAAGTTGCGTTCCAGCGTAATTGCTCTGACCTCATGCTTCGACAAGCTCAGCATGAGGATTAACTTATTTCCTCACCCTGAGCTTGTCGAAGGGTGAGGGGGCACGATCCCGTCTGAAATTACTTTGCTCTAGTGGAAAGACCAATGATCAAAATCCGCGACTATCACGACGCCGACAGCGAGGCGCTGGCGGAGATTTTTACCCGTGCGGTGCACCAGATCGCGCGCCGGGACTATTCGCCGGCACAGATCGCCGCCTGGGCGCCGGAGCGGCGCGATATGGCGCAATTCTCCGCCCGCTGCCGCGCCAAACCCACTTTTGTCGCGGAATATAAAGGCCAGGCGGCGGGCTTTACCGACCTGGACGGCGAAGGCCATATCGACATGTTCTATGTCAGCCCGGCTTTCCAGCGCCGCGGCGTGGGAAGCGCCATGCTGCGCTTTGTCACCGCCCGGGCGCAGAGCGAAGGCCGCAAGCGGCTGTATGGCGAAGTCAGCATCACCGCGCGCCCGGTGTTCGAGCGCCATGGCTTCAAGGTGCTGGCCTATCAGACGGTGGAGACCAACGGCCAGACCTTGGGCAACTACCGGATGGAAAAACTGCTTTAGCGCAGCGAGGAAGAGCAATGACGCCCTCACCCTTCGACAAGCTCAGGGTGAGGAATTCCTCATGCTGAGCTTGTCGAAGCATGAGGATTGGAGCCATCCTTCTCCCATGTCATTGCCCGCACCCCGGTCCGCGCGGAGCCCGGCCGGAGTGTAAACTCCTGCGGGCCACCCAGCTGACGCCAGCGTCTTGTTTTCAACGCAAATATCTACTCTGACCCCAATTCTTCCAGCAGTTCGCGCTACGCCGACTTCTTCTTGCGGCGACGCATTGCAGCTGCACCGACGAGACCAGCCGCGAAAACAGAAAGCGTCAGCGGCTCGGGAACACGCGAACTGGTGCCAAAGCCAGCCCCACCAATTGCAAATTGATCGCAAGACAGTGTACAGGACGTCACGCTGTAAACGATCTTATCGATCTCAGCCACGTCATCCAAAACACCAAGTGCCGACGCAGTGTCCGGGGTCGAGCTCGAGTTACCGTTTACGAAAAAGCTGCCCAATAAGGTGACGCCAGAATAGGCATCCAGCTGCGCGGTGAACGCGCCGAAGAAATTCGCTTGGATGTCCTCAGTGAAGGAAGCGAGCGGCGTGTTGAAGGTCAGAATTATCGGGGTTGCGCCGTTAAAACCGCTGAAAAGTATAGACTGGTTTGGATGAAAGTCGCCGTTCCAATTCACACCCTGCGCATAGACACCTGCACCCGTGCCGGAACCACCAAATGTAACCACACCCTGGACGCCACCCGCCGTGGTGAATGCGGTTCCCGACGCAACGGGAGTGCCCACCGGGCCAAGCTGACCCCAGTCGACCTGATCTCCCGAACCGTTTGTCGTCAAGATAATCGCTGCGTTTGCCGAACCGGAAGCAAAAGCAAGGAAAGCCACACCCAATAGTGATTTGCGGACGTTCATAGAAACCCCAGACTTAAACCCAACTCATCGTAAGCAACTATCGTGCCACAATTTGGAGGTAAACAATTTTAGGCACTTAAGATAAGAGCCTCGCTTCCACTGTAAACACAAATTACAATTTGTGGTGCCGCTTTATCCAGTCCACACCCGGAGGGAGCCGCCACAACTTCAAGCAATCATCGCAACAAATCGCACTACAGAACCAAGGGTGTCGGCGAAAAACATAGGCCCGGAAATTGTCGGTCCGAATGTCTGCTTTGGGTCAAAAGCGGACCGTCATTCAGCGCAGCGCCGTTGCTACGCTGCCGCTAGCAACCGTCCGCCGCTCCGCTTTCATCCTTATCGCTTCATCCAGCGGCACCAAGGTCACGCCATGATCTTGCGCCAGCCAGGCCGCCAGCAACTTCAGGGTCACGTCATGGGGATGGCCGATGGCGATGGCGACGCCGCTGCGTCTGGCCTCCCGCGCCAGCATGTCCAGTTCGGCGCCGACCGCCGCCGGGCTGGGATCGTCGTCCAGGAAGATGTCGCGTCCCGCCGTCACTACGCCCGCCGCACGCGCCGCCGCGCCGACCTGGCTGCCCGGCCCGGTGCGGGAATCGAAAAAGAACAAATGCCGCGCCTGGAGCGTCGCCATCACCGGCGCCAGCGCCGCCGCGTCGGCGGTAAAGCGGCTGCCTTCGTGATTGTTGATGCCCACCAGTCCCGGCACCCGCGCCAGGTTCCAGCCCAGGCGGCGCGCAATCTCCTCCGGCGTCATGCCGGGCTTGAGCCCCATCGGCCCAGGATCCTTGCCGTTGATTGCCTGCATCGGCACATGCGCCAGCACCAGATGGCCGCGCCGCGCCGCCGCTTCCGCCAGAAAGGGCGTGGTTTCGGCAAAGGAGAGGAAAGACAGTGCCACCGCCTTGGGCAGCGCCATCGCCTTGTCGGTGCCGGCCAGGTCTTCGCCCAGATCGTCGATGCAGATGGCGATCACCGGCCGCTGGACAGCAACCGCTTCACTCTTCTCGGCGACCCGCACACCGCGCAACACGGGCGGCGGCCCCAGCCGGTCCATACGGACCGCTTCGGCCAGCCAGTCCGGCATCGGCGACGCGGCGACGGGATACAGAACCTGCGGCGCGAAACGGCTTTGCTGAAAGCCTTGCGCAAGGCGCAGCCGCGCCACACCATCGCTCCGATCTGTTCGGCTCACATCGGCTTTTGCCGCCATGCCGGGCACCGCCGCGTCCAGGAATTTGGGCAGGCCGGCCAGCGCCGCGTTGCCGCCCGCCACCCACCCGCCGCCGAACAGCAGGGCAAAGGCAAGTTCGGGCAAGCGCCGAATCAGTGATTCGCGAATCATGCCGCACTACCGCAGGCGCCCGATTCCCTGTCAACTTAGGACGTAGGCGGATTAATCCCTGGCCTAAGGGGGATTTAGGGATTGGCGGCAGTCTGCGTTGCGGGCTCGAAACCGCCGCCGACCGTCAGCATCAGGGTGATGCGCTGTTGCGCGCCCCGCGCCACCACGCTGACCAGCGCCTGGCGCGCCTGGAGCAAAGTGGCTTCCGCCGTCAGCATGGGAAGCTGGGTCTGCAAGCCGCTGCGATAGCGGTCCTGGGCGATGCGGAAAGCGCGTTCGGCGCTGGTCACCGCGTCTTGCTGTTGCACGCGCTGGGCCTCCAGGCTTGCCACCTGGGTCATGGCGTCGGCGGTCTGCTTGATCGCCGCCAGCACCGCGCCGTTATAGTTGGTCACCGCCAGGTCGAGATCGGCAGTGGCGCGGGCATATTGGGCGCGCAGCTTGCCGGCATCGAAGATCGGCAGATGGACGGCGGGCCCCACCCCCATGGTGAAGCTGTTGCCGCTCACCAGATTGGAAAGCCCGATGGCCTGGAACCCCACCAGCGCCGCCAGATTGATGTCGGGGAAGAAATCGGCATGCGCCGCCTCGCGGCCCTTCATCGCCGCGCGCAGCCGCGCCTTGGCCGCCAAGATATCGGGACGCCGCGACAAAAGATCGGCGGGCAGCTTTTGCGGCAAGGGCAGCGCCACATCCAGGTTCGGCTTGGGCCGCGTGATGGTGGCATAAGCGCCGGCGCCCTGCCCCGCCAGCGCCGCGATGGCATGCAGGTCCATCTCGCGGGCGGCGGCAAAGCGCAACTGGTCGGCCTTGGCGATGGACAGAAGCGCCTTGGCCTGCTCCAGCGCGCTGGCATCCTCCAAACCGGCATTCAAGCGGCCTTGGGTGATCTTCAATATCTCTTCGCGCTGGGCGACGGTGGCGTCGGCGATGTCGCCATACTGATAATCGAGCAACAGATTGATATAGACCTGGGCAAAAGCCCCCGACAGCGCCAGGTGCGCCGCTTCGGCGTCCAGCGCGGCGGCTTCGGCGCTGCCCTGCGCCTGCTGGATCAAGGCCGCCTGCTTGCCCCAGAAATCCAGATTCCAGCCGAGGTTGGCGGTCAGCGCGCCATACCAGCGATAGGTCCCGCCATAAGGCGGCGGAATGATATAGTCCTTGCTGAACCGCACCCGCTGCTCGCTGCCGTCGAAACGCAGCTGCGGCCGGTCCTCGGCCCGGTTCACCGCGACCTCGGATTGCGCCGCGCGCAACCGCGCCAACGCCCCGGCAAGGGTCGGGTTGTTGGCGATCACCGACGCCGCCAACCGGTCCACCTGCGGGTCCTGGAAGGCCTTCCACCAATCGCGCGGCGCATGCGGCGCGGCATCGCCGGCCAGGCCCAGGCTGGATTGCGCGATTTCGGTGACCTGCGGCGCGGTGGGCGGAGCCTCCACGCAGGCGCTGAGCGACAGGGCCGCCAGAAGCGCGAGAGGCTTTCTCATGGCGCGTTCCTCGCCGCCTGAGCGATATTTGTTATAACCGGACAAACCACGCGAAACGCCATGCCCTCTTTTGTCTATGTCCTGGCCGCAAAAACACCCCGGGGACGGGTCCTGACCTATGTCGGCTGGACCCTGGACCTGGAGCGGCGGCTGGCCCAGCACAATGATACGCGAGTCGGCCAAAAACGCGTCGGCGCCAAAACCACCCGCGGGCGGGTCTGGACCCTGGTCTATGCCGAGAAGCACCGCACCCGCAAAAGCGCGATGCGGCGGGAATATGCTCTCAAGAACGACCGGAAATTCCGTGCGCAGCTCAGAAGTTGATCGTCACAATTCCCGCATCGCCTCCACCACGGTGCCACGGGCGACCTTGAAAGACGGCATCAGCGCCCCCCAAATGCCAATGACGATTGCCCAGCCCAATGCAAGCGCCGCCATGCGCCACGTCACATGGACGGGAAATACGCCACCTTCCATGCCGCCATTGTAGGGATAACCGTCGAGCCACAGCCAGTCGACGCCAACCCCGATCAGCGCACCCAGGCACGCCAGCAGCACCGCTTCCACAACGACAGAAGCTGCCACCAGTGCACCGTTAAAGCCGATGGCACGCAGGATCACGATCTCATGCGCCCGCGCGCCGGTCGCGGCATAGACGGTGTGGACTGTCCCTGACAGCGCCCCTCCCCCCATAAGCAGCAAAAGCGCATAAGCAATAAAATAGGGAATGTCCGGAACTTGGGACCAGAGTTGCGTATAATAATCCGTCTCGCGCACGATCCTGACCGGCAAGGCGCGCAGGGATTCGCGAAAATCCTCCAGCCTATCCGGCGATTTCAGAGCAACGCGCGCAATATTATAGCCATCGCGATGCTTGGCGGCCTTCAGCGCGCCGGCATCCGCCACCACATCTCCGTCCAGCGTATTTCCGGTTTCGAAGACGCCAACAACCTGCCAGCGGCGCTCCACGGCCTCAATCTGGTGGCCAATATCAAAGCCTGCAAACTTGCGCTGTGCCTGCAGACCCACGATCGCATCCTGTGAACCCGGCTTGGGCAGCCGGCCTGAGAGCAATTTAAACTCCGGCCGCATCACGAATCCCAGAGGACCAATGCCCCGAATAGTGGCATTGCCTTTTTCCGGCTTTGCCCGCTTGAGCGGTTGAAAGCCCGCCGAAATTTCAAACCCGGCCAGAACTTGCCCATGCCATTGGCGTATCCCCCGCGCATGCAGGATCGTGTCGGCCCACAAAGGTGAAATACGACTGCCCGATTGCGTGCGCGCGCCTTGCGACAGCACGATAGCGCGATCCGGCGCGCCCGCTCTGATGTAATTATTTTTCAGGCTTTCACCCACGGTGATGAGGGACAGGGGAACCGCCGTTACGCAGGCAAGGCCGATGACAATCACCAGCGAGGACTTGGCGCGCCCGGGAAAGCTTCGCGCGCTGAGCCGCATGATGCCCAGGAACTGCCGCAAGCTAGCCATGACGCCCCCGCGCCAAAGCGGCCGCAAGGTTGAGACGCGCCAGACGCCGAACCGGCGGGGTCATGCTGGCGAAAGCGACAAATATGGCAGCCGTAAAATTGATCCCAACCGATGCGAGCGGCAGGAGCAGAAGTATTTTCAACTTTGCGGCAAACAAATGCGACAGGATCAGCAAGACCGATTGCGCCAGCACTTGGCCTGCTGCCGCACCGGCCAAACATGGCACTACCACTTCACAGAACAGCAAGGTCACGACTTGCCGGTCGGAAAAGCCCAGGGTCCGCAACAAGGCGACTTCCCAACCGCGTTCCCGCACCGACTGGGCCATCGCGTTGCCGGTGAGAAACAGGATCATCACAAAGCCCAGCCCCGAGATGACGCCGACCGCTTTGTCCAGGTCACGGCCGGGCCCCTGCGGCAGGACACGCGCCGCCGTCATGGCGAGGCCGGCCAGCATGGTCGCAAGCGTCATGGAAACGAAGGCGAGGATGGGATGGGCCGGCCGTCGCCGCAGCCCGGCCCAGATCAGCGGTAGAAATTTCATCTGCCGCGGTCAGAGGTTCAGATGGATGGATATGGGCGGCAATAGCCCGCCCAGCTGCATGATCCAGAGAATCAATGCCAGCCCGCCCACCACGGCGAGAACAACCCCGATCTGAAGGATCACCGCCGCGCGCAGAAAGGCGGCGACGGTGTCCACCTCGTCGTCCAGCGGTTCATCCTGCCGCCACCATCCAGGCCGGAACGGGGCCAGATGGACCCGGCGCACATGCGCGCGCTGGCCCAGCGGACCCTGGGCGCGGCGCGCTACTTCGGCCTGCAACGCCGCCCAGTTCGGAAAACCATATTCCCGCGCCAGGACGAGTTGCGCGTCCGCCAGCCGGGCGCCCGGCCCTTTGGCCTTCATGGCGGCAAACCGCGCCTTGGCCTGCTTGCGCAAGTGATGGGGGTGGGGAAGTGGGGGAAGCAGACGCTTCCCGGGATCGCCGGTCATCAAAAGCCTTCCTTCCTGCGCCCGCGAGTCCGCGATACCGGGCTGGAAGTCAGGTAAGACCAACAAACGACGAGCGGGCTAAGCCCTTTGCGCGGACAGCATGCCTCTCGAAAGGCGGATCAGCATAGCCACAGGAGTCAACAAGGCACAAGCGGATTTTGATCCGCCCGACCTCTGTTCCGCGCGGTGCGCGCGATAGGCTATAGTCCGCGCAAGTTTTGTTGGGGCATGCGATGATTTTCGAACAGATCGCCACCGGCGGCTGCCAGTCCTATCTGCTGGGCTGCGACGAGGCGCGTTCCGCCATCCTGATCGATCCGCACCTGAACCAGATCGACCGCTATCTGGGCCTGGCGGCCAAGGACGGCTTGCGCATCCGCTATGTGCTGGACACCCATACCCATGCCGATCACTTCTCGGCCGCCAAGGCGTTGGGCAAGACCCTGGACGTGCCGGTGGTCACCAGCAAACTTTCCCCGGCCCCCTATGCGAGTTTCAAGCTGGAGGACGGCGAAATCCTGCGGGTCGGCGGCATGCGGCTGCGCGCGCTGCATACGCCGGGCCATACGCGCGATTCCCTGTGCATTGTGGCGGAGGACCGAATCTTCACCGGCGATACCTTGCTGATCGGCGGTACCGGGCGCACCGATTTGCCGACCGGCGATCCCGACCAACTCTATGACAGCCTGTTTGGCCGGGTGCTGAAGCTCGATCCCGCGCTGCTGGTCTATCCGGCCCACGACTATAAGGGCCGCAGCCATTCCACCATCGGTGACGAGATCGCGAACAATCCCCGGCTGCAAAAGCGCGACCGCGCCGAATTCATCGCCATGATGAAACAGCTCAATCTCGACGCCCCCACCCACCTCACCGAGGCGCTGCGCACCAATATGAGCGGCGGCAAGACGGTGGAGCAGCTTTTATCCGAAGCATCCGCCCATGTGCCGTTTGTGTCCATGGCGGAACTGGCCGAGCGGGTAAGTCGCAACGATCTGGGCTTGATTTTGCTGGATGTGCGGGAAAAAGACGCCTTCGCCGAAGGCCATATTCCCGGCGCCCGCCATTTGCCGCGCGGCCAGTTGGAGCTTCGCGTCAACAGCGAACTGCCCGATCCCACCCAGCGCATTCTGGTGGCTTGCGAATTCGGCCGCATCTCGACCCTGGCGGCGGCGACCTTGCGCGAGCTGGGCTATACCAAAGCCGCCGCCCTGGACGGCGGCATCAAGGCGTGGCGCGAGAGCGGGCTGCCGATGACGGTGCTGTGAGGATGTGATGCGGTCGTGGCTCGCGATTTTGGCACTGACGCTTGCCGCTGTGCCGGCGGCAGCGGAACAGACGGTGACGCCGTGCGCATCCTGCGCCGCCTGGAATGTGCCGCAGGCGCCATTCCGGATTTACGGAAATACCTATTATGTCGGCACCCATGAACTGAGTGCCATCCTGATCGCCTCAAAGCAGGGACTGGTGTTGATCGACGGCGGTTTGACGGAATCCGCGCCGCAGATCGCCGGCAATATTCGCGCCCTGGGCTTTCGCCCCGAAGACATCAAGCTGATTGTCAATTCGCATGCCCATTTCGATCATGCCGCCGGGATTGCGCCACTCCAGCGCCTGAGCGGCGCAAACGTGGCGGCAAGTCCCTGGAGCGCCCAAGTGCTTCGCCGCGGCACGACGACGCCCGACGATCCCCAGCACGATCTTAAGCCACAGCCCTATGCAGGTGTGTCGAAGGTCCAAGTACTCAGCGACGGCCAGACTTTGCGGGTCGGGCCGCTGGCGCTAACCGCCCATTTTACGCCCGGCCACACCCAAGGCGGCACGAGCTGGAGCTGGACATCTTGCGAAGAAGACCGCTGTCTTCATATTGTCTATGCCGACAGCCTGACGGCCGTGTCAGCGGACAATTATCGCTTCACCAGTCATCCTGACCTGCTCGCCGGATTCGAAAAGAGTTTCGCCGCCCTCGAAACTATGCCTTGCGACATCCTTCTGACGCCGCATCCGGGCTTTTCCGGCACGCTTGAGCGGCTGGAGGCGCGGGAGAAAGACGGCAAGGCTGATGCTTTTATCGATTCCGATGCCTGCAAGACGCTTGCTGCGTCTTCACGCCAGGGCCTTGCCAAACGACTTGCTCAAGAAAAAGAGGGAAACTAACGCGGCAGACCCAAGGCTGTGGTGCAGCAACCGCGAGGGATTTTGGGGCCCAATTCCGCAGAATTATTCCCTCCCCCTTGACGGGGGAGGGCAATTTCTTCGCGCATTGGCGCGTAGAAATTGGGTGGGGGTGGTGCCGAGAGACATTGCGGCCGAGGTGCTGGTCAAGGCCCAGGCTTTGGATCAGACCGAGCATTCCATATACGGCCATATCGAAAAATTGCGCTCGCTTCAGGAAGCCGTTAAACGCTTCGGGCGGCTGTAGGCGCCGCGCCAGGCCGTCTCAACTGACAACGAGTCAGCCGCCGTGCTGGATCGGGCGATGGTGATGCAATAGCGTCACCGGGTCGATCCGGCCGGGGCGGTCATGGGGGAACGGAATTGAACAGGCATCTGAAACTGGCGCTCGCCTTTCTCTGCCTTGCCGCGCCTTCCCCCTGCTTCGCTCAGACGGAAGCCGCGCAACCACCGGCGTTCGACGAATACGTCGTCGCCTATCTGTTCGATGCGCCGGTGCGGATCCGCGACTATGACAAGGGCCTGGGGCCCGATACATTCCGCAACATGACGGGGCCGCAGGAAGATGCGAGCTTTATTGCCTCGCAGCGCGCCATCAATGGTTTCCGCCGCTTTGCCCTGCCCTTGCTGGCGGCAAAACTGATGCCAGGCTGCCAGATCGAGCCCACGAAAGAGGATTTGAAAGCCTTTTATCCTTATTGGAGGCGGACGTTGCGGGCCGACATTGCGCGCATGCCGGAATTGGCGGATCTCGCCGCCTTTGCCAAAAGCGCGGCGGACGATGCCCGGCTGGAGCGCGACTTCGGCATCAAACAGCTTCCGCAAACGCCCCTTCCCGATATGTTGGAGGTCAGCGCCGACACGCCTGGCGCCGATCCAATTGCGCGGCAGTTGATCCGCCAGTGGCGTCTTTATCATTGCGTTCAGGCAAACTATGGCGGCGACAAGTTCTTTTCCCTATGGGTCGAGCGCGACGGCACCGGTTGGCGTGCCGAGGGAGCGGCCCATTGCCTGGAAGGCGTTGCGGACGGCTCGCATGGTCTTCCGACCCCCTGTCTGGACACCGCCGAGCCCATCGGCGCATTGGGCGGGCTGTTCCATGACGCGAAGAACAAAGGGATGCTGCGTTTCGCCGGGCCGGGGATCGATCAATATTTTTTCGACCGGTATGACGGGGATTATTTCTCGAAAGTGAAAGAGCCCGAAAAGGTCAAAGCTTGGCTTGATACGCCGCCCTGGTTGGCCAAGGAGTAACGCTACGCTGCCGTTGGCGACCCCACGGTCAATTGCGGAGAAAAGACCCGCGCCGCTACTCCGCCGCGATCTGATTGCGCTTGTCGAACTGCGACCAGACACCTTCGTTACCGTCCCACGACCCGCGCGAGGCGCCCTTGGAATATTCGGTGGCGCGCTGCTCGAAGAAGTTGGCATGCTCGACGCCGTTGAGGATTTCCACCAGCCAGGGCAAGGGATGCGCCTTGAGCTGCTTGTAACCGCTCTCGGTCGCTTCGAAATTGCCGAACACCGGCTCCAGCTTCAGCTGGGTCAGCCGCCAGTCCGCGATATAGCGGACATAGGATTTGATCTCCTTGGCGGTCATGCCCTGGACTTCGCCCAGGCTGAAGGCCAGATCGACAAAGCCTTCTTCCAGCCCGACCATGGTATGGGCCACCTCACGGATATCGTCGCGCACCTGCTTGGTGACGCATCCCGTCTCATCGGCCCAGGCGTGATAGAGCTTGGTGATGCCTTCGCAGTGCAGGCTCTCGTCGCGCACCGACCAGGACACGATCTGGCCCATGCCGTTCATCTTGTTGAAACGGGGGAAGTTCATCAGCATGGCGAAGCTGGCGAACAGCGACATGCCTTCGGTGAAAGCGCCGAACATGGCAAGCGTGCGCGCCACGTCGGCGCAAGTGCCCACGCCGAAGGTATGCATGTAGTCGGCCTTGGCCTTCATCTCGCGATAATCGCGGAAAGCCTCGAATTCGGTCTGCGGCATGCCTAAGGTCTTGAGCAGCAGCGCATAGGCGTCGATATGCACCGTCTCCATATTGGTGAAGGCGGCCATCATCATCTGCACTTCCAGCGGCTGGAAGATCGGGATGTAGCGCTTCAAATAATTGTCGCCCACTTCCACGTCCGACTGGGTGAAGAAGCGGAAAATCTGGGTCAAGAGGCCCTTTTCGGCCTCGGACAGATGGCCCGACTGCCAGTCGCGGATGTCGGAACCCAGCGGCACTTCCTCGCCCATCCAATGAGTCTGCTGCTGGCGCTTCCAGCAGTCATAGGCCCAGGGGTAACGGGTGATGTCATAGGTCCCCGTGGCGTTCAAAAGCCCAATCGTGCCTTTGCCGATCAGCGTGCGCGGATCGACCGATCCCAGATTCTTCACTGACATGCGAGACACTCTTCATAGTCGGTGCGGGGCGCGGATGAGACACCCTTCTCCTTCTTCTCCAGCTGGCCGGCAAAGCCGGCGCGGCTGATCGACTTGGAGCGGCAATAATAGAGGCTCTTGATGCCGCGCTCCCATGCCGTCCAGTGCAGCATGTGCAAGTCCCACTTGTCGATATCGGCGGGCAGGAACAGGTTCAAGGACTGGCTCTGGCAGATATAGGGGGTGCGGTCGGCCGCCAGCTCGATGATCCAGCGCTGGTCGATCTCAAAGGCGGTGCGATAGACCGCCTT
The DNA here is from genome assembly GCA_035279305.1 of Rhizomicrobium sp. Lineage (GTDB taxonomy): Bacteria > Pseudomonadota > Alphaproteobacteria > Micropepsales > Micropepsaceae > Rhizomicrobium. Next base: position 12,397 of record DATEIA010000247.1, read on the forward strand.
TTCCTCTTCGGTGAGGCAGTCCAGATGCTGCACCGAGCCTTCCTGCTCGACAATCGACTGCCAGGTCGCGTCGGTGTTCTGACCCTTGGTCTCCAGCAATTCCTGCAAATAGGGATTGCGCACCGAGAAGGCGCCCGACAGGGTCTTGTGGGTGTAAACATTGGCCGGGATCGGCTCGACGCAGGCGCTGGCGCCGCCGCAGATGATGGAGATGCTGGCCGTGGGCGCGATCGCCAGCTTATGAGAGAAGCGCGCCTTCATGCCCTTCTCCTGGGCGTCGGGGCAGGCGCCGCGCTCTTCCGCCAATATATAAGATGCCGCATCCGCTTCCCGGCGTATCTTCTTGAAAATGCGCAGATTCCAGGATTTGGCCATCGCGCTTTCCAGCGGAATGTTTTTCATCTGCAGGAAGGAGTGGAAGCCCATCACCCCCAGCCCCACCGAGCGTTCGCGCAGGGCGCTGTACTTGGCGCGCTCCATCCCGGCGGGAGCGGTTTCGATAAAGCTGGTCAGGACATTGTCGAGCATGCGCAGCACGTCCTCGACAAAGCCCTCCTCCTCGGCCCATTGGTCCCAGGTCTCGATATTCAGCGACGACAGGCAGCAGACCGCGGTGCGCTCCTTGCCGTCATGGTCGGTGCCGGTGGGCAGGGTGATCTCGCTGCACAGGTTGGAAGTGTTGACCTTCAGCCCCAGCTCGCGCTGGTGCTTGGGCAGAGCGCGGTTCACCGCATCGATATTGAGGATATAGGGCTCGCCGGTCTGCAACCGGGTTTCCAGAATGCGCTGCCACAATTCGCGGGCATTGACCTCGCGCAGCACCTGGCGGTCCTTGGGGCTGCGCAGGCCGAACATCTTGCCCTGCTTCACGCAGTCCATGAATTCGTCGGTAATGTTAATGCCGTGATGCAGGTTCAGGCCTTTGCGGTTGAAGTCGCCGGAGGCCTTGCGGATCTCCAGGAACTCCTCGATCTCGGGATGGGAGATGTCGAGATAGACCGCCGCCGAACCGCGCCGCAGCGAACCCTGGCTGATCGCGAGCGTCAGCCCGTCCATCACATGGATGAAAGGAATAATGCCGCTGGTCTTGCCGGTCTTCACTTTTTCGCCGATGGAGCGGACCTTGCCCCAATAGGTGCCGATGCCGCCGCCATTGCTGGCCAACGCCACATTTTCGTTCCAGGTGCCGACAATGCCGTCCAGCGAGTCCGAAACATCGTTGAGGAAGCAGGAAATCGGCAAGCCGCGCTTGGTGCCGCCGTTGGACAGGATCGGCGTCGCCGGCATGAACCACAAGCGGCTCATATAGTCGTACAGCCGCTGGGCGTGGCTCACATCGTCGGCATAGGCGCAGGAGACCCGCGCGAACATGTCCTGGAAGCTCTCACCCGGCATCAGGTAACGGTCGGTCAAGGTCGCCTTGCCGAACGGAGTCAGAAGTGCATCGCGAGCGTGGTCCAGGGTGAGATCGGCAGGCTTGGGGC
>DATEIA010000248.1:0-4269 GCA_035279305.1 Rhizomicrobium sp.
CGGCACCGGTCTGGGCCTGGCGATCGTCAAGCACATCGTAAGCCGCCATCAGGGACGTCTCAGCATCGAAAGCAAGCTGGGGGCAGGCAGTCTATTCACTGTTTTTCTTCCCGCCGCGCCCCCCGAAATCCTTGAAAAACCAACGGTCTCCGAGCCTGTCACGGAAATGTTATAAAACTGTCGCATAGCAGTGTGGTGAACCGCATAAGCGGAAGTTCATGAACCTCGATCGGAACACAGCGATGAGTGAGCATACCGTCAAATCCTTCGGGGAACAGTTGGAAGCTCTGTCCGCGCTGGTGGCGCAGATGGGCGGCCTTGCCGAAGCCCAGTTCGCCGCGGCGGTCGAAGCCATTGCGCGCCGCGACAGCGTGGCGGCAGAACGGGCGGTGGGCGGCGACGCGCGCATCGACGAAATCCAGCAGGAAATCGAAGACCGCGCCCTCAAGCTGCTGGCGCTGCGCCAACCCATGGCGGTGGACCTGCGCGAGACCCTGGCCGCGATCAAGACGGCGGCGGAGCTGGAACGCATCGGCGATCTTGCCAAGAACATCGCCAAGCGCGCGTTGGTGCTGAACCGCGAGCCCCCTATCCGTTTGACCCAGTCGCTGGCGCGCATGGGCAAGGCGGCGCAGAACCAGCTCAAGCAGGTTCTGGACGCCTTCACCGCCCGCAACGCCGAAGAAGCCGAAGCGGTGTGGAGCCGCGATGGCGAGATCGACGAGATTTATAACAGCCTGTTCCGCGAACTCTTGACCTATATGATGGAAGACCCGCGCACCATCGGCTTGTGCACCCATCTTCTGTTCGTTGCTAAGAATATCGAGCGTTGCGGCGACCATTGCACCAACATTGCCGAGGTCGTGTACCACATGGTGCGCGCCGGCCATCTGGCCAACAACCGTCCCAAGGCGGACATCACCAGCGAAACCAGTGTTCCCTACGAGACTCACGCATGAGCAAACCGACTGTCCTGGTCGCCGAAGACGAAAGCGCCCTGGTCACCCTGCTGCGTTACAATCTGGAGCGCGAGGGGTATCGCGTGCTGGAAGCCCGCGATGGCGAGGAAGCCCTGTTGGTCGCCGCCGAGGAGCAGCCCGATCTGGTGGTGCTGGATTGGATGCTGCCCCAACTGTCGGGCATCGAGGTCTGCCGCCGCCTGCGCGGCCGCCAGGAGACCCGCAATGTCCCCATTGTGATGTTGACGGCGCGCGGCGAGGAATCCGACCGTATCCGTGGGCTCGATACCGGCGCGGACGATTATCTGACCAAGCCTTTCTCCATGACCGAATTGCTGGCCCGGCTGCGCGCGGTGCTGCGCCGCATCCGTCCCAGCCTGGCGGAAGACGTGGTGGTGGTCGGAGATATCGAGATGGACCGCGCCGCCCACCGGGTCCGCCGTGGCGGCGTGGAAGTGCATTTGGGACCCACCGAATACCGCTTGCTGGACCATCTGATCCAGCATCCCGGCCGGGTGTTCAGCCGCGAGCAATTGCTGGATGCGGTCTGGGGCAGCGACGTCTATGTCGAGGCGCGCACCGTGGACGTGCATGTCGGCCGCTTGCGCAAGGCGCTGAATATCGAGGGCGGCGCCGATCCCATCCGTACGGTGCGGTCGGCCGGCTATTCGCTGGACGCGGCCTCTGTTGGCTCGGCAATAACCGCAGCCTGACCGCGGTTCTTTGGCCTAGCTTTTCTTAGAGAGCGAAGCGAGCTTAGAAAAGCTGGCCCCGCTTCGAGCCCGCGCAGCGGGCGAGGGCGGTGCGTCTTCGCGGTTATCGCGCTATTGCTCAAAGCAACTTCCGGATCGGCTCTTCCAGTTCTGCCGGCTTGACCTTGGGCGCAAAGCGCGCCACCGGAATGCCGTCACGGCCGACCAGGAATTTGTTGAAGTTCCAAGTGATCATGGTGGTGCCCAGAAAGCCGCGTTTTTGGCTTTTGAGATAGCGGAACAGGGGGTGCGTCTTGCGGCCATTGACTTTGAGCCGGGAGAACATCGGAAAGGTGACGCCGAAATTCTCGCGGCAGAAGCGGGTGATTTCGCTTTCGCTGCCCAGTTCCTGATTGAGGAATTGGTTGCAGGGGAAACCCAGAACCGTCAGCCCTTCCGGCTCCAGCCGCTCGTGCAGCCGCTGCAGGCCGGCATATTGCGGGGTCAGACCGCAATGACTGGCGGTATTGACGATCAGCAGCACGCGCCCGCGCCAATTGGACAGCGAAACCGGCTCGCCGTTCAGCAAAGACGCGGAATAGTCGTAGACGCTAGGAGTAGGCCCGCTCATGGCGAATATTTGCCATGAGGCGGGCAGTCCGCGCTACCCGGCGAGGCGGCCCTTATTGTCCTTAGCGTCGCGGCGGGCCTGCTGCGGCTGATAGGCCTTGCGGGCATGGGCTTCGCAATAGGGCGACCCGGCCTTGGGGTTGTGACCGCAGAAGTGGAATTCCGACCCGGAGGGATCGCCGATCGGCCAACGGCACATCCGGTCGCTGATGGTCAGGACCGTGGCATGGCTGCCGTCCTCAAGCTGTAGGGGATCTTCCTCCACGATCGGGGCCGCCGGCACATGGCTGCGGACGCTGGGGACCTTGGGGGTCATGGGTATGCGCGGCCGTTCGCTGCGCGAGGGGCTGGCGCGGCCCGCCAGGCCCAGGCGGTGAACCTTGCCGATCACCGCATTGCGGGTGACCCCGCCCAGGGCCCGGGCGATCTGGCTGGCCGAGAGGCCCTCGGTCCATAATGTCTTGAGCTGTTCAACCCGGTCATCCGACCAATTTGCCTGCGTCATGGCTATCGCTCCTGGCTGCCAGGGCGGGCTCCAACGACCCCCCGGTCACTAGATACAGTATCCCTGCCTTGGTAGCGCACAAGCATTACGATGTATCCGGACGGGCCTTGTCCACATGATTCCGGTTCGTGGACCGGGGTAGCGCGCCTCCAATCCCGCAACAGCGGGGCTGCGATGCCGATCCGCGGGGTTGTCGGCGCGTCACGGAAAGCAGATAAACAGGTCCTTCAACCTCGATTTGTATTTTTATTTCAATCTCAAAGAGGAGTGTTTTGCGTGTTTCCGGCTTTGCTTCCCACCTATAACCGGACGGATGTCGCCTTCGTCCGTGGCGAGGGTTCCTACCTTTTCGCCGAGGATGGCAAGCGATATCTGGACTTTGGGGCGGGCATCGCCGTCAACGCCTTCGGCCATGCCAATCCCCGGCTGGTGGCGGCTTTGACCGCGCAGGCGGGCAAACTGTGGCACACCTCCAACCTCTACCGGGTGCCGGGCCAGGAAAGCCTGTCCAAGAAACTGGTGGCCAACACTTTTGCCGACACCGCCTTCTTCACCAATTCGGGCACCGAGGCGATCGAACTCGCCATCAAGATGGCGCGGCGCTACCAGTTCGTCAGCGGCCGTCCCGAACGTTTCCATATCGTCAGCTTCGAGGGCGCCTTTCACGGCCGCACCTATGCCGCGGTCAATGCCGGCGGCAACGAGAAATATCTCGAAGGTTTCGGACCGCGCATGCCGGGGTTCGACCAAGTCCCATTCGGCGATCTGGAAGCAACCAAAAAGGTCATCGGTCCGCAGACCGCCGCCATCCTGATCGAACCCATGCAGGGCGAGGGCGGGGTACGCACGGTCGCGCCGGAATTCCTGCGCGCCCTGCGCACGCTGTGCGACGATAACGGCCTATTGCTGATCTTCGATGAGATCCAGACCGGCTTGGGGCGCACCGGCAAATTGTTCGCTTACGATTGGCTGGGTATTACCCCCGACATTATGACGATCGCCAAGGCGCTGGGCGGCGGCTTTCCGCTGGGCGCAGTGCTGGCGACCGCCGAGGCCGCCAAGGGCATGACCGTGGGCACCCACGGCACCACCTGTGGCGGCAATCCGCTGGCCATGGCGATGGGAAATGAAGCCATCGACATGATCCTGGCGCCGGGTTTCCTGGATCACGTCAACCAAGTCGCCAACTATCTGCATCAGCAGCTGGGCGCGCTGGTGGCCGGTCATCCCGGCCTCTTCGATCATGCGCGCGGCCAGGGCCTGATGATCGGGCTCAAAATGAAGGCCGATGCGTCCGCCTTCGTCGCCGCGGCGCGGGCCAACGGCCTGGTCGTGCTGCCGGCAGGCGACAATGTGGTGCGCCTGTTGCCGCCTTTGACCCTGAGCGCGGCCGAAGCCCGCGAGGGAATCGAATTGCTGAACAAGACCGCGTCCCAGATGGAAGCGCAGAAAGCTGCCGCGCTCTCCCCCGCGCGCGTCAGCG
>DATEIA010000249.1:0-3514 GCA_035279305.1 Rhizomicrobium sp.
CATGAAATAGTGGCCAGGCGGCACCACGAATTCCTCGGTATTGTCCAGCGGGCCTTCCGTGGTCTTGTCGAGGGTGACATAGCTTTTGCCGCCCGGCAGGGTCTCGCGATACTGGGTCCAGCGCCCCTCCTCGCCGTCGAGGTTGCCGACATAATCGGCGATGCGCTCGCGCGGCACCGGCTTGCCGTTGAGATACAGCACGTCATGGATCATCTGAACGCGGTCGCCGGGCAGGCCGATCACCCGCTTGATGAAGTCGGTGGAATTGTCCCGGGGAAATTTGAACACCACCACGTCGCCGCGCTCCGGCTCGTTGCCGAAGGTGAAGTAGCGGCCCTGCATCTTGGAGCCGAAGGGCCAGGCGCCGAAGGGAAAGGTATAGCGGCTATAGCCGTAGGAGAATTTCTCCACGAACAGATAGTCGCCGATCAGCAGCGTGTTCTCCATCGAGCCCGAGGGAATATTGAAGGGCTGAAACAGGAAGGTGCGGATCACGATCGCGATCAGACCGGCATAGATCACCGTCTTGGCGAGTTCCCCCCAGGTTTCGCCTTCCTGCTGCTTGGCCGCCATCTTGGTGTCCGTCATCTGTGCATCTGTCCATTTCGCTGGGCGCGACAAAAAGGGGCGAAAGGCCCCGCTGTCAAGGATTTCGGGATTTAATCTTTAATCACCCCGTGTCTGTCCCAATATCAACCGGAGGGGACGGCCGAAATTATGACGATGGCCTGGGCCAGCGGAAAATCGTCGGTAATGGTGAGGTCGATCTGGACCCGGTGGCCCGGCGGGGTGATTTTTTCCAGCCTTTTCAGGGCCCCACCCGTCAGGGCCATGGTGGGCTTGCCGCCCGGCAGGTTCACCACCCCCATGTCGCGCCAATAGACGCCCTGGTTGAGCCCGGTTCCCAGCGCCTTGGCGCAGGCCTCCTTGGCGGCAAAGCGCTTGGCGTAAGAGGCGGCCCGTGCCGCGCGGCGGTCGGACTTGGCGCGCTCGATATCGGTATAGATCCGATTGAGAAAGCGCTCGCCATGGATCTGGATGGTTTTCTCGATCCGGCGGATGTCGATCAGGTCGTTGCCTAAGCCGAGGATCATTTGGCATTGCCCATGAAGGAAATGCCAAACCCGGGATATTCCCGTTCCACCATCGCCTGGACGGCGCCCGCGAGCGGCCGCACGGCGGGAGATTGCACCACCGGCGAGGCGGACGAAAGCGAATGCGACACCACAAAACCCAGCCGGTTTTTCGCAAAGTCGCATTTGAGCATCACATTGCGCCCCAGCGCGTGGACCGGAACCAGATAGAATTCCTCCGTCAGGTTTGGACCGAAAACCTTGGCGGCCTGCGAAGACGCTGCCAGCGTCCGCTTGACGCGACCGAGGCGGCGCAACACGACCTGGCTGCCGTCGGGACGCTCCAGATACACTTTGGCGAGCGGTAGCTCGGAAACATTCCGCGACAGCGCCCCCAACAGGATCACCGTGTTGCCGCCCAGGCGTTTTGCTTCTTCCACGTCCCGCGGCCAAGCAATGTCAAAAGCCGCGAAACGATCCGCCCGGGTACCGGCACCGCCCATCAAAGGTCCCGCGGCACTGGTTTCAAATCGCATCTCGAATTGCTGGCGGGTGACCGCGCCTTTGGCGCCCCCGGCCGGGCTGACCAGATGCCCCGGTTCCGTCGCGGCAGGATCGGGCGCGGGCGCGGCTATGACTGTGCCCGTTGCCAGAAACAATGTCCCCAGCATGGCCTTGACGTTCATGCGCGCGCCTCTTGCATCAGGCGGCGCATGGTGCGGATGGAAGCTTCCAGACCGATGAACATCGCCTCGCCCATCAGGAAATGACCGATATTCAACTCCCGGAGATGGGAAATGGCCGCAATGGGTTTCACATTGTCATAGGTCAAACCATGCCCGGCATGGATTTCCAGGCCGATGCTCATCCCATAGGCCGCTGCGTCGCGAATCTTTTCCAGCAGCTTTTCACGCTCCGCGCCGCAAGCATTGGCATAGGCGCCGGTGTGCAATTCCACCACCGGCGCGCCCAGCAACTTGGACGCGTCGATCTGGCGCCGGTCCGGTTCGATGAACATCGAAACCCGGATGCGCGCCGCGCCCAGCGCACTGACAATGGGCTTGAGACGGTTATGCTGTCCGGCGGCATCGATCCCGCCTTCGGTGGTGCGCTCCTCGCGCTTCTCCGGGACAATACAGGCCGCGTGCGGTCTTGCTTTCAGCGCAATCGCAGCCATCTCGTCCGTCGCCGCCATTTCCAGATTGAGCGGAATGGTCAGCGCCTTGGTCAGCCGTTCGATATCGTCGTCGGAAATATGACGACGGTCTTCACGCAGATGCGCCGTAATGCCGTCGGCTCCCGCCGATTGCGCCAGGATGGCGGCACGCACCGGATCGGGATTGTCGCCGCCGCGCGCCTGACGCACCGTGGCGACATGATCGACGTTTACGCCGAGGCGGAGCCGGCTCACGCAAGTCCTCTGGAACCCGGCTTCACCGCAGGCTTGTTGCGCAGATGCGGCGGCAGCTTGTTGGCGGGCCAGGCTTGCACTTTCCACTCCGCCAGCGCGATCAGCGGCACGCCCACCTTGGCGCCGCCGCCGGAACGGTCGATCAGGCAGCAGGCAGCCACCACCTTGGCGCCCGTCTTCCTGATTGCGGCAATGCACTCGCGGCTGGAAACACCGGTAGAGATGATGTCCTCCACCATCAGCACCTTCTGGCCCTTTTTGAGGCTGAAGTTGCGGCGCAGCTGGAATTCGCCGTCCACCCGTTCGACATACATGGCGGGCAGGCCCAGCTGGCGGCCCATCTCATAGCCCGGCACGATACCGCCCACCGCCGGCGAGACAATGGCGGTGATCTCGTCCTTGATTTCCTTCTTCACCTTGGTGGCCAGCGCCTTGCACAATTTGGCGGTGCGCTTGGCATCCTGGAACACCAGCGCCTTTTGCAGGAATTTGTCGGAGTGCAGACCGCTGGACAGAATGAAATGGCCCTCCAGCAAGGCGCCGGACTTTTTGAATTCGTTCAAGACTTGTTCGACGTTCATATCCCAACCTTAATTTGTCATCCCGGGTGCGGTGCAGCGTACAACGGTGCACCGCTAACCCGGGATCCAGTCTATCTCAACAATGGATCCCGGCTCGCGCTTCGCTTGGCCGGGATGACAATGACGTCACTGCACCGTCTCCGCCTCGCGCACCCGGTCGACCGATTCGACCGCATCCGATACCCGTAGCGCGCCCAGGATGTTCTGCAAATGCGCCACGTCGCGCACCTCGATATCGACGATGAACTCGAAGTAAAGCGGGTTGCGGGCGGTCACCTTCATGTTGAAGATATTGCCGCCATTGGCGGCGATGGCGGCCATCGCGGTCGCCAGCGAGCCGGGCGCGTTCTTGACCCGCACCTGGATGCGCGCCACCGACTGCCCCATGTCCGAGGCGCCCTGCCCCCAGCCCACATCCAGCCAGTTGTTCATGTCATGCGCCTTGTCCA
>DATEIA010000250.1:0-8677 GCA_035279305.1 Rhizomicrobium sp.
TTGCCGCCAGATATGACTTCACGTGAGACCTCCCGATAGACCCGCGCTCTGATGGCGCCCTGAATAGCGGCGGGAGTGTATACGCCAATACGGCAAGGGCAATATGCGGGCAGACGCTTTTATGGCGCTTTCACCGGCGCCTTTGCTGCTTACGCTGCACTGCAGCGCGAGGCGCCCCCAAGGCGGCTAGGTCAAAGCGGCGGCTAGTTTTTCAGCATCGGCTTGCCTTCATGCGCGACGAGAAGGTCATGCATGTCGTCGGCATGCTCCTCTTCCGTCCGCAGGATACCTTGCAGCATGGTCTTGGTGCCGGGATCGTCATCGCCGAAATAGCGGATCAGCTCGCGATAGTGGTCGACCGCGATGCGTTCGGCGATCAGATTTTCCTTGATCATGTCCACCAGATTTTCGCCTTCGGCATATTGCGAGGCCGATCGCGTGACCAGGCCTTCCGGGTTGAAATTGGGCTTGCCACCCAACTGATTGATGCGTTCGGCGACCTGCAAGGCATGGTCATGCTCTTCCTTGGCATGGATGGCGAACTCGCACCGGACGCTTTCGCTGGAGATGCCCGAGGCTGCGATGGAGTGCATGGTGTAGCGCAGCATGCAGACCAATTCCGTCGCCAGCACCGATTGCAATATCTCGATGGTCTTGTTGACGTCGCCGACATAATTGCTGCCGATGGCCCCGTCGTCGAGGTTCTTGCGCGCCCGCGCGCGCAAGGTCTTTACGTCGGTGAGAAACGGCTTTTGAATGCTGGCGGCCTGGCCCATGGGAATTCTCCTTGCGCGTGCTTGGGAACGGTTGCAGCGCGAAGAGGTTCCGGGGCGTGAACAACTAGGCGGAGATGGGTGTCGGCGGCACTTTGCAGCTGACATCGGCGGCTTCCATCAAAACCGGCTCGAGGTCATCGGTGGCGGGGACGGTTTCCATACTATCCTGACAGACCGCGGCAGGGTTCGGATTGGAAATCTGCAACAAACGCGATGGGGTCCGTTCGGCAGCGGCGGCGGACAAAACCATCACCGCGCAGCACAACAATTGGGATACAATCTTCTTCATCGCGACCGCCCGCCTTTCGCATAGGCCTTCCGCGTCCGCCCCCGGACGCATGCCGAAAGACCCGTAGACCGAACTATGGCAGATATTTTGCGCCGCAACATGCTTTTTTTCGCTTAACGGCAGCGTCAAAACCGCCTCCGGAATCGGGAACTCGCGGGAACGGAAGGTTCCCTTTCTGCCAGGAAAAGGCACTCCGCAACCCGGCTCGACGATCCTGCGCGCCGGCAACCGAACGCCGTCCAGGCGCCAGGCCGGATCGGAAGGACTAAAGCTTGCCTTTAAGGTAAGCCGCGCTGGCCTGGACCATGGCGATGGGCGAAGGATCGTATGGCTCTTCGATCTCCATATAGGCGCTGGCGACACTGCTCTTCTTGATCGCGGGCAGCACCTTGCTCCAATCGACAATGCCTTGGCCGATGATGGCGCTGACCATTTTCGTGCTGGCGTTGCCCTGGTTCTTGCTATCCTTGATATGGACCGAAGCGAACCGCGTGGGATATTTGGTCAGATAGGCGACGGGATCGGCACCGCTATAGATCACCCAGCCGATATCCATCTCCATGCCGACCAGCGCCGGATCGCTTTCCGCGAGCAGCAAGTCGTAAGGCACCACCTCGCCGATCTTGCGAAACTCCAGATTGTGGTTGTGATAGGCGAAGCTGAGGCCGGACTTCTTGCAAAGCTCGCCGATCTTGTTGAAGGCGTCGACATTGCGCTTCCAGTCGTCCACCGTCGGCCCAGCCATGACGGCGGCGCGATCGACGGGATAGAGCGGGGAGGAGCATGTGATGTTCTTGATCCCGGCCGCCTTGGCCTCGTCGATGGTGGCTTGCGGGGTGGCGCGCAGCGCATCGCCGCCGGCATGGATGCTGTCCCAGATCAAACCCATCTCGTCGTAAAGTTTGCGCTGCTCCTGGGAGGGGCGCCCGCTCATGGTCAGGTTGGCCTGCACCTTGCGGACGCCGGCGGCCTTGACCAGTTTCATGGTGCCTTCGTAATCCTTGGCCAGGTCGGCGCGCACGGTATAGAGCTGCAGGCCCAGCGGAAGATGAGCCTTGGCCATGGCCGGCATGGAGGCAAAAGGCGCCGCGGCAAAAGCGGCGGCGGCACCCGTAAGAAAATCGCGACGGCTTGTCATCTGAAACTCCCTGTAAATTCCGCCCTGCAGGTCACTTCTTGGTCCAGGCTCCGCCCAGGGGCTTGAAAAACTGGCCGCCCGGCACCTTGGCGATCAGTTGCGCGCCGGTTGCTTGGCCGGCGGCGTCCGGCGTGACGCCAGATTTGGCCGCGGTCTGGGCATAGACTCCACGGCGGCCGGCATTGATTTCGTTTACCGCGGCGGTAACGGCGCCATCGGCGGCGCCGCTGACCAGACCGAGATAGCCGTCGGCTTGTTCGCCCACGATGCCCGCGGCCTTGGCGGCATCGACCGCAGCCTTGTCGCTGGCGAGATCGGCGAAAGCGGGTGTGGCCAGCAGCATCAGCGCGGCGGCGGTGAAAATCTGTTTGAAGTTGCTCATGATCGGGCTTCCTTCAGGCTAAAAGAGATCGGGGTGTTGCGAAATGGCGGTCTGGACTTCCTTGTCCAACCGCACCCGCACATCGGCGTCCAGCTTGGCGTAAATATTGATCGGCGCCACCTCGACCCGGATGGTCGGGGTACAGGCGCCCAGCGCCAGCAACGCGCAAGCGGCGAAAAGCATATTTTTCATGGCTTAACTCCAGCAGACGGGTTGTCCGGTTGCCCCTCCGGACTGAGACTCTTTGACCATGCTTCGGCATAGGACTTCAAGAGTTCGTCAAAATTAAGGGAGGTATCCAGGGTCAGATCGATCGGCGTGCCGCTGGGCAGCGGAATGGGCTTGTACATCGCCGTGCCGTTGACGATATCGGCAATGGCGACTTCCGCGACCTGGGGCTTGGGCGGCGCACTCTTGCCCTTGATGTGAAAGACGACATTCAGCCGGCCGTTGGCGACCGAATTGAGATCCGCCGACATCTGGTCGAAGGCAAGATTTTCCAGCGCCTGATAGGCGAAATCCTGCACCGCATTGCTGTTGATCGCCGCGTCGCCTTGCGCCCAAAGCGATCTGTTCACCGACAGCCGGCCCGGTCCGTCGGCCGCGACATGGCCGTTGGTGATGCGAAAACCCTCCGGACTTATCTCAAAGGGGATGCGGCCGGAGACCTTCCCCTCCAGTTTTACCTTGCTGCTGAGATTGGACGCGGTGACCAGGGAATTGAGCGAAACCGAGGTGATCTGCACCGCCCCCGCGACATGCCCCGGATCGGCCAGGGATATATTGATAGCGCCCAGACTGGCATGGCCCTCGGCGATGTCGGTGTCGGCCTTGGCGATCTGGATGGTGGCGGGACTGAAGGCGAAACGCACATCCACGGCGCTGAACGGGATGGTCCAATCGATGCGCGAGATGGTGAGGCCTTGGCCGGACGCGGTGGCCGGCGGCAGCAGGGAGGTGAAGGCGATCTCGCTTTTTACCGCATGGGCCTTGCCCAGCACCGTCATGAAATCCAGTGCGGCGATGGTGAGTTTGCCTTGGCTGGTGATGGTATCCCGCGTCCAGTTGATGTCGCCGGCAAAGGCGGCACTGCCCTCGGCGTTGCGCAGCCCCACCAGCAGGGGCGACAGATCGGCGGGCTGCTGACGGTTCGGCGCAAAGGCGATATGCGGCGCATGGATGTGCGCCGTGCCGGTACCGGTCGCCATGGTGTGGGTGAAAGCCGCTTCGCCAAGCGCATTGTGCTTGAGATCGGTCGCGGCAAAGCGGCCGGTCCATATACCCTTCGCCAAGGACGCGGTGCCGGTGCCAAGCAGCGGCTTGAAACGCAGACTGGCGGCGCGGTCCTGGACTTGTCCCGCGGTGACGGTGGCGGTGCCACGCAACGGCGCGCCTTCGCCGTCAAAATCAAGTTTGGCGGCAATGTTTTCGGCGTGCACGCTCGCCAGCGGCAGGTCGGCGGAAGCGTTGCGTGCCTGGCCGGACAGTGTCCATCCGATACCCTCGCCTGTCAGCAGCGGTTGCTGTGGCGGCGCACAGATCTCGCCCCGCACATTCTTGGCCAGGTCGCTGGCGCCCGGATGAAAAGCGGCCAGTGTCGCGCGCACGCAACCTAAGGGCGTGAAGGCATATTGCCCATTCTGCCAAGAAAACTTCCCCCGCCCCGAAAACGCGGTGCCGTGCAGCATGGCGAAATTGAAACGGGCGGAAAGCGCCGCATCGCTGGTAAATCCGCCGCCGCTCCAGAACAGATTGCGCAGGGTCATCTTGGCCAAGGGCAGATCGCGACCGGCAAGGCTTGCATCCAGCGATGCGGTCAAACCATTCTGCGATCCCGAAAGCGACAATGCGGGGATGTCCAAACTTGCGCCCTTCGCGCCTCTGATTTGCAAATTCCGGGTCAGGTTGAAACGGATCATGTCTCCGCGCCGTTGCGCATGGCCGGCAAAAGCCACGCTCAGCCGGCCAAGATTTTGGCGGATGGCATGGGTCAGGACCGGATCGGCGGCTTGCAGCGATGCCAGGGCGGGCGCGTCAAAGCTGGCTTGCGATGTGACGGCGATATCGGCGCTTGCGTCCATCCCGTGGCTTGATGACACGGCGGAAAAATTCCGGATTTCGGCATCGAGCTTTGGCGACCGAACCGTCTGACCTGCCACGGCCGAATGCGCGGCGGCCCGCAGATGAACCGACGGCGCGGTGATCGCGAAACGCCGGTCCACCGCGCGCCATGTCAGGCCCGACGCATCTGCCTGAAGCTCCAGACCCTGAATATCAAAGCTGGAATTTGCCGCCGCGCCGGAAAATTGCAGCCCCAAACGCGCGGCTTTCCGGTCGAAAGACAGGCTGGCCGACCGCATCGCCACTTTCATATCGCGATAGGCGATGCGGGCGGGCTTGGCGCGTAAGGCCAATAAGACCGGCAGGTTCTTAACCAACCGGACATCGCCGCCAACTTCCAGCGCGCCGCCCGGTGTTGCCAACAACAGGCGCAAGCCGGTCAGTGACACGGTGAGATCGTCGCTGATAAAGCGGGACTTGCCTTGCTGGCGGCTGAGGGAGTCGATCCACGCCTGCAGCGATCCCAGACTGACCTTGCCATCGGCGTCCACCGCCGCCCGCACAACCGGATTGACCAGCCGGACCTCCACAACATAGGGCATCCAGCGCAAGGGATCGAAATGCAGTTCGATCCGCTGGGCGGAAAGTTCGGGCGCATCCTGCGGCCCGAGCGAAAAACGGGCTGAGGCGCCCGACAGGCCCAGCGACCCGATTTCGACCGAGGATGGCACGCCGTGGCTTTTGAAATAGGCCTGGGCGAACTGGACGGCGATGGCGGCGCGCGCCAGCCACAGCAGCAAAAGCGCCACCGCCAGCAGGACAGGAATCGCCAAAAGCCATTTACGCTGCAATCAATACGCTCCATGACCCGCCAAGCTAGCGCGGCTAGGGTCCAGATTTCGAAATCTGCACGGTCTTTATATCGGGTTCCGGGCGAATTGCGGAATCCAGGAACACTTGAAATCTAGGAACGCCTGAAATCTAGGAACACTGGCAACTTTTATGTTTACGGCCCATTCAGGCCGTGAAGCGCAGCGCCGCCCAAGGCTACATCGTCGCGCCGATCTGCCAGGGCACGAATTCGGCATCGCCATAGCCCAATGTTTCGGACTTGGAACGCATCCCCGAAGCGATCTTGAGGATGTACTCGAAAATTTCCTTGCCCTTGTCGGCGATGGAAACCCCGTCCAGCACATCGCCGCAATTGATGTCCATATCCTCGATCATCCGCTCATAGACCGGCGTGTTGGTGGCCAGCTTGATGGAGGGGGTGGGTTTGCAGCCATAGGCCGAACCGCGCCCGGTGGTGAAGCAGAGGATATTGGCGCCACCCGCCACTTGGCCGGTGGCCGAGACCGGGTCGTATCCCGGCGTATCCATGAACACAAAACCTTTGGCCGTCACGGGTTCGGCATATTCCACCACCGCCTTCAATCGGGTGGTGCCGCCTTTGGCGGCGGCGCCTAGCGACTTTTCCAGGATGGTGGTCAAGCCGCCCGCCTTGTTTCCGGGCGAAGGATTGTTGTTCATGCTGCCGGCATTGCGGCGGGTGTAATCCTCCCACCAACGAATGCGCGCAATCAACTTCTGGCCCACATCGGGCGCGGCACGGCGCGTCAGCAGATGTTCGGCGCCATAGATTTCCGGCGTCTCCGACAGGATGGCGGTGCCGCCATGGGCGACCAGCAGATCCACCGCCGCGCCCAGGGCCGGATTGGCGGTAATGCCGGAATAGCCGTCGCTGCCGCCGCATTGCAGCGCCAGCATCAACTCCGATGCCGGCGCGGTTTCGCGTTTCACCCTGCTGGCGGCCGGCAAAAGATCGCGCACCGCCGCGACCCCGGCTTCGATGGCTTTCCGGGTGCCGCCGGAATCCTGGATGGTCAAAGAGCGGAAATTGTCGCTTTCCGCGATATTGTAAGCCTGCTTCCAGCGGGCGATCTGGAAAGTCTCGCACCCCAGCCCCACCATCAGCACCGCGCCCATATTGGGATTGGCGGCATAGCCCCATTGGGTGCGCTTGAGCACTTCATAGCCTTCGCCCTTGCCGTCCATGCCGCAGCCATGACCGTGCACCAGCGGGATCACGCCGTCGATCCCAGGATGATCGTCCAGCAAGCCGCGCTTTTCCACCTCGCGCGCGATCAGCCGCGCCACGGTGGCGGAGCAATTCACGCTGGTGAGGATACCCAGGTAATTGCGGGTGCCGAACTTGCCATTGGCTCTGGCATAGCCTTGAAAGGTCGCGCCGGTCAGCGGGGCGGGATCGCGGGCGTCCACTTCAAACCGATAGTCGCGGTCCACGGCATGGAAACCGATATTGTGCTCATGCACCCAGTCGCCCGGCGCGATATCCTGATTGGCAAAACCGATGGTCTGGCCGAATTTCAGCGCCGCCTCGCCTTTTTTTATCGCCCGCGCCGCGGCCTTGTGGCCGGGCGGGATACGCCGGATGATCTTCACATCGCCGACACTGTCGCCGGGCGACAAGCCAGCCACCGCGACCACGACATTGTCGTCCGGATGCAAGCGCAGGAAGGAGGCCATGAAAGCTCCCAAATCTCGAACACGCTTATAGTCCAAAGGTCCTGCAAACACAGCACCACCGCCGTCATCGGCTTGGCGGCCTGGGCGGGCAAAGAGATGGCGATCATGGTGGGGCCGTGGCTTTGAGAATATCCCTGCGGTTCATCCGGGTTCCCCTTTTGCGGGCGCCTTCCGGCATGGCCATGCAAAATCCGTATCGGTCGATAGCGTGTTTGGTTTTGACCCGCTAGAAGCCTGCCTCTACCTTCCTGGCCATAGCAGGGAATCGCGCAGAGTTCAGGAGAGATGTGCATGAGTAAGATGTCGCCGCAGGATATGGCGAAAACCGTGGCGAAGGGCTTGTTGTCTTTTCCGATCACACATTTCGACAAGAATTTCCTGTTCCAGGAAGGCCCCTATCGCGAACACTGCGCCTGGCTGCTCGGCTTCAAGCGCCTGGCAGGACTTTTTGCGGCGGGCGGCACGGGCGAGTTTTTCTCCCTGACACCGTCCGAAGTGACGGCGGTTGTTGCCGCGGCGGTGACAGAGGCCAATGGCCAGACCCCGGTGATCGCCGGTTGCGGCTATGGCACCGCCATCGCGGTGGAACTGGCCAAGGCGGCGGAGAAGGCAGGCGCGGATGGGCTGTTGCTGTTGCCGCCCTATTTGATGCTGGCGTCGCAGGAAGGGCTGATGGCGCATGTCGATGCTGTGTGCAAAGCCACCTCGATCGGCGTGATCGTCTACAACCGCGACAACACGATTTTGAACGAAGACAGTCTGGCCAAACTGTGCGACCGCAATCCCAATCTGGTGGGGTTCAAGGATGGCGTCGGCGATATCGAACTGATGATGCGGGTTTATGCCAGGATGGGCGACCGGCTGGCCTATATCGGCGGCCTGCCGACGGCGGAAACCTTCGCTCTTCCCTATCTGGCGATGGGAGTCGCCGCCTATTCCTCCGCCATCTACAATTTCATGCCGGAATGGGCGCTCTCCTTCTATGACGCGGTATGCGCCAAGGAGCATGCCAAGGTGATGAAGGGGCTGAAGGAATTCGTGCTGCCCTATATTGCCATCCGCAACGAAACCCGCGGTTATGCCGTCTCCATCGTCAAGGCGGGCATGACGGCCATCGGCCGCTCGGCCGGGCCGGTGCGTGCGCCTCTGACGGAATTGGCCCCGGACCAATTCTCGCGCCTGAAAAGGCTCATCGACACGGCCAAGCCGGTTTAAGAAGGCCCGATTTCCCGCTATAGAACGGCCATGGCGGGCGCATCCTTCTGGTCGCAATTCGAGCTTCGGCAACTTCGCTGCTTTGTCGCCGCCGCCGAGGAACTGCATTTCGGCCGTGCCGCGGCGCGCATGAACATGACCCAGCCGCCGCTGTCGCGGCAGATTCAACTGCTGGAACATGTGCTGGGTGTCAAACTGCTGGACCGCACCAGCCGCGCTGTCAAGCTCACTCCGGCGGGCCGCGTGTTCCTGCTGGAAGCGCGGCGCAT
>DATEIA010000251.1:0-6963 GCA_035279305.1 Rhizomicrobium sp.
TGGCGACGGCATAGGGGGCGGCATGAAATACTTTCCCCTGGTCTGGGCCGCGGTGATGCGCAAGCCCACCCGCGCCATCCTCACTTTGCTGTCGGTGATGCTGGCCTTCACTTTGTTCGGCCTCACCATCGGCATGAACGCAACCTTCGCCAAATGGAAGGAAGGCGCGCACGAAGACCGCATCTATGCCTTTGCCCGTTTCGGCGGCTTGCTGCCCGTCGCGCTGGGGCGCCAGATCGAAAGCATACCTGGCGTGGAGAAGGTGGCTTCCAGCAGCGGTATTGGTGGCTATATCCAGGATCCCAAGAACCGGGTTTTCGCGCAAATGCTTGACGAAAACGTACCCAAGATCATGACCGAATGGCCGATCACACCGCAGCAATGGCAGATGATCCGCGACAATCGCATGGGCATGCTGGTGAGCCAAAAGCAAGCCGACCGCTGGCATCTCAAGGTTGGCGACACTTTCGTGATTGCCTCGCCCATGGTCAAAAAGCTCGATGGCACCATGCGCTGGACTTTCCAAGTCGTCGCGATCACCCCGGACATCAGCTATATGGTTCCGGGCTATATGTTCGGCAATTTCGACTATATGGACAAGGCGCGGATACTGTCGGATCAAAGCAAGACCGGCCAGTTCCGCCTCAAGATCAGCGATCCCAGCAAAAGCGCCGAAATCGCCCAACAGATCGAAAGCAAATTCGCCAACTCTTCCACCCCGCTGCGGTCCCTCACCGAAAAGGTCATGGCCGACGTCTCCAATTCGGGAATGGACATTGCCGCGGTCGATCGCGACATCGCCCTGGCCGGCATGTTCATGGTGCTGTTCCTGACCGCCAATGGTCTGGCGCAGGCGGTGCGCGAGCGCATCGCGGAATTTGCTACTCTCAAGACCATCGGTTTTTCCGATTACGGCGTGATCGCGCTGGTGTTCGCCGAAGCCGCCTTTCCCTGCATCCTGGGCGCGGGACTGGGCGTGGGACTGGCAGCGGTGCTGTCGGACCTCATTCCCCGCTTCCTGCCGCCGGACCAAAGCCTGCCGATCCCCACCATGACGGCGATGGTGTATGTCTGGGCGGGGCTCTGCGCCGCGCTGGTGGCCTTTGCCAGCTCCGCCTTGCCGGCGCTGCGGCTCAAACGGATGGACATCGCAACCGCCCTCTCTGGGCGATAATAAAGTCGGGACGCTAAGCCATGCTGCGCCAAATCTTCATCGTCTCTGTCCTGAACTTCAAAAGCCTCACCGCGCGCTTTTGGCAATCCATGGTGATCGTGGTCGGCCTGGCCGCCACCATCGGGGTGATGCTGTCCATGCTGTCTATGAGCACGGGCATGCGCCAGGCCTTTAACAATGCCGGCGATCCGGGCCGTGCCATCGTGGTCTCCAAGGGCGCCGACCAGGAAATGCAAAGCACCATCACCCGCGCCATGGCGCCCGTGATCGCTGTTGCTCCAGGCATCGCCAAAGACAAGGACGGCAAGCCCTTGGCCGACCGCGGCCTCAATATGGGTGTGCCTGTCCTGCGCAAGGACGGCTCCAAGGGACAGACAACCATGCGCGGCCTAGGCGACAAAGCCCTGGGCGTGCGGCCCGAAATCAAGATCGTGGCCGGACGCATGTTCCAGCCCGGCAAGCGCGAAATGATCGCGGGCGTGGGCGCCCAGGCCATGTACCAGCACATGCAAATCGGGGACAAGGTGATCCTGCCCGATGGCGAATGGCCCATCGTGGGGATTTATACCAGCGGAGACCTGTTGGAAGGCCAGTTGCTCGGCGACACCGAAACGTTGCTCACCGCCACGCACAAGACCGCCTACAGCACCGTGCTGGTGCGGCTGACCTCGCCGGACTCGCTGGACACATTCAAGAAGGCGCTGACCACCAATCCGGCGGTGTCGGTCACGGTGGAACGCCATTCCGACTGGTATAAAAGGCTGGCAAACCAAAACACCTTCGGGCTGGCTTTGCTGGGCTATATCGTGGGCGCGGTGATGGCGGTCGGCGCTTTGTTCGGCTGCCTCAACACCATGTATTCGGCGGTCTCAAACCGGGGGCGCGAGATCGCGACCTTGCGCGCCCTGGGCTATGGCGCTTTTCCGGTGGCGGTGTCGGTGATCCTGGAAGCGATGCTGCTGTCGGTCGCGGGCGCCTTGATCGGCGCGAGCATCGCCTGGGCCTTGTATGACGGCAAGCAGGATGCATTCGGCGGGATGGTTTTTCATCTTTCGGTTTCGCCGGCGCAAATCGAGTTGGGCGTCACCTGGGCTATCGCCGTGGCGCTGTTGGGCGGGTTGTTCCCTTCCATTCGCGCCGCAAGGCGTCCCGTGGTAGAAGCGCTCAGGGCTACTTAGGGCTGAGCCGGATGACCGTTCACAATGACAAATCTTCCCTGCTGGACTCGCTGAAGATCGAGCGCAGCCCGGTCCAGCGCGGCAAGACCTCGCCCCTGCTCTATGGCGCGGCCGGCGTCGCGCTGCTCGCCATTGCCGCAGGCGCCTGGTTCTTTTGGCCCGACAGCCGCGTGCCGGTGCATGTCATCACCGCCGCCGCCCAAGGCAGCGGCGGCGCCAGCGGCGCCAGCCTGGATGCATCCGGCTATGTGGTGGCGCGGCGCAAGGCGACACTGTCGGCCAGGATATTGGCCAAAGTCGCGGAAGTGAATTTCGAGGAAGGCCAAAAGGTCAAAGAAGGCGACATTGTCGCCCGGCTGGACGATGCCAACTATCAGGCCAACTTGCATGAGGCGGAAGCGAAGCTGCGCCAGGCCAGGACGGCGTTCGAGAATGCCGCGCCATTCTATCACCGTTATCAGGCGCTGAAGGCGCAAGGCGCGATCTCCACCGATACGGTGGAAGGCAAGCGCATCGAGTATGACAATGCCCGCACCCAATATGGCTTGGCCCAGGCGCAAGTCGTGACCGCTCAAAGCAATCTGCGCGACACCGTGGTGCGTGCGCCTTTCTCCGGCGTGGTCACCGTCAAAGTGGCGCAGGTCGGCGAAGTGGTGTCGCCCTCCGCCGCCGGCGGCGGCGATACCCGCACCGGCATCTTGACCATCGTGGATATGGATTCGCTGGAGGTCCAGGTGGATGTCAGCGAGAATTATATCGAGCGCGTCCAGGTCGGCGGCGAGGCCGTCATCCATCTCGACGCTTTTCCCGACTGGGACATTCCCGGCGCGGTGATCGCCGTCATTCCCACCGCCGACCTGAGCAAGGGCACGGTGGCGGTGCGCGTTAGGATCAAGAGCAAAGACGCCCGCATCCTGCCCAACATGGCGGCGCGGGTGGCTTTCATGACCGCGCCGGAGAAAGTCGCCGTGCAAGCGGTGTCGCGTGTCAGCGTGCCGCCCGGCGCGGTTCTGATCGATGGCCAGAATGCCAAGACCGGCAGCGTGTTCGTGATCGGCGCCGACGACAAGATCGAAAAGCGCGAGGTGGCGCTGGGACTGAAAACCCAGCAAGCCGTCACCATTCTGTCGGGCATCTCGGCCGGCGACCGGCTGGCGGGCGACAATCTCGACAAGCTGCATGACGGCGAGCGGGTGAAGGTTCAGGAATAGAACAGCCGGTTAACCATGTTTGTTAACCGAGCCGCCGCGCCGCCGCTATTGCGACTTTACCCGACTCTGGCCTGTTCCGAATGGGGGCCGATTGGGAAAAAGCAATTGGGCTGAAAAGGTTATCCGGCCACTGTCGTCAAACTTACACTTTTTGGGGAAAATGACAAATTGTTGTAAACAGGATTTACATTGGCGGAAATTCACCAAGTTTTTTCAACCCGTCCCAAACTGGCACGAATTGTGCTGACCCCATGGTCACCCTTGGCGGGACTGTTCCGCCGCCATGCGGAACAAAAACAGGGCTGGAGACTGGTGTGGCACGATACAGGAAAATTGGAGGGTCTCTGGAAGAGTCGGCGCGCGGCGCGCAGCGCGGCTTGCTGGTGATCTTGGCGACGGCACTGATATGGCTTCTGGCGATCTGGGCCGGCTATCACTTGCTATGATCGCGGCCTGAAATCCAAACCACAATTGCAGCGCGATTGCGCGCATGCGGCCGTCCCGGCCTCGTGCCGCGCTTGGCCGCGCGAGTCTCAGAGTTTGCTATCAGTCCCCGCCTCGTGCCGCGCTTGGCCGCGCGGCCCTGCGGCGTTGGCTTAGCTTTTCTTGGCGAGCGATAGCGAGCTTAGAAAAGCTTGCCCCTCTTCGAGCGAAGCGAGGGAGGCGTCGCTCTCTGCCCTCCGCTTACGCTCCGGGCGTTCGGCACTCAAATCGGTCCGTCGTTAGCGCCAGCGTAGTGCGACACCGATTTGACCGGCAAGCCGGTCGTGCCTCACTCCACTGGACCTGCTCGTCAGCCGGCGCTAACCGCGCCGGCTGAACGCTCCTCACCCCGCCGGTTTCTTGGTGACCGACGCCACCGTCATGGTCCCGCGCAACAAATCCAGCGCATAGGCAAGCTGGAAGTCGTCATACTTGGTGCCCGGCGCGGCCAGGATCACCGGCGCATTGGCGCGCTTGGCCGCAACAGGTTCGCCCGCCAGATGACCTTGAAGAACGGCTTCGGAATAGCGCAAAATCTGGGGGCTGGCTTCATCGCCCTGCGCCACCTGAATGTCCGGGATAATGCCCTGCGCTTGGATGGAATGGCCCGACGGCGTGTAATAGCGCGCCGTGGTCAGCCGCAGCGCGCCGCGCCCCTCGCCCAGCGCCAGCACGGTCTGCACCGAGCCCTTGCCGAAGCTGGTCATGCCCAGAATGGTGGCGCGCTTGTGATCCTGCAGCGCGCCCGAAACGATTTCGGACGCCGAAGCGGTGCCGCCATTGATCAACACCACGATCGGCTTGCCGTCGGTGATGTCGCCGCGCTTGGCGTCATAACGCTGGGTATCTTCGGCACGGCGGCCGCGGGTGGAGACGACTTCGCCGGAATTGAGGAAATCATCGGAGACTTGGATCGCCTGGTCCAGCAAACCGCCGGGATTGTTGCGCAGGTCCAGCACATAACCCTTGAGGCCGGGCCCGATCTGCTTGCGAAGATCGCGCACCGCCTTCTCCAGGCCCTCGGCGGTCTTTTCATTGAAACCCGGCATACGGATGTAACCGACATCGCCTTCGCGGCGAGACGTGGTGGCGTCGATGGGGACATCGGCGCGCACCAGCGTCACGTCGAAAGGCTTTGCCTCGCCGTCACGCTGGACGGTCAAGGTGACCTTGGTGCCGACCGGACCGCGCATCCGGTCAATGGTGGCGTTGAAGTCCTGGCCCGCGACCGCGGTGCCGTTGATGGCGGTGATCCTGTCTCCCGGCTTGACGCCCGCGGCGGCGGCCGGCATGCCGTCCATCGGCGAGACCACCCGGATGACGCCGCTGTCCGGGGTCACCTGGATGCCGACCCCACCGAAGCGACCCTGTGTACGGACCTGGAACTCTCCGCCAAACGCCTTGGCGTCCATATAGGCGGAATGAGGATCCAGTCCCGACACCATGCCCTGCACCGCGCCCTTGATCAGATCCTTGTCTTCCACCGGATCGACATAGTTGGCGCGCACCTTGGAGAAGGCGTCACTGAAAAGGCGGATTTGTCCGTAAGACGAAGCATCGCTGGCGCCATGGGCGGCGGCAACCGCCAGGGCCGCGCCCAAGCCAAGCACCGCCCCCACACCGGCCCATGGACCCTGTTTCATGGAACGCCCCACGCTTTCATCTCTGCTTCTTATAATACACCGGGATATGGCGGGAGTTTATACAGCCCCGGCACGATCTGTCATGTGGGGATAGCGCCTAGTGTCCCGATTCCGAAATTCGCATGATCACGATATCGGGTTCTGGCGAATTTCGGAATCGTAAGGACACTAGCAACTTATTGATTCCTAGTGTCGTTTTGGTTTCGAAGTTCGCCAAGGGCTCGATATCGATGATAGTGCGAACTTCGAAACCACGACACTAGGTTTCCAGAAGCGTATTGGGCAGCCGGTTCTTGGGCGCGCCGCTGGGCGGGAAATGCCGGGCCAGGGCCGCGCCACAGATTCCAATCGCCTTGACGAAGCCGTCGGCCGCCTTACGGGTTTTCATGCCCTCGACCACGGCATCGACGCTTTCCTTCCACGGCCCCTCGCCCACCGCTTTGTGAATATTGTCGTGCGCCACCAGCTCGACCCGCCGGTCGGCCAGCGAGGCGTAAATCAGAATATGCGGCTCGGCATGGGACAGCCGCGCCCCCACCGCCACGAAATGCCGCCGCGCCGCCTGGCGCACGCGATAGGATTTCAGGAAGCCCGGCGTCATCAGCCGGCGTATGCCGGGCAGCGCCACGATCATCGCGACGATCAGAAAGATGCCCGCCTGCCCCAGCTCAAAGGTGGAGAGCGCGCGCAGGATCAACCCTTCCATGGCCCGCGCACTCTCATCGGTCCAGCTGGTGAAGATCGAGGCCAGTGCCAGCCGGTGCAGCCCCGCCATCACCAGCAGCGGCGGCACCGCAAAGGCGGCCACCGCCGCCCACATCAGGGGCACTTCGCGATAGCGCGACACGTCCTTGGCCAACACACAGAATATCTCGCCCGAAGTCTTGTTTTCGACCTCGGTGATCGCGGCGCTGATGCGCGCCCGGTCCGTATCGTTCAGCATCTCACCAACTCCCCCCTACCAACTTCCAGAAGATCCGCCGCCGCCGAAGCTGCCGCCGCCACCGCCAAACCCACCGCCGCCCGACCAGCCGCCGCCGCCAGACCAGCCGCCCCCGCGTCCGCCGCCCGATAATAGCAAGGCCAGCAGGCCCCAGCCGCCGAACACCCGCGCGATGGCGATAAAGATGAATAGCATCACCAGAAAACCGATCAGGCCGCCGCCGCCATCGTCATTGCCGCGATGGCGAAGCTGTTGCTCCGCCGCCGCGGCGCGCCTTTCGGCCTCGGATGTCTCCAGCGACAATTGCTGGATCAGCGCATCGGTGCCCGCC
>DATEIA010000252.1:0-2756 GCA_035279305.1 Rhizomicrobium sp.
CAATCCAAGGGATGGTTGATCAGCAAGAACTCCATCACCCCTTCGCGCGCCTTGCGGGCGTAAGGGCTGGTGGTGTTGATCTTGGCCGGGGTGCCGTCCTTGTTGGGGAAGATGTCCTTGACCTGCAGGGCGCAGGACGCCTGCGGCTTGGGGGCGCCCACCCATTCCACCAGGCACATGCGGCAATTGCCCGCCACCGACAGCCGTTCGTGATAGCAGAAGCGCGGAATCTCGGCGCCTGCCTGCTCGCAAGCCTGCAGCAAGGTGATGGCATCATCCGCCTCGATTTCCTTGCCGTCGACGATCAGTTTGCGGGTGGGCATCAGGCGGTTCCCTGCTTCTTGATCAGGCGGCGCATCTGCGGGCTGTAATGCTTGAGATAGTTCTGCTTGGCGTAATAGTCGGACGCGAAATACTGCTTGTGGTTCGCCAGCTGTGTCCTGGCCACCGCGCCCCAGCGCTGGAACGGTGCGATCCGCATGGCGGCGTCCAGGCTATAGACCAGCCGCGCCACATACCATTCATAACGCTCGAATTCGGTCTTCTCGCCATTGAACGTGCGGTCACGCATATCCAGCTTGCCCAACTCGGGATTGGAGAATTGCGGCTCGCGCAGCGCCACATCGCAGTGGCCGATGTAATGCAACGACGCGTGATGGGTGCGGTTGCCGTGCATCTGGGTCAAGGTCAGGACCACCGCCACCAGCGCGCTGATGGAGGCGAACCATTCCAGGAATGTGACCCAGAAATCGGTCATTCGGCGGCCATCCTCGAATAATCGGCGATGCGCTTTTCAATCTCGGGACGGAAATGGCGGATCAGGCCTTGGATCGGCCAAGCCGCCGCATCGCCTAACGCGCAGATGGTATGGCCCTCGATCTCCTTGCTGACTTCCTGCAACAGGTCGATCTCGGCGACCTTGGCATTACCCTTGACCATGCGGGTCATCACCCGCCACATCCAGCCCGTGCCTTCGCGGCAAGGCGTGCACTGGCCGCAGCTTTCATGCTTGTAGAAATAGGACAGCCGCTGGATCGCCTTGATCACATCGCTGGACTTGTCCATCACGATCACGGCGGCGGTGCCCAGGCCCGACTGCACCGCCTTGAGGCTGTCGAAATCCATCAGCACATCGTCGCAAATGCTCTTGGGCAGCAGCGGCACCGAGGCGCCGCCGGGAATCACCGCCAAAAGATTGTCCCAGCCACCGCGCACCCCGCCGCAATGCTTGTCGATCAGCTCGCGCAGGGGAATGCCCATTTCCTCTTCGACATTGCAGGGCTTGTTCACATGGCCGGAGATGCAAAACACCTTGGTGCCGGTATTGTTGGGGCGGCCGATACCGGCAAACCAGTCGGCGCCACGGCGCAGAATGGTGGGCGCCACCGCGATCGATTCCACATTGTTGACGGTGGTGGGGCAACCATAGAGCCCGACATTGGCGGGGAATGGCGGCTTGAGGCGCGGCTGACCTTTCTTGCCTTCGAGGCTTTCCAGCAAGGCGGTTTCCTCGCCGCAGATGTAAGCGCCCGCCCCGTGATGGACATAGAGATCGAAATCCCAGCCATGGATATTGTTTTTGCCGATCAGCTTGGCGGCATAGGCTTCGTCGACCGCGCGCTGCAACGCCTCGCGCTCGCGGATGAATTCGCCGCGCACATAGATGTAACAGACATGCGCCCGCATCGCGAAGCTGGCGACCAGGCAGCCTTCCACCAAGGTATGCGGATCGTGACGCATGATGTCGCGATCCTTGCAGGTGCCCGGCTCGGATTCATCGGCATTGACCACCAGATAATGCGGCCGCTCCTTGATCTCCTTGGGCATGAAGGACCATTTGAGGCCGGTGGGGAAACCGGCGCCGCCGCGGCCGCGCAGGCCCGACTTCTTCATGATGTCGACGATGCCTTCGGGGCCCAGTTCCAGGATGGCCTTGGTATTGTCCCACTGGCCGCGCTTTTTGGCGCCTTCCAGGCCGGGATCCTGGAAGCCGTAGAGATTGGTGAAGATACGGTCCTTGTCGGCGAGCATCGGATCAGGCTCCCGGCTTTTTGGGTTCGGCGGGCGGCGGCGGCGCCTGCACTTTGTATTTGCCGATGATCGAGCCGTCATACAGCTCAGGATCGCTCAGGCTCAGCGCCCCGCCTTCCGGCTCGGACGAAGCGCGGCTGTTTTGCGGACCCGGCTTAATGGCTTTGCCGGCGCGCAGATCGGCGATCAGTCTTTCGGTGATCGGCCCATCAATATCTTCATAGAAATCGCTGCCGATCTGCAGCATGGGCGCGTTCACGCAGGCGCCCAGACATTCCACTTCCATCCAGGAAAATTTGCCGTCCGCCGACAGCGTCTTTTCATGCGGGTGAATATGCTTCTTGCACGCCGCCACCACCGCATCCGAGCCGCGCAGCCAGCAGGGCGTGGTGGTGCAGACCTGGATCAGCGTGCCCACCGGCTGCAAGTTGAACATGGTGTAGAAGGTCGCCACTTCCAGCACCCGGATAAAGGGCATAGCCAGCATCTTGGCGATGCTTTCCACCATGGGATGGCTGACCCAGCCCTCCTGCTCCTGGCCGCGCCAAAGCAGCGAGATCACCGCGCTGGCTTGGCGGCCCGGCGGATATTTGGCGATGGTGTCGCGCGCCCATAGCGCATTCTCCGCGCTGAAGGCGAAGCTTGCGGGCTGGATTTCCGGCGGGGCAAGACGGCGAAGCGACATGATCCTACTTTGCGAAATCGACGCGGCTGATCAGCCCGTC
>DATEIA010000253.1:0-3378 GCA_035279305.1 Rhizomicrobium sp.
ACCAGACACGGGCGTTTGGGATCGAATTTCCAGCCTGGAATCAGGAATTGCATGGCGGCGGCGTCATTGCGGGCGCCGTCACCCAGATTCTTGTAGATGGCGTTGGCTTTTTCCACTTCCGCCATATCGATCTCCACCCCAAGTCCGCCGCGCTTGGGAACCGCCACCAGGCCGCCCTTGATCTGGAACGGTTCCTTGGTCAGGCGCTGGCCGTCCTGCCAGATCCAATGGGTGTCGATGGCGGTAATGTTTCCCGGGGCCGCGGCGGCAACATGTGTGAACATCGCCAGCGAAACGTCGAAATGGTTGTTGGAATGGCTGCCCCAGCGTAAGGAGCGGTCGGCGCAGAGTTGGGCGACACGCACGCTGCCGCGCATGGTCCAGAAATGCGGATCGGCCAGGGGGATATCGACCGAGCCCAGATCGATGGCATGCACCAACTGGCGCCAGTCGGTGGCGATCATATTGGTGGCGGTGGGCAGGCCGGTGGCGCGGCGGAATTCCGCCATGATCTCGCGCCCGGAATAGCCGTTTTCCGCGCCGCAAGGGTCCTCGGCATAGGCC
This sequence comes from Rhizomicrobium sp., assembly GCA_035279305.1. GTDB lineage: Bacteria > Pseudomonadota > Alphaproteobacteria > Micropepsales > Micropepsaceae > Rhizomicrobium. The sequence continues at coordinate 565 of DATEIA010000253.1, forward strand.
AGGATGTCGCCGCGCCCCTTGCACAATCCGACCGCTTCCATCAGCGACCAGGCGCCGTTGGGATCCAAGGTGATGCGCGCCTTGGGGAAGCGCTTGGCCAGCGCCTCTATCGCCTTGATCTCCTGCGAACCCGCCAGCACGCCGCCCTTGAGCTTGAAATCGTTGAAGCCGTAGCGCTCGTAAGCCGCTTCCGCCATGCGCAGGATGGCGTCGGGTGTAAGCGCTTCTTCGTCGCGCAGCCGGATCCAGGCATCGCCCTTTTGATCATGGCGATAGGGCAGGTTGGTCTTGTTGCGGTCGCCGATGAAAAAGAGATAGCCCAGCATTTCGACGTGATCGCGCTGCTGGCCTTCGCCCAACAGGGCGCAGACCGGCACGTCCAGATGCTGCCCCAACAAATCCAGAAGCGCACATTCCAGTGCTGCCTGGACATGCACGGTGGTGCGCAGGTCGAAAGTCTGCAAGCCCCGCCCGCCGGAATCGCGGTCGGCGAAACGGCGGCCGACTTCGCTGAGCACATTGTTCCAGGAGCCCAGACCGGTGCCGATCACCAGGCCGCGGGCCTCTTCCAGCGTCTGGCGGATTTTCTCGCCGCCCGGCACTTCGCCCACCCCGGTATGGCCGGCGCTGTCGGTCAGGATCACCAGATTGCGGGTGAAATAAGGGCCATGCGCGCCCGACAGATTCAGCAGCATGCTGTCCTGTCCGGCCACGGGAATGACTTTCATATCCGTAACGCGCGGCGCGCCGGTCACAGTGTTTGACATCGAAACCTCAGGCCGTTTTTAGCACCACGCGCTTGATCTCGCCGGCGATGAGACCATAAGCGACCATGGCGACGATGGAATGGGCAAAGATGAATATCAGCGCCATGTCCCAATTGTTGTCGGTGGCGGCCAAGATAAAGCCGATGCCGATGGGGGTGAAGATGCCCGCCAGATTGCCGAACAGGTTGAAGACACTGCCGGCCAGGCCGGTGGCCTCGCGCGGCGCGGCATCGCTCATCACCGCCCAGCCCAGCGCCGCCACGCCTTTGCCGAAGAAAGCGACGGAAAATAAAAACATGATCCAGGCCTGACTGTCGGTATAGTTGCACCCCACAATGCTGCTGGAAATCACCAGCCCCAGCAGAATGGGGATCTTGCGCGCGAGCGACAGCGGCACGCCTTTTTTCAGCAGATAGTCGGACAGCACTCCGCCCAGAATCCCGCCGACAAATCCGGCAATCGCCGGTCCCGCCGAAGCGAGGCCGGCCCCCGCCAGGCTCATGCCGCGCGCCTTGATCAGATAGATGGGAAACCAGGTGGCATAGAAATAGGTCAGCGCCGTGATGCTGTATTGGGCCAGGTAAATGCCGAACAACATGCGATTGGCCAACAGTTGCCCGGCAATGCCCCAGCGAATCGGTTGCGCGGCGGCGGCCGGGCGGTCCAGATTCACCAGCGCGCCATTGGCTTCGATATAATCATATTCGCGCTTGCTGATGCGCTTGTGACGCGACGGCGACTGCACCACCGCCCAGAACAGGGCCGCGCCCAGCAGGCCAATGCCGCCTATGGCGAGAAAGACGCTGCGCCACCCGTAAGTCTGCGCCAGCCACCCCATCAACGGCGCAAAGGCCACCAGCGAGAAATATTGCGCCGCGTTGAAAATGGCGCTGGCGGTACCGCGCTCGGCATTGGGAAACCAGTTGGCCACGATGCGCGCATTGGCCGGAAAAGACGGCGCTTCGGCAAAGCCCAGCATCAAGCGCAGGACAAAAAGACCAATCAGCACCGGCACAAAGGCCAGCCAGGTCACAAAGGCCTGCGCCGCCGTGAAGGTGGCCCACAAAGTGATGGACCAGAGATAGACCGGCCGCGAGCCATAACGGTCCAGCAACGCGCCCCCGGGAATTTGGGCGATGGCATAGGACCAGGCAAAGGCAGAAAAGATGAAGCCCAGCTCCACCGTGCTGACCGCGATCTCTTTTGCCAGCGGCACCGCCGCGAAGGAGAGGGTGGCGCGGCTGGCGTAATTGATCGATGAAACGATGAACAGAACCGCGACGATCCAGAAGCGGATATGACTGTTGCGCGCTTCGGCCTGGCTCATCATCGTTTCCTGATTTCCGCCGGTTTTGCGGGCATTATTGGCCAAAATAGGCGCGGGCAGCTTGGCGCGTCCAAGCCAAAGGTTCAAGCGATCCATGCGCGCTTTGCATCAATCCTGTTCTAGGGCTCGTCCAGATCTTGAGCCGACACCGGCCTGAGCAGGTCCAGAAAAGCCGCCAACGCCGGATTGTCATTTTCGCTGCGCCAGGCCGCGAACAGCTCGACCGGCGCGGTGGGTTGGGTTTGGACAGGGCGAAAATGCACATCGTCGAAATGCAGCGACATGGCGGCTTCCGGCACCAGCGCGGCGCCGATGCCGGCGCGCACCAGCGCCAGCATGGAGTGAATCTGGCTCAGCGACTGGATGGTGATGGGCGCCGCCCCCTCGCCCTCGAACAGCGAGGCCAGCATGTCGTGGAAATAGCGCGCCCCTTCGGCGGCATACATGATCAAAGGCTGGTGGTCGAAATCCTTCAAACGCAGGCTGGCTTGGGCCAAGCGCGGGTCACCGACCGGCAAGGCGGCCACCAGCCGCTCGCTTGCTACTTTGAGGGTAGAGAATTCCTTGCGGGCGATGGGGGGGCGCAGCAGGCCGACATCGATGCGGCCGGTGAGCAGGCTTTCCGTCTGTTCGGCCGAAACCATCTCCTTCAGCGCCACATCGATGTTGGGTGCGTGGGAAGCGCGTTGCAGCAACAGGCGCGGCAGGAAGCTGTAGCCG
>DATEIA010000254.1:0-17341 GCA_035279305.1 Rhizomicrobium sp.
TGAGCCTTCGTGGCGTGGCGGCGGAAGCGGGGTTCGCTCCGGCCGCGCTTTACGGCTATTTCCGCAACAAGGACGAATTGCTGCTGGCGCTGGCGGCCGACGATCTCACCGCCCTGGCGCGCGCCATGCGCGGCGCGGGCAGCGGGTTGGCAAGCGCAGGCGCGGCGGCGCTGGAGCTGTTGCGCGGGGCCGAGACCATGGCGGCGGCGTCGGCCGCGCTGGCCGGTTCGGGCGGTGGCGATGCCGAGCGGCTGTTCAACGGCCGTTTGATCGCGGCGCTCAAGGCTTTGTCGGATGCCAGCGGCTTGCCGTCCAATAGCCGCGAAAGCCAATGCGATGTGGTGCTGGTGGCGGCGGCGCTGACGGGCCTGGCACTGTTGGCGCGCTCGGGCCGCCTGGACGCCCTGGGCTTTACGCCGGCCGAAATGATCGCCCGCCTCGATGGGCGGTTTAGGGCTTAAGCCCCCTTAACCGGCACTCCGCCTATTGTTGATAATGGACTTCCATCACAACGGTCCGTTGCGGGAACGGGTGGAACAGGAAGTATTTGTCATTGTTGAGATTGTCCACGCCGGCGGAGATGTTCCAGTTGTCATCGATTTTGTAACGCGCCCGCATATCCACCACAAAATAGCCGGCGAAGCCCTGATAAGTCTGGGAAATGGAATCGCTATTGTCGATGGTGCCAAAGCTGCGGTCGCTATAGCGCGCGCCAAGGGTGAAAGCCCATTTGTCGTCCGGGCGATAGGTGGCCACCGCATTGGCTTTCAGTTTGGGCACGCCGGGAAGGAATTTTCCCACCGCTGCGGCAAAGGCATTGTCCTGGCGGATGCGGGCGTCGGCGGCGGTGAGGCTGGCCATTAGCTCCAGACCGGGGATGAAGACGTCATATTGATCGGCGACAAGCTCCACGCCCCGCACTTGGGTGCGGTCCACATTCTGCACAAAGCTGAACAGGGTGGCGGAGCCGGGAACCAGGGGCGCCGACTGCGAAAGAAGGGCGCTGGTAATGTCTTCCGCGAAGAATGACAGGCGCACAAAACCGCCATTGTTCCTGTGTTCGGCCGCCAATTCGTAGGCACTGGCCCGCTCGGGCTTGAGGTTGGGATTGGGCACGGTCAGCGCCGCGCCTGTTGTGATGGCTTGGTAAAGCTCGGTCACGGTCGGCATGCGATAGGCGACGCCCCAGGAACCGGTCATCTTCCAACTGCTGGATATCTGCCAGGCCAGCGATGCCTTGGGTGACAGGGTGCTGGCGGAGATGCGCGGTTGGCTGACATTCAGCGCGGGCGAGGCGGAGACATTCGATCCGCCATAAGCGCGCCAGTCCTCATAGCGCAGGCCCAAAGCCGCTTTCAGATCCGGCAGCAGGGACCAGATATCTTGCAGCCACACCGCATTGGTGGCGGTGCGGCCCTTGGCGGCGTTCACCACCGCGCCTTGCCCGCCTGCGATCCAGTCGGTGAGATTGTATCGAGTCTGGGCGAAAGTTTCGGCGTCGCGATGGAAGCCGAAGGACACTTCATGGTCCGCCCAGCCGTGCCATACGCCATTGGCGTCCAGTGTGTACCAGCCGGTGCCGTTCATGCGGTTGATGGTTCCGGCGCCGCCGCTGAAGGCGGTGGGCAGGGTCGTGGTCGCCACCCGTTGCTTGTCATTGAGATAGGCATAGTTGCTGGCGATGATTTCCCAGGCGAAGTCGCCGTCTTGCGCCGATGCCAGCGACAGACCCTGGGCCAGCTGGCTCTGCTGGCTGTTGTAGACATTGTTGGAAAAGGTGCTGGCGGCGATGTTGTAGCTGTAGCCGTTGATGTTGCTGTTGCCCGAATAGACGACCGCGCCGGAGGAATTGCGCAGCCAGCTGTCGATATTGGAATTATCGTCCTGGCGGAACAGGCTGGCCAGGTAGGACAGTTTCCAGCCATTGTCCAAGTCATAGGCCAGCTTCAGGGTTATGGTGTCTTGCATCTGATGCTCGATGCCGGTGCTGCCCACATTCACGATGGCGGCGGCTGTGCGGTTGAGGCCGTTGACGCCGCCGGTGAGCACTGTGCCGGCCATGCTCGGGCTGGCAGGCCGGTTCAGGGTCGCCAGGCCCAGAGGCTGGCCCGTGGAATCTATGTGATTCTCCGACAGGCGCCAGCTGAAGGCCCCGATCCGGTCGCCGATCCCGGCGGACAGCTGCCAAGTGCCGGGCGTGGAAGTGGTGCCGTAAAGATGGAAGTCCTGCACCGCGCCCAACGCATTGGCATAGAGCTCGAAATGATCGGGCATGCGGGTGGTGATGTTGATGGTGGCGCCGATGGAATTGCCGGCATAGCGGGCCGCGAAGGGGCCATAGAGCACATCGATGCGGCTGACATCCTGCGGCGCGGCGACGCCGAAATGCGGGCTGGCGGCGCTGTTGTTGTTGCCGATGGGCGCATTGACCATGATTCCGTCGACAAAGATCAGGTTGCGGGCACTCGCCCCAAGGCCGGAGGTGCGGGTGGCGACGGGATCCTGGGTGTCGCCGTAATGGCGTTTGCGCACCACCAGCGAGGGCGCGAATTTCAGCATGTCCTCGGTGTTGACGATATTGATCTGCTCTTGCGCCTTGGCGGCGGCGATCTGGATATCAGTCGCCGCCGGATCGGCGCCTTGGGCGCGGCCCGCGGTGACAATGACATATTCCGGCTGGACGCCCTTGCCGATGGACTGGGCGAAAGCCGGTGCGCCGATAAGGGATAGCAATGCGAGAATGGACGCCATCAGGCGCGAAAAGTTGGACATGGGATTTCCCCGTAAAAAACGAATGAGCGGCCGCGTGGGCGCGGCGGACAAAAAAGCTCAGACGTTCCGAGGTGGGGCGCGGGGCGATCCTGGTGAAAAGCGGGCCGCGAGGGTTGCCGCATATCTTTGGCCGGTGGCGGCGGTGAAGGCATGAAAAGCGGGCAGGGTCAGTTGTGGCAGGTCGGGGACCGATGCCAGATGCGGCGCGGCCGCGAAGGGGCAGATATCGTGATGGATGCTCTTTTCGGCCGGCGCGTTCTGGTGCTTGCTCGCGGATGTCTCGACCGAGCAGATGGCGATGCCCTGCGCGGCGGGCATCCAGCCGGCGGGCAACAGGGCGCGCGCCACCAGGGCGATGAACGCCACATGCCGCGCGAAAAGGAAAAGCCCCTGCATGGGCGCCGTTTTCGCGCCAGGGATAGAAAAGGTCAATGCGTCAGATGGGACGAGAGCCGCAAAAGGCGAAAAACGGCGGTTAAATCGTAATGCCGCCATCGACGATGAAATTCTGACCCGTGGCAAAACGGGAATCGTCGCTGGCCAGCCAGAGCGCGATGCTGGCCATTTCCTCGGCGGTTCCAATCCGGCCCATCGGTTGACGGGCGGTGAAGGCCTTGCGGGCGGCGTCATAGTCTCCGGTGTCGCGCAGGCGTTGCTGCAAGGATGGCGAATCCACCGTGCCGGGACAGAGTGAATTGCACCGAATGCCCTTGGTGACGAAATCGACGGCCACCGATTTGGTTAGGCCGATCACCGCCGCCTTGCTGGCGCCATAGATGCAGCGGTTGGCAATACCCTTGATGGAGCCCGCCACCGAGGCGACATTGATGATCGAGCCGCCGCCGCCTTCCAGCATGGCGGGCAGGAAAGCCTTGATCATGCGGGCCATGGCATAGACGTTTATCTCGAACGATTTCTGCCACTGGGCGTCGTCGTTATCCAGGATGGTGCCGTTCTCGACAAAACCGGCGCAGTTGAACAGCACGTCGAGTCTGCCGGTCTTCTTCGCCAGCGCCGCGATGGCGGCGGCATCGGTGACGTCCAGTTGCACCTTCTCCGCCGCCAGACCGTCCATGCCCTTGAGATCGCGATCGGTGGCGATCACAGTTGCGCCTTCGGCGAGGAACAGTTCGGTGGTGGCCCGCCCGATACCCGCCGCGGCGCCGGTGATCAGCGCGATTTTACCCTCAAGCTTCCTGGACATGATTTTTCCCGACTGAAATGTGCCTGACTAATATGTTAGTGCCTCTCATAGCGTAAGCTAGAAGCGGGGGCCTTACTGGATGGCGAGGGTCGGCGCAAGTACCACACCGCGCGCCTTTGCGCGCCAGTTTGCGGCGCATTATATCGCATGGTGAAAGGCTTTTCAGGCAAGCCTTTGACGAAAGCCCAAGATTACGCTTTGCTGCTCTCAATAAGTGAGCGGCGCGTGCGCCGCCATGGAAAATTGCCCAGATGTGGCGAGGGGAAGGTCAATGAATTTTACAACAAGGCTAAAAGCCTGGATAGCCGCGAGGGTCCGCTATCAGCTGATCGTGCTGATTTTCTTCGTGAGTGCCGTGGTCTATATCGACCGCAGCAATATCTCCATTGCCGGCATCTATCTGGCCGAGGATTATGGTATCGACAATATCCAGCTCGGCTGGGTGTTTTCCGCCTTCCTCTGGGGTTATGCCGCCTTCCAGATTCCCGCCGGTTGGCTTGTGGGCAAGTTGGGGCCGCGCAAGACGCTGACCTTTGGCCTCATCTGGTGGAGCGCGCTGTCCGTCGTCACCGCCCTGGTACCGTCCGACATGGCCCATTCCCTGTGGGTGTTGATCGCGGTGCGCTTTATCCTGGGTATGGGCGAGGCGGTTGCTTATCCATCTTCCAACCAGTTCATTGCCGCCTGGTTTCCCTCCGCCGAGCGCGGCCTCGCCAATGGCTGGGTGTTCGGCGGTGTGGGTATGGGGTCAGGCTTGGCGCCGCCGCTGGTCGCCCTGATCATTTATAACTGGGGCTGGCATGCGGTGTTCTATGCCTCTGCCGGCGTTGGTTTGGTCATCGCCGCCATCTGGTATCTCGCCGCGCGTGACACTCCGGCGCAGCATACCGCGGTCAAGCCGGCCGAGCTCGGCCATATTCGCGCCGGCCAACAGGAGAAGATTGAAGGCCCGATCGGGCGCGTGCCCTGGCTGCGTATTTTCACCAGCGTTGATGTCTGGGGCGCGGCCGTCGCCTATGTCGCCTTCTGCTATGTTGCCTTCATTTTCCACACCTGGTTCTTCACGTATCTCAAACAGGGCCGCGGCCTCGATCTGAAATCCAGCGCCATATTGGCGATGTTGCCCTTTATCGGCATGGTCATGGGCAGCTTGATCGGTGGCTGGATCAGCGACCGGATGGTCAAGCGTTTTGGCCAATATGTCGGCCGCAGCCTGTGGGGCGCTTTCACCTTGTTCTTGGCGGGCGCGTTCCTGATCGTGGGCAGCCACGCCCAGAACACCACGGTGGCCGTGCTGGTGCTGGCGGGCGGTGCGGGCGCTTGCTATCTCGGCCAGGCGACTTATTGGGCGTTTGCCGCCGATTATGGCGGGCCTTATACCGGCGTGATCTCCGGCTTGATCAACATGGCCGGGCAGATTGCCGGCGCCACCACGGCCATCCTGACGCCTTTGTTCGCCAAATGGTACGGCTGGGAATTCGCCTTCTATGTCGCGGCAGGCATCTGCTTTGTCTGCATGCTTCCTTGGTTTGTCGTCAATCCCAACCGGCGGCTGCATGTGGCGGAGCCGGTCATCGCATGAAGCTGGCCGCCCTGTGCTGCGCCTTGCTGCTGATGTCCGGCGGCGCGCAGGCACAGGATGTCCAGCCGGATGCCAATTTGCCGCCGGCACCCGCCGAATTCGCCGCGTTTTTCTCGGCCTATTGCCTGGAGAAATTTCCCGACGATGCCGCGCTGGTCTCGGCCGCGGCCGACAGCAAGCTGGTGGCCCTGACACAAGACCAAACAAAGCTCTTTCTCAAAAGCGATCCCGGACAGGGCTGGCTGATCCAGGGCGAGAGCGGCAAGTATGTCCTGACCGACGAGGCGCCGCCTTATCATGCCTGCGCCGTGCGCCATGCCGTCCACGCGCCTTTTTCGGTGCAGGCGTTGAAGGATTTGGCGGTCAAATATGTCGCCGCCAAAGGTCACAGGCTGGTGGACGGGCCTTCGCTTCAGACACCGATGGGCGGGGGTATCGTCAGCGCTTTGTCGTCCCAGAATGAGGTAGACGAAAAAGGCGTTCCAACCGGCGAAGCCTTCATGCTCGCGGTTGTGAGCTATCCGGCGCAGAGTCTGGCGGATGGCACCAAGTCCGAACCCTTTTGGGAAATTCGCTTTGTGCGCCAGATTTTCCGAACCGCCGCCTGAAACTTGCAGCGGCGTCCTATAGGGGCGTCAGCCCCGCAGCGGCGATTCCGGCCAGGGCCGCGATCTCGTCGCTATCGGATGTGTCGCCGGTGACGCCGACCGCGCCGATCGGCAGGCCATCGGGACCTTTGACAATCACCCCGCCGGCGACCGGGATCAGGCCGTTCGCGGCCAGGTGCCCCAGCGAGGCTATGAAGCTGGGCCGTTCGGCCGCCATTTCTCCGATGCGGCGGGAATTCACCCCCAGCGCCAGTGCGCCGGCCGCCTTGCCCCGGGCGATGTCCAGCCTGAGAAATGAGGTACCGTCCTGGCGCTGGAAGGCAATGACATGACCGCCGGCATCCACCACCGCGCAGGAAAGCGGCTTCATGCCGGCTTCCCGGCCCTTGGCGAAGGTGGCGGCGATGACGGTATTGGCTTTGTCCAGACTGATGCGGAAATCGCTCATAGAATGTTCTCGTTGGATGGTGGGTCAGCCTGACCGAAAAAGCGCGGCAGGGAAAGCCACCCAGCGTCGCGGTTTCGAAGCTGGCATGGTATCAGTCGCGGCATGACGCGCAAAACACAAATCGTCGTGGTCGGTGGCGGCGCGGGTGGGTTGGAGCTGGCGGCCCGTCTGGGCGCCCATTTCGGGCGCGAGCGGTTCGATGTCATCCTGGTGGAGAAAAACCGCACCCATATCTGGAAGCCATTGCTGCACGAAGTCGCCGCCGGCTCGCTGGACGCCAATCTCGACGAGGTCGGCTATCGCAGCCACGGCCATGCCTGGGGTTATCGCTTTTTCTATGGCGCCATGGAGGGCATCGAGCGGGACAGCCGCCATGTGCTGATCGCGCCCATTTGCGATGAGGACGGGCGCGAAATCATGGGCCGCCACCGCATCCGTTATGACTATCTGGTGCTGGCGGTGGGTTCGGTGAGCAATGATTTCGGCACCTTGGGCGTGGCGCAGCATTGCATCTTCCTGGACAGCCGGCTGCAGGCCGACCGTTTCCGCTCCAAGCTGCTGGACCATTGCCTGCGGGTATCACGCAGCTTGAGTCAGGATCCCAAGGCCGATGCCATGGTGCGTGTGGATATTGTCGGCGGCGGTGCCACCGGCGTGGAACTGGCGGCCGAGCTGTACAACGCTGCCTCGGAGCTGCGCCATTATGGGTTGGAAGTGTTCGACGAAAGCCGCTTGCAGGTGACCTTGATCGAAGCGGGACCGCGCATCCTGCCGGCCTTGCCCGAGAAGCTGGCGCAAGCGGCGCACAAGGAATTGGAAGCCTTGGGCGTGCGCGTCATCACCGGCGAACAGGTGGTGGAAGCCACCGCCGAAGGCATGATGACCCAATCCGGCGAACTGATCAAAGCGGATTTGCGGATATGGGCGGCGGGGGTAAAGGGCCCGGATATGCTCGCCAATCTGGGATTGGAAACCGCGCGGGGCAACCAGTTGGTGGTCAGGCCCAGTCTGCAAACCAGCCGCGACGAGCGGATCTTCGCCATCGGCGACTGCGCCTGGTTTGTGCCGGAGGGCGAAACCAGGCCGGTGCCGCCGCGCGCCCAGGCCGCGCATCAGATGGCGGCGGTGGCGTTTGCCAACATCCGGGCCCTGACCGAAGGCCAATCGCTAAAGAGTTTCGTCTATCGCGATCACGGCTCGTTGGTTTCGCTCAGCCATTTTTCCACCGTGGGCTCGCTGATGGGCAACCTGATCGGCGGGCGGATGGCGATCGAAGGCCGGCTCGCCCGCTTTGTCTATGTCTCGCTCTACCGCATGCATTTGATCGCCATTCACGGCTGGCTCAAGGGCCTGGCGCTGATCCTGGTGGGTCATGTCAATCACATCATCCGGCCGAAGCTAAAGCTGCATTGAGAGGCGCGGTTTGCCGAAGGTGAACGAAAAGGTCCGGCGGATGCGGACAGAAGCAGAATGGACGCAAAAGCGGTCACGACGGATCCTGCCAAACTCCGTCTTCGTCCTTGGACGTGGTTCAAGGCTTTCGCCTACGGGGCTACCGTCACCGGTTGCCGGCTCCTGAGTCCCCTGGTGATCGCTATCAGCCGGCGCTCAACAACTTGATACAATAGGCATCCTGCCGCCACTGCGCCGATGACCGATACCAGGTAGAGCAGGTTTGGCGCGGAATTGCGGTGAAAGAAGATCGCGAAGCCCCTGCCGATCCAACCCAATAGGAAAGTGTGGATCAGATAGATCGCGTATGAGGCCGCACCCAGGAACGAAGCCCAGCGCGGAAATGAAATCTTTCTGCTCCGTTCCCACACCGCCAAGCCGAAGATGATCAAGGCCGATGCGGCGCCGTACATGCCGCGGCCCGCAACCGGGATTCTGATCGCCAGGTCGTTGAATTGGGTTCCCACGACCGCGAAGGCCAAGAGACCGATCATCACCAGACCCGGTGCCATCGCGACGGGATATTTTTTTGCGCAATAGGCCGCGAAAGCGCCCAGCACGAATTCGATATGATAGGAGGATTCCAGAAACCTGATATTGGATTGCTGGTGGGGCTGGAAAATTCCCACCACCACAAGGGCAAGCCAGGCCAGGATGAGAACGCCCCCGACCTTTCGGGAAGCGATCAAGGCCGCAAACACCAAATAGAATGTCATTTCGTGGCAAAGGGTCCATGCGACGCCCACGATGGGATCAGTATCGTCGGGGAAGAGGACCAGGGAGCGCACGACATGGGACGGCGAAAGGCTTGCCCAATCTCCTTTGGCCACGAGCAGGGCGATGGCGAAGGCGGTCACAACCCAATAAATCGGATAAATGCGGGTGAACCGCCGCAGCAGGTAATTGCCCAGCCGCGCAGGCTGGCCGATGTCCTTGCCATGGACATAGAAGATAATGAATCCGCTCAGGACAAAAAAGAAATCGACTCCGGCGTTGCCATATTCGAAATGTTTGGCAAGGCCGATATTGCCCAAATATTGGGGCAGCATCCGGCCGCCGTGATACAACACCACCAATATAGCGGCGACCGCGCGCCCAAACTGGATACCGTCCAAGGTCCGTTGTGCTGAAGCTTCTGTCATCGTGATGTCAGTAACCCCTTGGGCGTTCCGTTAGGAAATCCCCCCCATCCATGAATGAGCTTGGTATCTTTGCAAGCCGCCCGATGTCCTTTTTTGCAGGAAACGTTAACGCGAGCGGCGAAACGCCCGGAGCGTCAGCGACGGGCCGGGGATTCTGACCCATGAAGAAACTGGGCCCCCGCCTTCGCGGGGGCAGCCGCTTTTCTAACTCGCTGCGCTCCTAAGAAAAGCTGGTTGGCTGGGGCGGGAGGGATCGAACCTCCGAATGCTGGAATCAAAATCCAGTGCCTTACCACTTGGCGACGCCCCAGCAGGTGGCGGGGGCGGCCCCCCGGCGCCGACCCGTATAAAGCCACCCGGCCAGGGGCGCAAACAGGGCAAAATGACCGTCCGGCCAAGGATTTCGGGTCCGGTTGCGGGGCTGGGGGGGCATCGTTATAAGGGCGCCTCCCGAGGCGAGGGGGGCTTCTTCTCGCACTGGTTCGGAGAGTAGCTCAGCCTGGTAGAGCACTACGTTCGGGACGTAGGGGCCGGAGGTTCGAATCCTCTCTCTCCGACCAATTTTTCACTGCCAATACCAATCTAGAGGTTCGACAAAGGCCCGGCAGGGCCTTTGGGGCGGGCGTCAGCCCGATCCGAGCGGAGCGAGGACAAAAACAGGCCGAAGGCGTGTTTTTGCCAATCCTCTCTCTCCGACCATTCGTCGCAGCACGATTCGTGCTGCGACGAATGCCAAGCCCGCCCGCGCGACAGCGACTTGAGGGGCCCATAGGCGGCGTTAGCGCCAGCGTCGCGCGCCGCCGTCATGGGCGCGGCAGGAAATCCTGCACAGTTTCTCCGCGCGACTCGTGCGCCGCCGTCATGGGCGCGGCAGGCGAAGCCAGGCTCAAAAGCGTATTTTTTGCCAATCGCTCCGGGCGCTATCTCCTTACCGCGACGGATTTTAAGCAATTTGCGGCCAATAAATCGGCGGTCCATCCGCCGCAAGTCTAGCTTTTCGCCGGCTTCCACCTATCGTCGGGGCCATGGTTGAAACCAATGCCGGCGATGGACGTTTTGCTCCGGGGAATGTGAGTCCGGGCAACTTGGTCGCTGTCAATCGTCTGGTGCTGCTGGCCGCGGTGCCGCTTTTCCTTGTCCTGGCCTTGGCCGCCTATCTCACCATTCAGTTCGCCCTGAATGAGCGCGCCGCGCAGGGCCTGGTGCGCCACACCTATCAGGTGATGGAGGCCGCCCGCCAACTCCAGAACAATCTGCAGATCGCCGAATCCAGCCAACGCGGTTATCTGATCGACGGCGACCGGAATTATTACCGGTCTTACAAGGCCGCGGCGGCGCAGGTACCGGGCGATCTGCGTGCCTTCCGCGACATCACCCGCGACAATCCATCCCAGCAGAAGCGGGCTGACCGGTTGCAAGAGTTGATGGCGGACCGCTTGCGCTTGCTGGCCAGCAATATCGCCTTGGCCACCGGGCCCAAGCCGGACCCGCAGGTTCTGTCCGCCAGCCTGCAGCGCGGGCGGTTGGAGATGGACGCGATCCGCCGCCAGTTGAGCGACGCGCTGCGCGAAGAGGTCGACCTTCTGGCCCAGCACGACCGCCAGCGCCGCGACACCGAAAATCTGGAAATCGCGTTTGCCATCGGCGCGGGCGTCTTGAGCCTGGGCATCATGTTGATGGCGGCGGGGCTTTTGGTGCGCAACAATGTCAGCCTGGCGGCGGCGGAACAGGCGCGCGCCAACGAGGCCGCCATCGTGCAGGCAACCCTGGAGACGGTGCGCGAGGGTATCGCCTATTTCACTTCCGCGGGAATGCTCTGCGCCTTCAACGCCCGCTTCTTTGCGCTACTGGATATGCCCGCCGCTCTCGCCCGCTTGCAGACCCCGCTGTCCGCCTTCCGGCAGATCGAGGCGTCGCGCTCCGTCGCGGGCCATATTTTCGAACCGCCGACTCCGATCGAGAAGGGCAGCGATACCACCCATATCGTGTGGAACCAACGCGAACTGGATCTCTACAAAGCGCCGGTCTCGACCGGCGGCTTCATCATCGGGGTGGCGGACCAGACCGACCGCAAGCGCGCCGAAAGCATGGTGCGCCAGGCCCAGAAAATGGAAGCCATCGGCCATCTGACGGGCGGGGTGGCGCATGACTTCAACAATCTGCTGCAGATCATCAACGCCAATCTCGATCTGGCGGCGGCGGCCGAGACGGTGCGGGCCGATCCGCGCCTCGCCGCGCGGCTGCAAAATGCGATCGATGCGGTGACGCGCGGTTCCCGCCTCACCGTCCAGCTCCTGGCCTTTGCCCGCCGCCAGGCGCTGGAGCCCCGGTCCGTCGATCTGGGGCGGGTGATCCGCGACATGAGCGACATGCTGCGCCGGACCTTGGGCGAGAAGATACAGATCGAGACCGTCATTGCGGGCGGGCTGTGGAACACGCTGGCCGATCCTAATCAGGTCGAGAACACGGTACTGAACCTGGCGATCAACGGGCGAGACGCCATGCCGGATGGCGGCAAGCTGACCCTGGAAGTCGCCAATGCCTTTCTCGACGACGCCTATGCCGCCGCCCATGGCGACGTGGTGCCGGGCCAATATGTGATGCTGGCGGTCACCGATACCGGCAGCGGCATGGCGCCGGACGTTCTGGGCCGGGTGTTCGAGCCCTTTTTCACCACCAAGCCGGAAGGCCAAGGCACTGGCCTGGGCCTGGCTCAGACCTATGGCTTCGTCAAACAGACCGGCGGCCATATCAAGATTTATACCGAAGTCGGGCACGGCACGACCATCAAACTTTATCTGCCGCGCACGCGGCGCGAGGCCGATGCGCCGGTGGTTGGCGCCGGTGCGCCGGCGCAGGGTGGCTCGGAACATATTCTGGTGGTGGAGGACGATGAAGGCGTGCGCACCGCCGTGGTCGATATGCTGGCCGAGATGGGCTATCGCGTTTCGCACGCCGCCAATGCCGAAAAGGCGCTGGAACTGCTGAAAAGCGAGGCGCCGGACCTGATCTTCACCGATGTGGTGATGCCGGGCACCATTTCCACCCGCGATTTCACCCGCCGCGCCAGCGCGATGCATCCCAAGGTCCACGTGCTTTACACCTCGGGCTATACCCAGAACGCCATCGTCCATAACGGCAAACTGGACGATGACGCGCTGCTCTTGTCCAAGCCCTATCGCAAGGACGAGTTGGTCAGAAAGCTGCGCAGCGTGTTCGCCGGCACGGCACGCGGCGCCATTTCGCCGCCCAAGCCGGTTCCCGCCAAGAAAGAGGCGCCGCGCCGCGGCAAGGTGCTGGTGGTCGAAGATGTGGCGCTGATCCGCATGACAACGGTGGATATGGTGGAACAGCTCGGTTTTCCGGTCTGCGAAGCCGCCGACGGTCCCCAGGCCCTGGCCGTGCTGGGCCAGGAGGACGACATCGATGTTCTTTTGACGGATCTCGGCCTGCCGGGAATGGACGGCCGCCAGCTGGTGGAGGAAGCGCTGCGGCTGAAGCCGTCGCTGAAAGTGATCATCGCTTCGGGCTATTCCGTCCGGGCGGAAGACGCCATGCTGGCCGGCGTGGCCAGCCATCTCACCAAGCCTTTCGATCTGATGAAGCTTAAGCGCGCGTTGGAGACCTAGAGCAAGTTGCGTTCCAGCGTAATCGCTCTGACCTCATGCTTCGACAGTCGTTAGCGACAGCGTAGTGCGACCAGCATGAGGATTAACTTATTTCCTCACCCTGAGCTTGTCGAAGGGTGAGGGGCATGATTCCGTCTGAAGTTATTTTGCTCTAGCCGGAAGGATCAAAAAAGAAAAACCCGCGAGGCGCACCTCGCGGGTTTTGCACTTTGGTCTTAGGCCGCCGTTACGGCAGGAGATTGATATTGTAGGTCAGCGTGGCGATCACATTGCCGACACAGGCGTTTCTCGTGCCCATGTAGAAGCCGCACTGCGCCGTGTTCATGTCGGTGCCGGACCAGCGCAGATCCAGCGCGAACCCCTTGTAGGAGGCGGTCAGGCCGATATCCGCATAGGTGTAGTCGCGGGAGCCGAAAAGCTTGGCTTGCTGGACCCACTGGTGACCGACATTGCCGCTGATGCTGAGCCAGTCCAGGATGGTGTAGGACGCCATGCCTGCCAGATAGTTGCCAGTGCCGGTTTCCAGGCTGAAGTTCGGCGACCAGGCCCAAGTGGCTGTGAGAGAGAGCGGGCCGAAGGATTTCGACAACTGATTGATCAGCTCGAAATAATCGGCGGTCGTGCCCGGTGTATTGGCGCTGGGATAGGCATAGTAATAAGGCTCGAAATTCCAATCGACACCCCACAGGTCAGTGTGCTTACCGCCATAAATATCAACTTCGACCGACGGATTGTTGTTCAAGCCGAACGCTTTCCAGTCCACCGTGGACGCCCAGGCGCCGACATAGAAGCCTTCCGGACCGCTCAGATTCAATGTCCCCTGCGGCGACGGTTCGCGGTCGTTCTGGCTGATACCGCGGAACTTATAATCGCTCTGAACGGTAATGGCACCCGTCAGGCTGAAAGCCGGAGCGTCGTCGGCAAAAGCGGCCGTGGTAGCGCATACGCCCGCCAAGCTCACCGCGCCCAAAAACAGTTTGGTCGAATTTTTCATCTCAAGTCCTCTTTAATGCCAAGCGCGGAAGGCGCCTGCGTCAGGGGGCTCCCCGGATCGGGATCACAGTTCTGTGTCGGCCCCGCAATCTCAATATGGCGTCCTGTCTTTTTGGCCTGGTTTTGGGGAGAAAAGGCATGATTTGGACAGGCGTTGTTGCGATGCAACAGGTTGTTGCCTATTTATTAGGCGCCAGGCCTCAACACTAGGCAGAATCCCGGAAGGTTAAGGGTTTCCGAATCTCGCCGGCGCCCGGTTAATCTCTATCCGAACGCTGCAAAGGACTCAGTTTGCGCCCGACTTTTTTTTGGTCATAGCCATGCGCATCCTGCTCATCCGGCACGGTCAGCCCCATATCGCGCTTTGCCCGCGCACCGATCACGCGGGATTCACCGATTATATTTCCGCCTATGAAGAGGCGGGCCTGTCGCCCGCCAATCTTCCGCCCGAGGAACTCAAGGACTTGGCGCGGGAACTGGATCATGTCTTCACCAGTGGACGCCCGCGCAGCCATCAAAGCGCCGCGCGGCTTGCGCCGCACGCCGAACTGGTCGCCGATCCGCTGTTTGTCGAAGCGCCGCTGGCCAGTCCGCCCCTGCCATGGCTGGCGATGCGGGTCACCAAATGGGCGGTGGTGTCGCGCATCCTGTGGCATATGGGCTTTCACCCCGGCATTGAGAAACCGCGCGCCGCCACAAGCCGCGCGATCCAGGCCGCCGACATGTTGATCGCAAGAGCGCACAAGACCGGCACGGCCGCCTTGGTCGCGCATGGCTATTTCAACTGGATGATCGGGCGTCAGCTGATGCGGCGCGGCTTTCGGCGAACCGGAAGCCACCAGGCGCGTTACTGGAACACCGTGATTTATGACCGCCACGAATAAATGAGAACAGAATGATCGAGACGAAGCGTGATATTCCCACCATCGGGGTGGAAACGCTTTTCTTCCGCCCAGACGGCATCGCCGAATTTCCCGGCATTCTGTTCCTGACCGATGTCTGGGGCGTTCGGCCCGCCAATATCGCCATGGCCAAAAGACTGGCCGAGAAGGGTTTCGCGGTGTTGCTGCCCAATGTCTTTCACCGCTATTCGCGGATGACGCCGGACGGATTTGAATCCGAGGACCCGGCGGAGCAGCAGAAACGTCTGGGCCTTCTGTTCCAGGCCCTGACGGCGCAGAATATGGTGAGCGACGGGGCGGCCTATGCCGACTTCCTCATCGCGCAGAAAGGCGTCAAGCCTGGAAAGATCGGCGTGGTGGGTCATTGTTTCACCGGCCAGATGGCGGTGCGTATTGCGGCCAGCCTGCCCGACAGGATCGCGGCGGCGGCTTCCTTGCATGGCGGTTTTCTGGTTACGGCCGCGCCCGACAGTCCGCACCGGATTCTCTCGCCCATCAAGGCGCGGCTTTATTTCGGCCATGCGGTGGAGGATTCCACCGCCACGCCGGAACATATCGCGGCCCTGGAACAGGCCTTGCGCGACTGGCATGGCGCCTTTGAAAGTGAAATCTATGAAGGCGCGCTTCACGGTTGGACGGTTCCGGGCCGGCCCATCTACAACGCATTGCAGGCTGAGCGGGCGTTCGAAAAGGAAGTAGAGCTGTTCGATGCGACGCTGAAATGATCAGAGCATTGCCGGTATCACGCGGTCCGGCGGCTGATGCCCATCGACAAAGGTTTTGATATTCACGATCACCTTCTCGCCCATATCGACGCGGCCTTCGATGGTGGCCGATCCCATATGGGGCAACAGCACCACATTCCTGGCTTTCAGCAGCTTGGGATTGACCGCGGGTTCGTTCTCGAACACGTCCAGCCCGGCGCCCGACAGTTCGCCTTTTTCCAGCATCAACGCCATGCAATTCTCGTCGATCACCTCGCCGCGCGCGGTGTTGACGATATAGGCGGACGGCTTCATCAGTTTCAGCCGCCGCGCAGACAGAAGATGGAAGGTCGCGGGCGTGTGCGGGCAATTCACCGAGACGATGTCCATCCGCGCCAGCATCTGGTCCAAACTGTCCCAATAGGTCGCCTCCAACTCTTGCTCGATCTCGGGCGCCACCTGCTTGCGATTGTGATAATGAATCTGCAGGCCGAAGGCCTTGGCGCGGCGCGCCACCGCCTGGCCGATGCGGCCCATGCCGACGATGCCCAGCCGCTTGCCCTGCAGGCGGTTGCCCAGCATCCAGTTGGGGGCCCAGCCGGTGAATTTTTCCTCCTGCATCGCCGCCACGCCTTCCATCAGCCGCCGGGGCACCGCCAGGATCAGGGCCATGGTCATGTCGGCGGTATCCTCGGTCAGCACGCCGGGCGTATTGGTGACGGCAATGCCTTTGTCGGTGGCGGCCGCGACATCGATATTGTCGACACCGGCGCCGAAATTGGCGATCAGCTTGAGGTTAGGGCCGGCCTTGGCGATCAGAGCGGCATCGATGCGGTCGGTGATGGTGGGAACCAGCACTTGCGCGCTCGCCATCGCCTCCGCCAGCGCCGCCGCCGTCATCGGCTTGTCGTCCAGGTTCAGCCGCGCGTCGAACAGCTCGCGCATGCGCGTCTCCACCGCTTCCGGCAGCTTGCGGGTGACGATGACAAGCGGTTTTTTGGTCGGCATTCGGCGGGCTCCTGCGCGGGCCATTAAAGCGCAAGGGGCGAGGTGACGGAAGCGCAAGCTTGCGCTAAATGTGAGAAGGCATCAAACACCCTTGCCATGACACGGTTTGCCGCAATTTTATTGATCTTGTCGGTGGTGCGCGCCGAGGCCGCGCCCGTTAAGATTCTGCGCTATGTCAGCCAGCGTCCGGACAAGGCCTATCTGCGGGAAGGGCCCACCTATGGCCACAAGGTGCTGTGGGTCTACCGCCATCGCGGCTATCCCTTTGCCGTCATCGGGCAGTTCGACACCTGGCGGCGGGTGCGGACCGCCGACGGAACCCTGGGCTGGATGAGCGCCTCCATGCTCAGCGACAAGCGCACCGTGCTGGTCACCGGCAAGGGCCGCGTCAAGATCACCTCCGAGGCCGAGGGCGGCAGGATCGTGGCGCTGGCCGATCCTGGCGCCATCGCCGACTTGCGGTCCTGCAGCCGCGATGCTTGCCGCATCAAGGGTGAGCAGGTTGATGGCTGGATTGCCAAATCCCGCATCTGGGGCGTCGGGCAAGATGAGGTGTTCAGCAAATAGGGGCGCGGGTCTTTTGCGACCTGAGTTCGTCGCGCGCGCTCACGTGCGTTACGCACGCTCCGCGCGTCGCCACGCTGTCGCTAGCAACCCTGCTCAGGTCGCAAAATCCCTCGCGCTGCGCTTAATCCACCAGCGCAGGCCCTTTTGGCTTCGCGATAAGAGGTGTTCAGCAAATAGATTTAGCCGGACCTCTTCTTGGGTGCAGGCGCGCTTTCTGGCGTAGGCTTGTCCTGGGCCGAATTCGGCGACGCTTCTGAAGCATCGGATCGAAAGCCCCCGGGCATGAGCCGCCGCGGAAGCAGGCGGTCGTCGAGATAAGGATGTCGGCCG
>DATEIA010000255.1:0-10326 GCA_035279305.1 Rhizomicrobium sp.
TCGGCATTGCCGCCCAGCTGGATGTCGGTGCCGCGGCCCGCCATGTTGGTGGCGATGGTCACCGCGCCCGGCACGCCGGCCTGGGAAACGATAAAGGCTTCCTGTTCGTGGTAGCGGGCGTTGAGCACATGGTGCTGGATCTGGCGCTTCTTGAGCAGCGCCGAAAGTTCTTCGGATTTTTCGATCGAGGTGGTGCCGACCAGCACCGGCTGGCCCTTGGCGCGGCATTCCAGGATCAGCTTGACGATGGCGTCGTTCTTTTCGCCGACCGTGCGATAGACTTCGTCGTCGGCATCCTTGCGCGCCACCGGCACATTGGTGGGAATTTCCAGCACATCCAGCTTGTAGATGTCCATGAATTCGGCGGCTTCGGTCATCGCCGTGCCGGTCATGCCCGCCAGCTTGTCGTACAGACGGAAATAATTCTGGAAGGTGATCGAGGCCAGGGTGACATTCTCGGGCAGGACCTGGACGCCTTCCTTGGCTTCCAGCGCCTGGTGCAGGCCTTCGGAATAGCGGCGCCCCTCCATCATGCGGCCGGTGAATTCGTCGATGATAATCACCTGGCCGTTCTTGACGATATAGTCCTTGTCCTTGTGGAACAGCAGATGCGCTTTCAGCGCCTGGTTCACATGATGCACGACGGTGATGTTCTCGGTATCGTAGAGGTCGCCGTTTTCCAGCAGGCCCGCCGCCTTGAGCAGTTCGCCCATATGTTCATTGCCGGCTTCGGTCAGCGACACCTGGCGGGATTTCTCGTCCAGGTCGTAATCGCCTTTGTCCTGGACCTCCTCATCAACCAGGTTGCCGTCTTTATCCTTGATCTTCTTACCTGTCTTGGCCTTATGCGGCGCCACAAGATGCTTCATCACCGCATCGACCTGCCGGTAGGTCTCGCTCTGGTCCTCGGTGGGACCGGAAATGATCAGCGGGGTGCGGGCTTCGTCGATCAGGATGGAGTCGACTTCGTCGACGATGGCATAGGCATGACCGCGCTGGGCCATGGTATCCAGCGAGTATTTCATATTGTCGCGCAGATAGTCGAAGCCGAACTCGTTGTTGGTGCCGTAGGTGATGTCGGCGGCGTAGGCGGTCTTGCGCTCATTGTCATCCAAGCCATGGACGATCACGCCCACGCTCATCCCCAGGAAGCGGTAGATCTGGCCCATCCACTCGCTGTCGCGCCGGGCGAGATAGTCGTTGACGGTCACGACATGGACGCCCTCGCCGGCCAGAGCGTTGAGATAGACGGGAAGGGTGGCGACCAGGGTCTTGCCTTCGCCGGTCTTCATTTCGGAGATATTGCCCTTGTGCAGCACCATGCCGCCCACCAGCTGCACATCGAAATGGCGCTGGCCCAGGGTGCGCTTGGCCGCCTCGCGCACCACCGCAAAGGCTTCCGGCAGCAGATCGTCCAGGCTTTCGCCTTTCTCCAGCCGCTGGCGGAAGGCCGGCGTCATGGCGGCCAGTTCGGCATCGGACATCGCCGCGAACCGCGGCTCCAAGGCGTTGATCTTGGAAACCGTGCTCCAGAGCGGCTTGACCTTGCGGTCATTGGCCGAGCCAAACAGCGATCTGGCGAGCGAACCCAGCATGAAATCCTCTACATCCGGCCGGAATTGGGGGGCCAAAGGGGCTTAAGGCCCAAAAAGCGACCGCCAAATCCGCATGGCGGCCGCGCGGGAGACATAAGAACGCGCTAGTCTCTTGTCAAACCGCGTTTTTTTAACACTATCCGGGCCGAAAACGGGGGGATCATGGCCAAAAATACCAAATCAAGCCAAAAGGCTGGCCACGCTGTTTCGCCCCTGGCTCCCAAGGCCTTTCCTATGCTGCCGCCCCTGGCCGGCGTAAGGCTGGCGACGGTAGCCGCGGGCGTTCGCTACCAGCAGCGGACCGACGTGCTTTTGGCCCTGCTGGCGCCTGGGACCCAGGTGGCGGGGGTCTTTACCACCTCGAAAACGGCCTCTGCTCCGGTGCTGTGGTGCCGCGACAAGCTCAAGGGGGGCGAAGCCCGGGTGCTGGTGGTCAATAGCGGCAACGCCAATGCCTTCACCGGCAAGGCCGGCGAGGAGGGGGTGCGCGAGATCGCCGAGGAAGCCGCCGCCGTGGCGCGCTGCCGCAGCTCCGAAGTGTTCATGGCCTCGACGGGGGTGATCGGCGAGCCGCTGCCCACGCAGAAGATCACCAAGGTTCTGGCCGGACTGGCGGCCCAGGGCGCACCCGGCAACTGGCGCGCCGCCGCCGACGCCATCATGACCACCGACACCTATCCCAAGGCGGCCACCGCCACCGCCCTGATCGATGGCGTGAAGGTGACCATCAACGGCATCGCCAAAGGCTCGGGCATGATCGCGCCCGACATGGCGACCATGCTGAGCTTTGTCTTCACCGACGCCAATCTGCCGGCGGCCGTGCTGCAGGAATGCCTGAGCGCGGGCGTCGGGCCGTCCTTCAATTCCATCACGGTGGATTCCGACACCTCCACCAGCGACACGCTGATGCTGTTCGCCACGGCCAAGGGCGGCAAGCATACGGCTATCGCCAAAGCCGGCGACAAGAAGCTGACGGATTTCCGCCGCGCTCTGGACCGCGTTTTTCTGGATCTGGCCTTGCAGGTGGTCAAGGACGGAGAGGGGGCGCAAAAGCTGATCCGCATCGATGTCGGCGGCGCGCAAAGCGACGCGGCGGCCAAGAGGATCGCGCTGTCCATCGCCAATTCGCCTTTGGTCAAGACCGCCATCGCCGGCAATGACGCCAATTGGGGCCGTATCGTGATGGCGGTGGGCAAAAGCGGCGAAGCCGCCGACCGCGACCGGCTGAAAATCTCCTTCGGCGGACATGTGGTGGCGGAAAAAGGCATGCGGGCCGCGAAATACAATGAGGCGACCGCAACCAAAGCCGTGTCAGGCCGTGAGGTGGAAATCGCGGTCGATCTCGGCCTTGGCAAAGGTGCGGCGCGGGTTTGGACCTGCGACCTGACCCACGGCTATATCGACATCAACGGATCATACCGCTCGTAACGGATGGGGCGCGGTTCTTTTGCGTCCTGAGTTCGTCGCGCCTGCGCTCATGCACGTTTTAGTGCACATCGCTTGGCGCTCCTGCTCAGGACGCAAAATCCCTCGCGCCGTGCGGGCGTCTTACTGTAGCGCGGGCCTAAGCCAGCGCCGCGTCCAGGCTGATCTCGCACTTCAGCAGTTTGGAGACCGGGCAGCCTTTCTCGGCATTGCCCGCCAGTTCCTGGAACTTGGCATTGTCGATGCCGGGAATTTTCGCTCGCAAGGTCAGATGCGATTTGGTGATGGCGAACCCGTCGCCCTGCTTGACCAAGGTGATCTCGGCCTTGCTGTTCATCTCCTCGGCGGTGAACCCCGCTTCGCCCAGGATCGCCGACAACGCCATGGTGAAACAGCCGGCATGGGCGGCGCCGATCAATTCTTCCGGATTGGTGCCCGGCTGGCCTTCAAAGCGCGCCGCAAAACCATAAGGATAGTCCTTCAACGCCCCGCTCTTGGTGGAAATCGCGCCCTTGCCGTCCTTGAGGCCACCCTGCCATTTCGCCATGCCGAATGTCGTCATCTGCTTCTCCTTTGGCCTTCTGTGCCACAACGGAACAATTCCACACAATTTTAGTCCATGCTATCCATGGCGCTTAACGCCCCCTTAGTCCCATGACGAGATTATGAACCCGCCGCAACCCTTGATCCTTGTCGTTGCGGCAGCATTGGTCGATGCTGATGGGCGTGTGCTCATCGCACAACGGCCCGAAGGCAAAAGTATGGCGGGGTTATGGGAATTTCCAGGCGGCAAGATCGAGAGGGGCGAATGTCCCGAAGATGCGCTGATCCGCGAACTGGGCGAAGAACTCGGCATTGCGGTCAAGCAAGCCTGTCTGGCGCCTTTCACTTTCGCCTCGCACAACTATCCGAACTTTCATCTGCTGATGCCGCTCTATGTCTGCCGCCGCTGGGACGGCATACCGCAACCCCGCCACCATGCGGCGCTGAAATGGGTGCGCCCCAAAGATATGAAAGACTATCCCATGCCCGCGGCCGATTTGCCGCTTATTCCCATGTTGCGCGATCTGCTATGAAAAATTTCGCGCGCGATATCCGTGGTGCCACCGCCATAGAATATGCCATGGTTGCCGGCTTGATCGCGATGGTGGTCATCACCGCCATAAGCGCGGTGGGCAGCAACCTTTCCTCTTCCCTTTACGCGGCGATTGCCACAGTCCCGTAGTCACCGCTGCTTGAGAAGCTGCTCCTCGGTGCCAAGCGCCTCGGCCAGCCGCGCCTTGGCGCTGCCGGGTTTGAGCGGCACCTGCTGGCTTTCATGCGGCGCCCAGCCCGTGAGATAGAGCGTTTCGAACCGCGCCAGCAGCTTTCCCTCCTCGGCATGATGGCTTGCGTAATAAGCCAGCAAGGCCGCAAGCGTATCGCGGCGCAAGGGACGCTTGCTGCGCTCGCTGAGGACATTGGTGAGACCATGCGCCCGCAGGTCCAGCACCAATCCCGCGAAGTCGCGATAGCGCACCATCAGCCGCTCGACATCAGCCACTGGTAATGTAAATCCCCCACGTTGTAACAATCCGCCCAAATCGCGCACATCCGCGAAAGGCGCCACGCGCGGGCTGACACCGCCGCGGGTGGCGATTTCGGCATGGGCGAAAGCGGCACGCAGCTCGCTCAGGCTGGCGCCGCCCAGAAGCGCGCCCAAAAACAGGCCATCGGGTTGCAAGCCGCGCCGGATCTGGACCAGCGCGCCAGGCAGGTCGTTAATCGCCTGCAGGGAAAACAGGCTGACCGCCAGATCGAACGGACCTTCAGGATGCAGTATTTCCCGTGCGTCGAAATCGGCGCAGACCCAATTGCGCGCGAAACCGGCAATCTCGGAAGGCACCGCATCGCCGATCCAAAGCCCACGCTCAAACCGGCGCGTGACGGCTTGCAGGCGGTCGGCGAGGCCCTCGGCTGCCGCATGATGGAGGAAACAGTCACCGCCAAGCCGCTTGGCGCGCGCGCGCGCGCGAAGGCCTGCGGAAAAATCAAACAGGGGGGGGCGCCCCTTGGAGTTTTGTAAGTCAGACATCAGGGCTAAGCTTTAGCACATTGGGAGGAGGGGCTATGACCGGAAACGCCGCCAGCGCGATGCTGGACATGCTGTTCCCGCCGCTATGCATGGGCTGCGGGGCCGCGGTCGGCCAGCGGGGTTTTTGCGCCGCCTGCTGGAGCGGCATCCGCTTTCTGGAGGGACCGGGCTGCCATTGTTGCGGCTTGCCGTTTGGCGTGGCCTTGGAGGGCAATAATTTCTGCGCCGCATGTCTCGCCAAGCCGCCCGCCTTCGATGCCGCCCGCGCCATCCTGGCCTATGACGAAAAAAGCCGTGGCGCGATCCTGGCGCTCAAGCATGCCGACCGGCTGGACCTGGTTCCCGGCTTTTCCCGCTGGCTAAGCCGGAGCGGAAACCTGCTGCTGAAGGACAGCGACATGGTGATACCGGTGCCGCTGCATCCCTGGCGGCTCTGGCGCCGCCGCTACAACCAATCGGCGGAACTGGCGCGGCGCCTGGCACGGGATTGGGCACTGGCTTATGAACCGCGTGCACTGGCGCGCAGCCGTTCCACCGCCAGTCAGGGCGCCATGGCCAGCGCCCGGGCCCGGCGCCGCAATGTGCTGGGCGCTTTCAAGGTTCCCGATCCGGCAAGGGTCGCCGGCCGGCGCATCCTTCTGCTCGACGACGTGCTGACCACGGGCGCGACTGTGGAGGCCTGTGCCCGGGCCCTGAAGCGGGCAGGGGCGGCCCGCGTGCAGGTCCTGGTCCTGGCGCGCGTTGTGAAGGCTTCGGACGTGCTTATATAGAATGGGTCACCGCGTGAGTCCGGACCGATGAAGCAAGTTCGCATCTATACCACCCCGATCTGCCCTTACTGCGTGCGCGCCAAGTCGCTGTTCCAGAAAAAAGGCGTGGCGGTGGAGGAGGTGGACGTCTTCATGGACGCCGGCGCCCGCGAAGAGATGGAGGCCAGGACGGGCGGCGCCCGCACCGTGCCGCAGATCTTCATCGGCGAGACCTATGTCGGCGGCTGCGACGAACTCCAGGCCCTGGAAAAAGAAGGCCGGCTGGACCGGCTTTTGGCTTGATCCCTCCCGGTCTGCCCCATCGCAGCTTTGGCCTCTATTTGGCACCGTTCCGTCTGGACAAAGGCCGCGCCGGCTCCGAATATGGCGCGTAACACCATAAAATGGGAAGAGACCAGAATGAAGAAGATGTTGCTCGGCCTGGCCGCGCTCACGCTCGCGGCGCCGGCCTTGGCGCAGGAAATTGCGCCTTCCATGGCGCCGTCCCCCAGCCTGGCGGAAGCCCAGGCGCCGCGTCCGCACCGGGCGGTGGGCATCACCACCGACCTGGCGGTGGAAGCCGCCATGGCCGCCAATGAGTATTGCGCCAAGCTGCCCAAGAACTATCGCGTCACCACCCTGGTGACCGACAGCGCCGCGGTGCCGATTGCCTTGATCTCCTACGACAATGGCGCCCAGATCACCCAGCGCATCGCCATGGGCAAGGCGCAACTGGTGGTGAAGTACAAGATGCGCTCGACCGATGCGGTGGCGCGGGCCAAGACCGATGCCGCCTTTGTATCCGAGCTGGCGGCCAATCCCCTGATCGTGATGGCACGCCCCGGCGGCAATCCCATCATGATGGGCGATCAGCTGGTCGGCACCATCAATGTTTCCGGCACCCCTGACGGTCACGACGATGAATGCGCCATGGCCGGGCTGGACAAGATCAAGGGCAAGCTGAAGCTTATCCAGTAGCATGGCGGCGTTCCGAGCCGCCCTCTTCAAGGCTGCATGCATTCAACTGCGTTCCAGCGACGATGTGGCGGAGAATATCCGCCAGACCGTCAGGCTGGTGCGCGAAGCGGCCGCCCAAGGCGCCCTTTTTATCGCTACGCCGGAAAACACCACCTTGATGGCGCCGGACGGCGGCGCCAAGCTGGCACAGTCTTTTGATGAGGCGGATGACCCGGCCCTGCCGGTTTTTTCGGCGCTGGCGAAGGAATTGAAAATCTGGCTGCTGATCGGCAGCTTGGCGATCAAAGTCAGCGAGAGCAAAACCGCGAACCGCTCTTTTCTGTTCGCGCCCGATGGCGGTATTTGCGCCCGTTACAGCAAGATCCATCTGTTCGACGTAACCTTGGCCTCGGGCGAAGCCTACCGGGAATCCGACACGGTGGAGGGTGGAAGCGATGCGGTTCTGGCCGAAACGCCGCTGGGCAGTATCGGCCTCAGCATCTGCTATGACGTCCGCTTCCCGCTGCTTTACCGCCAGCTCGCGCAAAAGGGTGCCTTCCTTTTCACCGTCCCGTCCGCGTTCACGGTGCCGACGGGCCAGGCGCATTGGCATGTGCTGATGCGGGCGCGCGCCATCGAGAACGGTGCCTTTGTGATCGCCCCGGCGCAGGGCGGGTTGCATGCCAACGGCCGCAAAACCTACGGCCATAGCCTGATCGTTTCGCCCTGGGGGGAAATATTGGCGGAAGCCGGAACCGATCCTGGCGTGATTGTCGCTGAGATCGACCCGCACTTGTCAGTGCAGGCTCGCGCCCGCATCCCGAATTTGCTGCACGATCGCGCCTATCTCGGTCCCTAAAAGATAGGGCAAATCGCCGGGCTGGTCGTCCTTGCCGACGAAATCATACTGCGCGCCCAAACGCTCGGTTTCCGAGACCAGCTCCGCGGCAAATCTTGTCTGGACAAGCTGCAAAACCATCTTGCGCAACTCCAGCTTTTCACGCAACGCGGCACGGTTCTGGAAGAGAAACGTAAATTTCTGCTCCAGCAGAACGGGCTGGGCTCCCCGGTGCGGCAAACAGCATTCCGGCACGCCCAACAGTTTGCCGAAAGCGAGGCTTTTCTCGTCATAGGCGATGTTGAGGAACAGCTTGTCGGCCGCGGCGGCAAAAATGCAAGCGTGCAGCATTTGGCAAACCACAAAATCGGTTTTGGCATATCCGTTCATCAAATCGTCGGGCGTCCCGCAAACCAGCTCGAACTTCAGCCCTTCCGCCTGGAGGAAATCGATGACAGGCCGTTCCAAGTCGTGATGTTGCAGATATACCAGCTCCGCGTCACGGGCGCGTTCCTTGAAAAAGGCAATGATCGTCGGCAGCAGAGGCTTGAGCATGGACAGGGCGCGCCATCCGTGCGCGGCAAGGTTTATGCCGATCACCGGACGCTCCGATGGACGCGCCGGCAGCACTCGATTTTCAGCCACATAGGACAGGACCGGATCGCCGGTCAGCGCGACGAGCTTGCCCGCATTCAGTTCGAACAATTTGGCGGTTTCCGAATCCCGGACGCTGATGAGCGCGCATTTTTTTGCCAGATAGCGGATTTTTTGACGGGAGTTTTCCGGTAGGCCGTCGAGATCGCAGACCTTTTCATGCATCAGCCGGTTGAGGCCGATACCATAGGCAAAGACGGGGCAGCGGATTTTCCCCAGCTCCTCGACATTCTCCAGCATATGACCCATCGCGCCATCGGCCTTGACGAAGATGTAGCCACCGCCGCCGATCACGAAAATATCGCAAGTGTGGTTTATCTCTTCGACGGCGTCGTCGGTGAGTTCGCCCCAGCGCACCTCCCGGAAATTGACCGGGCGCGGCGCGAAAGCTTTTGTCAGTTGCTGCTTGATGGAGACGCGAATTGCGATATCGCCGCGATTGGAATTGCTGTTCAGCCCGTGCGCGGTTTCATAATGATAGACATCCAAATGCAGGCGATGCGACAGTTTGGTGACGACACGATCCAGCGAATCTTTGGTGAGGCTTTTCAGCCGTCGCGGCCAAGGCGCGAATTCCTTGCGCGTTTCCGCCTCCTCCGTAATCGCGAGATAGAGGCAGATCGTTATGACATCGACATCAGCATTGGTCTGATCCGCGTCAGGAAGGTCGATATCAATCACGGGGCGATCCCAGCATCATCGCGTTGTGGCTAAGCAACCCGCGCAGAACGGATTTAGATCCCATTGTTGTGGCGCAATCTTGACGACATGCACGGCCGCGGCATTTTTACAAATAAAAACACGCGCGCGCTGACGCCAAGTCATTAACGCGATGTTTTCCGCGCTCAGATTGAGTAAACTGCTCTTTTGATGGACAGGCTGGCGCATCGTTAACTTTCAGGTCTTGCGAATCTTAACGGCGCGGATCATTCTGCCTTTGCAGCCTTTGAGAGCGAGGCTGGCAAGGAACCTATCTGTGATTGCATACGCGCTTTATTGCCACAAAGGGCACGAATTCGACGGCTGGTTTCGCGACAGCGCGGCGTTCGACAAACAGGCTCGCAGCGGTTACCTGCGTTGCCCATCCTGCAACTCCGTCCGCATCGAAAAAGCGATCATGGCGCCCGCGGTGAGCGGCACAAAAAAGAATGGAGCGGCGGCAACCGCGGCGCAGGTGTGTCAGTTCGCGACGGGCCTGCGGAAATATGTCCAGGAAAATGCCGACTATGTCGGTACCGATTTCGCCGAAGAAGCGCGCAGGATTCATTATGGCGAGACGGCGGAGCGTCACATCTATGGCGAGGCCACGGTGCAAGAGGCGCGTGAGCTTATCGAGGAAGGGCTTGATGTCGCCCCTCTGCCGCCGGACTTGGACGGCGCCAATTGACTTCGCGCTAAGGCGCGAAGTCATCCTCGGCGAGCGGCGCCCAGCCGCGAGGGAAGAGGATCCAGGACGGCGTGCATGGATCTGAAATTGGATTCCCGCTGGAGTTTATCCTCCGGCCGCGCTGCGCGCGGACCGGGGGACGGGAATGACAATCGTGACTACCGCCTCGCTACCACCATGTAATTCACATCAACATCGGTTGAAAGGTGCCAGTCCCAGCTTAGCGGATTAAAGGAAACGCCTTGTGTTTTCAAAATGGTTAGACCGGACTCTTCGAGCGCCTTCTTAAGCTCATCCGGTGGAAGAAAGCGGTTCCAGTCATGGGTGCCGCGCGGCAGCCAGTTCAGCACATATTCAGCGCCGATCTTGGCCAGGGCCAGGCTCTTGAGGGTCTTGTTCAGGGTGGCCACAAAGGTCAGCCCACCCGGCTTCACCAACGCCGTGCAGGCGGCGAGATAGGCGGGAATATCCGCGACATGCTCCACCACCTCCATGTTCAAAACCACATCGAAACCGAGCCCCTGAGCGGCCAGGGCCTCGGCGGAGGTGGCGCGATAGTCGATGTCGAGGCCTGACTGGCGGGCATGGGCCCGCGCCGTGCCGATATTGCGGTCCGAGGCATCCGCGCCCGTCACGGCAAAGCCCAG
>DATEIA010000256.1:0-5999 GCA_035279305.1 Rhizomicrobium sp.
GCGAAGTCCGCCGTTTTCTCCACGGTGGCGCCAAAGCCGCCGAAGCTCCGCGCCATCGCGGCGAAATCCGGATTGACCAGATCCGTGCCGCTGACCCGGCCGGGATATTCCCGTTCCTGATGCATGCGAATGGTGCCCAGCGTGCCGTTGTCGAACACCAGCACGATAACGGGCAGTCCATATTGCACGGCGGTGGCGAACTCCTGGCCATTCATCAGGAAATCGCCGTCGCCATTGACGGCCAGAACCGTGCGTGCCGGATACAGGCTTTTCATCGCCACCGAAGCGGGCACGCCATAACCCATAAAGCCGCAGACCGTTGCCATCTGGGTGCCCAGGCGGCGAAAGCGGTAGAAGCGATGAATCCAGCCGGAATAGTTGCCCGCGCCGTTGCAGAGGATGGCGTCGGCGGGCAGATGCTCGCGCAGCCAGATCATGATCTGGGACAGATTGACCGCGCCCGGCTGGGGCAGCGATTGTTCGGACCAATCCAGATAGTCCTGATGCGCGGGGCCGACGGCGGCGGGCGCGCGGCGCGGCTTGAGCCTATCGAGAGAGGCGGCGAAAGCCGCGGGCGTGGCATGGATGCCCAGATGCGGCCGATAAACCCGCCCGATTTCTTCGGCGCCGGGATAGGCATGGACCAGCTTCATCTGGGGCACGGGAATGTCGAACAATGTGTAGCCTTGAGACGTGAGTTCGTTGAGCCGGGCGCCGGCGGCGATCACCAGATCGCTGGCTTTGACCCGCGCCACCAGTTTGGGGTTGGCGCCCAGCCCCAGGTCACCGGCATAATTGGGATGCAGGGGGTCGAACAGATGCGCGCGCCGGAACGAGGTACAGACCGGCACACCGAAGCGTTCGGCAAAGCTGGCGATGCGGCCCAAGGCCTTCTCGTTCCAGCCTCCGCCGCCCAGGATCAGCATGGGATGCTCGCTTTGCGCCAGCAGACCCTCCAGCGCCGTCATCTGGGCATCGCCGGGCACGGTTTCCAGCGCCTCCACAAAGGGCACATCGGGGGATGACGAGGCCAGGGGCAGCACGTCATGCGGCAGCGACAACACCACCGGACCTTGGCGCCCGGCCATGGCGGTGGCAAAGGCGCGGCCCACCATCTCACCCATCCGCTCGGGCTCGTTCACTTCCGCCACCCATTTGGCCAACCCGCCGAAAAAGGCGCGATAGTCCATTTCCTGAAAAGCGCCGCGGTCGCGATGTTCCCGCTCGACCTGTCCTACGAACAGGATCATGGGCGTGGAATCCTGCTGCGCGATATGAATGCCGCCGGCGGCGTTGGTGGCGCCGGGCCCGCGGGTGACCAGACAAATGCCCGGCCGCCCGGTCTGCTTGCCCCAGGCCTCCGCCATCATCGAGGCGCCGCCTTCATTGCGGCAGACAGTGACGGCGATGCCGCTGTCATGCAGCGCATCCAGCACCGCCAGATAGGATTCGCCGGGGACGCAGAAAACGCGGGTAACGCCCTGGAGGCGCAGTTGATCCACCAGCACCTGTGCGCAGGTGCGGGTGGCGGGCTGGCTATGAATGGTCATCCAAAAACGACTTTCTCGGTATAGGCAAGGTCACCGAGAATGGGACGGTAGGGTCCCTTGAAGTAACGCGGCTCCTGGCCTTCGCTATAGTGCGATAGGAGCCCTTCCATATCACCGTCAATCACAAAGCCCAAGGAGCCGCGGGGCAGGAAATATCGCGCCAGGGCCGGGGCACAGCGGCGCAAATCCTCGGCGCCGCGGCAAAACATAACCTCCATCACCTCGACCGGCGGCTTGTCCAGGCGGTAGGGCTTCAGCACAAAGGGCGACACAATGCCGTCTTTTTCCACCGTCAGGCTGATCCAGCCCATCTCGCGGTGGTCGCGCAGCAATTGCGCTTCCGCCAGATTGCCGGGGATAGTTTCGCTGACCGTGCCGCGGCCAGGCCAGGCGAAGACGGCGCTGCGGCCGAAATTGTAGGGCACAAAACCTTGCGACTGCAGGGTCCGCCAGGTCTGCGGCGCGGGCGAGGCGTTGAGATAGGTGACATGCTCGAGCTTGGTCGCCAGCGAGATCAAATGGCCGGCCTGGCTCCGCCACTGGGGATCGACATAATAGCTCGACATGTTGGAGAGAATCTGGCCGCCGCGCTTGGAGGAAATCAGCAGGACCGCGCCCACCGGTCCGAACCGGCCGTCCAGCACATAGCCGTAGCGCGGAACATCTTCGACGACCGGAAGCCTTTTCCAGCGCGAAAAACCGCGCATCCAGTGATCGCGGTTGGAACGTGGGATGCCGCGGGTCAAAAGATCGGCCAAGCCGTCAAAATCGCTTTCGGCGATCGGACGGCAGCGCACGCGGCTGGCCTGTTGGGGTTCGATAGTCATACGGTCGCAAAAAAGCCCCATCTCTTTATGCACCCTTTGCCATTAGCGGATCGTTAAAGTGTCCCATACCGCCCAGTGCGATCCGTTCGGCGATGCGGGCGAGGACTATGCCCAGCGTCTGGGCGTTTGGCGGGCCCGTTCATGGCCGCTGCCATCCCGGCATGATCCCCTATTTCTATTGCATGCCGCGCCCGAGCCCCTAGGCGGCCGAAGCGATGCGCATTGTCGGTAGAGAAATCGCTATGCCGTCAGACTTCCGCCCTTGCCCGAGCGCCGTCTTCACAGACGGATCGGGCCGCCGCTCTGTTTCGAATTGATACGGGCCTTGCCTTGCAATCGGCTTCGCGCAGTCCTGGCCGCATGCGGTTACAGTTAACGCAGACCCGGTTCAGGTCCAGTATTGCGCCGAGATTTTGTTAATCCACCCGCCGCTACCATCGGCGTCTTGCGGATTTTTCAGGTGGCGCGATGAGTCAAGTGGAGCAGTTTCTGCTGGGCAGCGGCCGCAACCGTACCGCCATTCATGTCGGGCTGGTCAACAACATGTCCGACGCGGCGCTTCGGACCACCGAGCTTCAATTCGCGCGCCTGCTCAAGGGTGCGGCCGGTCCCTTGGATGTGCGGCTGCGTCTTTTTTCCTTGCGCACCATCGCGCGCGCTGCGGAAACGCGCGGGCGCATGGCGGGATTCTACGATGACGCCGCTTTCCTCAAGGCTGCCGATATCGACGCCTTGATCGTCACCGGCGCCCAGCCGGGCACGGCCGATCAACGCCAGGAGCCCTATTGGGCGGAACTGACCGAACTGATCGACTGGGCCCAGACCGGCACTATCTCCACGCTTTTTTCCGGCCTCGCGGCGCAGGCCGCGGTGTTGCATCTGGACGGGATCGCCCACCGGCCGCTCGTCCGCAAACTGTCCGGCGTCTATGACAGCCGCCAGGCACAGGACGATCCGCTGTTCTTCAATGCCTTCGCCACCGTGCCGGTACCGCATTCGCGCTGCAGCGATATTGCCGAAAGCGATCTGACGGCAAAAGGCTATCGCGTGCTGGCGCGGCTTGCAGACAAAGGGGCCGCCAAAGGGGAAGCCGACGGTCAGACCGACATCTTCACCCGCGAGCTGCCCGGCTACAGCCAGTTCGTTTTTCTGCAAGGCCATCCGGAATATGACCCCGGCACCTTGGGGCGCGAATATCTGCGCGACATGGCCAATTTTCTTGCGGGCGAGACGGCGGAGCGGCCCCTGATCCCGGAGCATTATTTCGACCGTGCCACCGAGAACCGTTTGGCCGCTATCGGCGCGCAAGCCGATCTTGGTCCTTATCAGGAGGTTATACGGCGCGCCTTGCCCGGCCAGGCCTGGCATACCAGCGCGGTGCGCCTGATAGGCAACTGGCTGCTTCTGGTGGCCGCCGCCAAGGCCCGCCGCGCCACCTCGAAAACCGTTCACACCAGGCGGCGCGCTTAATCCTTCGAAACACATCAAACGCAATCCTCGTCCGCGGATGCGCATCGCGGAATGGATGGTGCCGTGCGCAACATTTGGCCGGCCAAAAACAGGGATTGTTGAAGGGCCGGCATGGCCTCCGGAGTGGCCTGGCGTGTGGCCATCGTCCCTCCTTATGGGGCCCTGTCAGGCTTCCGGACTGCTGGAATTACAATTAATCAATATATATCAATGGCTTAAAAATAGCGGGATAATTTCCAATTGTCGCAAAATGTCACCTATTGGCCCTTCCCCCCTCGAATATCGATGCTCTAATAAGTATCTGGGGCAGGGGTGTCTTAGAACGTGAGCATGCAGTTGTTCTTTATGGATTTGGGTTGGGGCCTGGCGGCGGTCGCGCTTGTGGGCACAGCCTATACCCTGCTGGCTGCCCTGCTGGTGGGCCGTTTCATGCAGGCTCCGCAAAGTCCCACACCCCACAGCCCGGCGGTGACTATCCTCAAGCCGTTGCATCAGGGCGAGCCGGAGCTGGCGCGCAACCTGGAGACTTTTTTCGCCCAGGACTATGACGGCGCGGTGCAGATCCTGTTCGGCGTGCATGACGAGCGCGATCCGGCGATTGCGGTGGTGCAGGCGCTGCAGGCCAAATATCCGCATTGCGACACAGAAATCGTGATCGATGCGGCGCTGTACGGTTCCAACGCCAAAGTGTCCAACTTGATCAACATGCTGCCTAAGGCGCGTCATGACACGCTGGTTTTGTCGGACAGCGATATCGCCGTGGGCCGCAAATGGCTGTCTCAGGTGACCGCCGCATTGGCGCGTCCCGGGGTGGGGATTGTCACCTGCCTTTATACCGGTGAACCGGCCAAGGACGGCCACAGGCTGTGGTCGTCGCTTGCCGCCATGAGCACCTCCTATACCTTCCTGCCCAATGCGGTGCTGGGCACGTCCCTGGGCTTGGCCTCGCCCTGCTTCGGTTCCACCATCGCGCTTAGGCGCGAGACTTTGGACGAGGTCGGCGGCTTTGCCGCTTTCGCCGACCAGCTGGCCGACGATTATGAAATGGGCCGCGCGGTCCGCAGCAAAGGTTATACCCTGGCCATACCGGCCATGGGCGTTGGCCATACCGCGGCCGAGAACAGCGCGCTGGAACTGTTCCGCCATGAACTGCGCTGGACCCGCACCATCCGCTTGGTAAGCCCGGCCGGCCATCTGGGCAGCATTGTCACCCATGGTTTCGCCTTTGCGCTGATGGCCGCGGCCGTGCTGGGTTTTAACCCTGTCAGCTTGGGAATCCTGGCGCTGGCCCTGATGGCGCGTCTGGTCCTGAAAAGCCGGATTGATGGGCATTTCGGGACCTATGCCGGTCCCTCTTGGCTGATGCCGCTGCGCGACCTGTTAAGTTTTGCCGTATTCCTGGTTTCGCTGTTCGGCGAAACCGTGCATTGGCGCGGGACCCACTTTGCGGTAGAGCCTTCCGGCGCGATGTCCCAGGTCTGAAGGGCCTGAAAGTTCCCTTCGATTCCCGGTACCTTGAGGTATGACGATGATGAAATCCCTTTTCCTCCAAGCCCCGTCCTTTGACGGCTATGACGGCGGCGCCGGTGCGCGCTATCAGATGAAGCGGGAAGTGAAGAGCTTCTGGTTTCCCACCTGGCTGGCCCAGGCGGCCGCGATGGTGCCGGGCTCGCGCCTGATCGACGCGCCGCCCCACAATCTCTCCTTCAAGGATATTGAAGAGGATGTGAAGGCGCATGAGCTGATCGTCATCCATACCTCCACGCCCAGTTTCAAGTCCGACATCAAGACCGCCGGCCTGGTCAGAGCCATCAATCCCACCGCCAAGATCGGCTTTATCGGCGCCAAGGTGGCGGTCGAGCCGGTGGAAAGCATGCAGGCCTGCCCGGAACTCGATTTCGTCGCCCGCAACGAATACGACTTCACCATTCAGGAATTGGCGAGCGGCGCGGACTGGGCCACCATCAAGGGCCTGACTTACCGCGATACCTCGGGGCAGATCGTCTCCAATCCGGAGCGCGAAATCCTGGTCGATATGGACAAGCTGCCCTCGGTGCTGCCGTTCTACAAGCAGCTCGACGTGAAAAAGTATTTCGGCGGCTATCTGCTGCATCCCTACATGTCCTGGTATACGGGGCGCGGCTGCAAGTCG
>DATEIA010000257.1:0-12755 GCA_035279305.1 Rhizomicrobium sp.
CAGCGCCCAAGAGACGGTGCTGGCCGAGCATCGCTGTCTGACCGAAGCGCTTTACTACGAAGCCCGCAGCGAAGGCGCGCGCGGCGAAAAGGCGGTGGCCGAAGTCGTGTTCCACCGCCTGAATTCCGGCAAGTATGGCAACTCCATCTGCGCCGTGGTTCATGGCGGCGCGGACCGCAAGGTCTGCCAATTTTCCTTTACCTGCAACGGCGACATGGACCGTCCGCGCGAGGTGGTGGCCTGGAACCAGGCCGAGGAACTGGCGGCGCAAATCTTCACCGGCGAGGTGCGGTTGCGCAATGTGACGGGCGGCGCCACCAGCTATCACGCGGTTTATGTGAAGCCTTACTGGGCGCCCAGCCTGACGCGCACCGCCCAGATCGGCAATCACATCTTCTATCGCGGCCGCACCAGCAACAGCTGAGCGGGCGCGTTTACCAGCAACCGGTTGGCCCGGCGGTTGCAGCTCCGATTGGCATGGGGCTTTGGGCCGCTGCGAAGTGGCCCAGAGCGGAACAGTAACGATCAGGAATGACACAAATGTCGAAGCTTTTGTCCAAATTCGCCACAGCCGCCGCCTTTGTCGTGGCCGGTGCGACCGCCGCCAATGCCGGCGTGATCAGCTATAGCTGGTCGCCTTTCGACAATGCGCCCGCCGCGGGCGAAGTCATGGTCCAGACCTTCGATGCCCCGCTGGCGGCCGGTTACACCATGAGCTGGTCCAATGCCGGCATCTATCAGGGCCCATTGGTTCCCGGTATTGCCGCCCCGCCGGTCGGCGACAACACCAAATATCTGTCGATCTTGACCGGCGGCAGCGCCACCTTGACCGCGCCGGGCACCATCAAGAGCCTGAGCTTTTATTGGGGCTCCATGGACGAATACAACAAGCTCACCTTCCAAGGCACTGGCGGCTTCAGCAAGTCGTTCGATGGCGACGATCTGAACTCGCCCGCCAACGGCAACCAGATCGCGGCCTCGACCAACCGCCGTTATTATTTCACCTTCGATCCCAACGACAAGATCAACAAGGTGATCTTCTCTTCTTCGGGCAATAGCTTCGAACTCGACAATATCGCCGTCAACGATCCGCCGGCGGATGTGCCGGAACCCCTGACCCTGTCGCTGTTCGCCAGCGGCTTGGCGGGCGCGGCCTTCCTGCGCCGCCGCCGTCTCCAGGCGGTCAAGGCATAAGACTCCAGCTTCACCCAAATAGCCCTCCAGGTCTCCCTGGGTCGCTATTCTCCAACGCCGGCCGGTAGCGTCCATCACGCCACTGGCCGGTTTTTTTTGGACTCAACTTGCCCTAGGGTCAGCCCAACCTTGGGGGGTAAAACATGGACGGGCCTGCACAACAACAAGACCGGGTTTTCACCAAATGCGCGGTGCGTCTGATCCCGTTCATGATGCTGCTTTATGTCACCAACTATCTTGACCGGGTGAATGTCGGCTTCGCCGCCCTGACCATGAACAAGGATCTGGGTTTTTCGGCTTCCGTTTATGGTTTTGCCGCAGGCATCTTCTTCATCAGCTATGCCATGTTCCAGATTCCCGCCACCGTGCTGCTGGAGCGGTTGGGGGCAAGGCGCACCGTCTTCGCCATCATGGCGGCCTGGGGGGCGCTGTCCGCCTCCACCGCCTTTGTGAATGAGCCTATCGCTTTTTATGTCCTGCGCTTTCTTTTGGGGGTGGCGGAGTCGGGATTTTTTCCTGGGATCATCCTGTATCTCACCTTCTGGTTTCCCCGTGAATATCGCGCCCGCTTCACGGCGATCTTCATGCTGGCGATCCCGCTCGCCTCGACCTTTGGCGGACCGGTCTCGGGCCTGATCCTGGGGCTGGACGGGACGGGCGGGCTTCACGGTTGGCAATGGCTATTCTTGATCGAGGGATTGCCCGCCTGCCTGTTGGCGTTCGCGGTGCTGAAATTCCTGCCCGATGGGCCGGCCGGCGCGTCATTTCTGTCGGAAGCGGAAAAGCAGACCATCGCGCGGCGTCTGGCCGGTGAGAAGGCCGATGCGCCGGCCAATCTGTGGGCGGGCCTGATCGATCCGCGCGTGCTGCTGCTGGGACTGGCGGGGACCGGAATCGGCGCCAGTATCTTCGGCAGCCAGCTCTGGCTGCCGCAGATCGTCAAGGCGATGGGCTACTCCAACTTGATCACTGGCTGCATCGCGGCACTGCCTTACATGCTGGCGATTCCGGCCATGCTGCTGGTGGGCCGTTCCAGCGACCGGCACGGCGAGCGCCTCTGGCATACCGCGATACCCTTGGCGGTGGCCGCCGGCGGATTTTGCCTCGCGGCGGTGGCGCAAAATCACTTTCTGGCGGTGGCGGGATTGATGCTGACGGTGGCGGGTCTGATGGGCACCTATGGTCCCTATTTCACGCAAGCTTCCGCCTTCCTCAGCGGACCTTCGGCGCCGGGCGCCATCGCCCTGGTCAATCTGATGTGCACCGGGCTGGGTGGATTCCTGGGCCCCAATATTCTGGGCCTGCTGAAGGACCGCACCGGCGGCCATGCGGCGGGGATGTTCACTTTGGCGGCGGGGCTGGTCTGCTCGATCATCCTGTTGTTCGTGCTGGGGCGGGTGATGGCGGCGCGGGAGGCGCGTCTCGCTAGAGTCTAACCCAGCAACGCGCGCGCGCGGTCGCGCCACTGGCTGGCCAGGCCGGGCATCTGCGCCAGGCGCGCAAGCTCGGCCTTTGTCGCCTTGGCGTGATAGATAAACTCCACCAGCCGGGTGAAAGGAAAATCCGGATTGGGGCGCTGGTGCAGGATGACGGCATCGCCCGCCTGCAACGCGCCGGTCCGCAGCACGCGATAATACCAGCCGGACCGGCCGCTTTTGACCATTGCCTTGGGCAGGCGGTTGTTGCCATGGCGCAGGGAGAATTTGTAACAGGGCTGGCGCGGCTGACAGACCTGCAGCAGCGCCGTGCCGATGGCATGGACATCGCCGACACAGATGTCCGCCTCGCGCATGCCGGTGACGGTGAGATTCTCGCCCATCGCGCCGCCGGTGAAATGCAGCGCGGGAAACTGCGCCGCCCAATCCTGGAAATGCGCCGCGGCATAGGCATAGACGGCTTTCTCAAGGCCGCCATGCACCGAAAGGTCGGCCTGTTCGTCGCCCTCCAGTCCCAAGTCGCCCACGCGAATCAAGCCGCCGCGCGCGGTCTTGACGATGGCGCTGGGCACGGCATCGGGACCCAAGGGCACGGCGCGTCCGGTTTGAACCGAGAGGAGGGCGGCGGGAAGCATACCGGCAAGTTACTGTGCTGACGCCTTGTCATGCAATTGCGGGCGCGGCACGACAGCTATCGGCTGGCGGCATGCAAGCGGAATGGCTAGGCTGGAGAACCTGTCCCAGGGAGGGCTCACGGTGCCGAAGATAAATCTGCCGGGCATGCTGCTCGCGGTCCTGCTGACGCAACCGGTTTGCGCCGCCGATCTCACCCAAGTGGGGCCGCAGGCCAGCGCCGCGCAAATCATAGCAGCCGCTGGCCGGGGCGGGCAGCCGGTCCTGAGGCTCACTTTTGCCGTATCGGGCGGGCCGCATGATGCTCAGACAGACATGAGCGCCGATCTTGCGTCGGATTACATGCTTATCCGCAGCAGCGGGCGAGCCACGCTTTATGACTACAAGCTGCGGCGCGTGTTTAACCTGAACGAGGCGGCGCACAGCTTTAGCAATGACTCGCTGTACGCTTTGGCCGATTCCCGCATGGCCGAGAGTCACAATCGCCGTTTCCTGCGTGAAATGCTGTCGAAGCTCAAGACGCCCTCGCCATTGAACGACGGTTTTTGGGACGAGGCCGAGCTCCATGTTGCGGACACCCGAAATCCAGCGCCTGTACCGGAGCGGCAATCCGGCCCTGCCGGCGAGGTTCACTTCCGATACAAGGGCAGCGACGTGGCGGACTTCACGCCGTCGGATCAAAAAATCGCGGCCGGCGAGGCGGTGGCATTGCGCCGTCTGTTTATGGAAAAGTCGATGCTGCATCCGGCGGCGATCGCGGCCATGATCGAGACTGGCCGGTTGCCGAAACGGTTGTCCTTTGCGCTGCCTCCGATCCACAAGAAAAGCGCCGAGGTCTGGATGCTGCAGTCGGCCAGCCGCCTGACGGCCGCCTATCCGCTGACGCCGGGCTATGCCGCCGAGCCATTGGTTCAACGCAAGGAATTGTCCGCATTGTCGGCCCTGTTGCCGGTGATGCTGGAGGCCGGCCGTTCGGACAAAGGACTGCGTACGCCGGACCAATATCAGGCTGCGATTGGGGATGCGCTTGGCCGGAATGCACGCTTGCAGGCTGCGTTGCTGGCATTCGAGGCCATAGAGCAGTTTGGCGCGCGCGTCTTCGACTGCTCGGCCGGTCGGACCGGTTGCCACTCTCTGAAGGAAATCTTCACCGAGGCGCAAAAGGATTCGCGCGCCGCCACGATGCTGCGCGCCCTGGAAATGGAAAAGTCCGATGGCGCCAAGGCGCTCGCGGAGATGCGCGCCATCCGGCGCGATGATGTCACAAACCCATATGTGATAGACGATTTTGTGGGCAACATGATGAGCGCAGCGGGCAAGCAGAGCGAAGCGTTGCCGCTGATTGCCGGCGCGGTGCGCGGCGCCCCCTATGTCGCAGGCTATTACAAGGATCTGGGCGATCTGTTCCGCGTGGCTTTCAATCCGATACCGGCCTGGATCTGCTACGATCTGGGCCGGGTACTCCCCGGTGGGGCTTCAGCGCCTGTGATCGACAGCATGAATCAGTACGAGGCCCGGTTGGCGTCGGATTTTCCGCAATTTTTTTGAATCGGCGATGTGGCGCGGGCCTGATCTGCGTTGGTTCTTGGCGCTTGGCGTCGTTTCCCGGAACATTTTCTTGGCCCATTCGCGTGCCGGAAATTCCCGGGCAGTGCCGCATTTTCGCCACCGGAACCGACATATTTTCGCCCTGAAATCCTTCTCTGCTGGCGCCGGGATGGAGGCGCGAATGGGTGGAGGTTCGCATGCGTCCGATATTCAAGGTTTTGCCCATAGTGATGAGTGCCAGCCTGGCGCTTTCAGCCTGTGGCACTTCGACCGGCGACCGGGGACTTTCCGGCGGTCTGTTGGGCGCTGGCACCGGCGCCACCATAGGCGCGCTGGCGGGATCGGCCGGAACCGGCGCGTTATGGGGCGGACTGGGCGGCGCGGCGATCGGCATGCTGACCTCGCCGGATATGATCAATCTGGGTCAGCCGGTGTGGAATCGCTCGGCATCCTCATCCGCGCGGCATCACACATATGCCCGCAAATCCGTTGCCCGCACCGCCAGGAACGATGAGCGTTGCTCGACGCGGGAAACCGCGAGCCAGCGGATCACCACCTGCGCCAAGGCGAACTGACCGGCCAATTGCCGGCCCCGGTTTGTCAGTACGACACCTGCGCCGGGCGTGAACATGAATGCCACGCGGACAATCGCCTCAGGGTCGGAGAATTTGTTTTTCCGCCGTGCCGGTAAATCCCTCGCGCGCTGCCCAATCTTTCAGTTCCTGCACAAGGGCGGGCCGATCGTTCTTTTGTTTCATGAATATCCTGAGGCGCGGACGAAGTTTACAGTCCACAGCCGGTCTTCTCTTGTCCAGATCTCCATCGCAGCTAAGATAGATAAGGCCAGCCGCCAACATTGCGCCCGCCGGTGTGACAATCACGGCCGACTTTTCATCGCAGCTATGGGGTCGGCAACCGGACCGGAGGAGATTTCCATCCGCAATAGGCCTTACCGGATTTGGAATGCCCAGACCCATCATGATCTGCGCACTTACAGGTCGGTTCGGGACAAAATAGTCGCCGTGAACGGCTCCTAATTCCTGCTGGACCGACTTAGCGATGTTCGGCGATGAGACGCCATCCGTGGCGGCTCTGGCAGGGGCGAGAAGCGCGGAAACCGAAAAGACCAACGGCAGAATTTTGCTTTTCATGTTCGGCAGTCCCATCCTTTGATCTCGAGTCTAACGGCCGGGCCTCGGCCCCGCAATATTCGGCGCGGGCGGAAAATTTCCCGCGTTGATCGCATTCAACATCAACCCAGCTTCAAGCTGCCTGCGTGATCCGTGCGCATCGCCGAAGTTCATCAGGTTATCATAGGCATCTCGCCATCGTCCCGTGGTGACCTGGGTCCAGAAGTTCGGTGTGGCCGCCGCGAGATTCGTGCCGTATTGGTGGGCAACGCTGATGATAGCGGTCTGGGCGCTACGGGGCAAATCCTGAAATCTCGTCCCGGTCCTTTGCGCCGCGTTATAGTTGTCGGCGACCGTATTGTAGGCGGCTGTAAAGGTTAGGGTGTCGATCGCCTGTTGCTGCTGCGGCGTGATATTCAGGGGATGCGCCGTCAGATAATCCTGCGCTGCTTGCCCTCGAAGACCCAAATAGGGTGTCAAGCTGGTGACCAGATCATCAGACAGCCCAAGCCTTCGAAGATTGGCAGCG
This sequence comes from Rhizomicrobium sp., assembly GCA_035279305.1. Taxonomy (GTDB): domain Bacteria; phylum Pseudomonadota; class Alphaproteobacteria; order Micropepsales; family Micropepsaceae; genus Rhizomicrobium. Next base: position 6,471 of record DATEIA010000257.1, read on the forward strand.
GTACGGCGGCCCAGATCGAAGCCGGCGGCAATTGTCACGCCACTATTGGCGTCAGGAAGATCATGCTCGTCCGGCGGTACGTAGCCACGGGTGAGAACACCTTCGCGCTTATTGATAAAGCCCCAATCCACCCCAGCCGGTAGCGCCGCAGCGTTGTTGTCGACCACGGCAGCAGGCGCTGCCTGCGCGACCCGCTTATCGCCAAACTCGATCTGGGCGATAGTTTGCGGATGAAGAACAAAGCTAAGCCCGCTATTTTCCAGGCTCCAAGCCGGTGATCGCCAGCCATCCAAAAGCCCCCTTGGACCATTGTTAAGATCAGAATCTGGGGGCGGGGTTTCCTGCGGTGCGGCGGCAGGTTGATCGTTCCACGCTTGGGGCGTGCGGGGCAGCGTTACCATCTCTGTTTCCTTTCCGGGCCAGCTCTAGCGTGAGGGCCGTCCCGGCCAGGATAGGCCCCGCCGTCCATGAGCGATGAATTGTACACAGCAAGATTTATTTTCGAACTTCAGGTCCGGCCGGCCTGGCTTCAGATCTTGGGACAGGGACCTTTAAGGAAGGTCACATCTGTAACGATGGGATCCTCGAGCCCTTCTCCCGGTGCGGCTTCCCCGGATGTGTCCACCATCAGACATTTTCCATCTCGCGCGAAATCCATGGCGCATAAAATCGGGAATGAATAAGTACAGGAGTCGATCTCGGGATACCGCGCACAGGCATCCGTGCCCGCATAACAATGGTCAGACGACGGTTTCCAGCCATATCCCAGAATGATCCGCCTGGCTTTTCCATACGCCATGCCCTCAAGCTTGGTGGGTTTGCTCGCCGCTGTCTTTACCGCGGGGGAGGCACCAGCGGCTAGGGCTGCGGTAGGTACCGCAAACACCAGCGCGGCGATTGTGGCGGCAAGCCGCAGTATCATCGGGCTCCCAAACGCGCCATTTGCTGGCAAGCGCAACGTCATGGCTAAACCATCTTTGCGCTGCCCGGTATGGTTCATTTTTGTTGCCCCTATCGCGCCAGATCGGTGAGAAATTCTCTCAACGCCCGCGTTGTATCCATGCTAGCTCTGTTTGCGGGGTCAGCATAGTAACTCATCGTGCCGTCCGAAATGCCACGATCCCTGGTTGGATAGCCCGCCGGTACCGCAACAGAGGCCCATTTACGGGACGCAGCGTTTTGTGCCTGATCGACAGTGCCTTCGCCCCTGTTTAAAAGATTATCCAGGGATCCATCGCCCGCCTGTGGAATCAGAAACTCCGCAAGGATCCGGTCCTGCATTTGTGGGGTCAATTTCTCATCGCCCGTCAACTTCATCGCGCGTACCGCATCCTTGAGGGTGGGAATGGATATTTGATAGGCCCCTACCGCAAACATGCGGTTGGGATCGGTTCCAGGAAGGCTTTCGGTGCTCAGAACTTGATTGATTGTCCGCCCGGTGACCGTTCCCGGTGGCGGATTGAGGTATGAATGACCGACCCGTTCGTCTGGAACGCGCCACGTTCCCGTATTGTAGGATTCATAGTTGCCTTCGCCCATGCCGATGATTTTCGCCAGCCGTTGTGTATTTACACGGGGCGTAACCTCGACCTGTTCAACCATCACATTCCCATTCGCATCCAGCGCCAAGCCATCTCTGGGCGCCGGGCGGGCAGCGGCGGGCGGCGCGGCGCTCTTATTCCGGGAGTTGACATTTGCTCCGGATATAACGGATGGGAGCTGAGCTTCCGGCAATGTCATAAAGACAGCCGAGTTGTAATTGTCATGCCCGGCGCTTCGAGCCTGTGCGGGGTCTGCCCCCGCCGTGAGATTCCCGGCGGCCATATTGCCGGTGGCCATACTGCCAGTAGTATGACCAGCCATGGCCTGCACCGCATGCGGACCCTGCCTATCGCCGAAATCGATCTGCGCGATAGTTTGCGGATGAAGAACAAGATTCAGCCCACTGTTCTCCAGGCTCCAAGCCGGTGACTGCCAGCCATCCAAAAGCCCCCTTGGACCATTGTTAAGATCAGACAGGGGCGGCGTTTCCTGCGGCGCGGCGGCAGATTGATCGTTCCATCCTGAAGGCGTGCGGGGTAGTTTTACCATCTATGTTTCCTTTCCGGGCCAGCTCTAGGGTGAGGGCCGTCCCGGCCAGGATAGGACCCGCCGTCCATGATCGATGAATTGTACACAGCAAGATTTTGCGAGGAATTTGAACGTCAGAACCTGCGGGAGCGACGAACAGTCTATTGGGGAAAGCTATCCTACGCCGGATTTCCTATCGGACATAATTGACAGTGCATTTGTAACCGCCTTCTTCCGATTCCATATGTTGGGACGTGTAGACAATGTACTGGCCAGGCTTCGAGAATATTCTTTCACCTGTTCCTTTACCGGTTTCCTCGTCCCATTTATAGCCGATTGTATCTGCCGGAAGGATAAGCTGGCGTGCGGCGGCGAACGCCTCCGGACTCATAAGCGACTTCATGGGCGGTGGCGGCAAGGAATTGACGAGATCGTACCAGGTGTCATCCGACACACGGCTTATCGCCAGATGCTGGCCGTGTCCGGGGCCCAGAGTCAGCACCAACGGCTGCGTCCCTTTGAGGGTTCTAGGCGTACACGTCAGGGCGGCTCTATTGACGACAAATGTTGCATGCTCCTCCCCCTCCTCCTGGCATTGCGCATTGGTCGCGAAGCCAAAGGTGAATAACAACAAGACCGCCGCGGTGCGAAATGGCATCCGGTTCCTCCTGCAATGTAGGCGTTTATTATACCATCCCGACAGTCCCAGACATAGCGAGCCGGATTGTCGGAGGTATAAACATGGCCGGCATCCTTTTGCGACTGGATCGCGGCGGCCATGCTTTGCAGACTCGTGTCACCTATTTGGCTCCCATTAATTCTTGGAACACGGAGCACGGCGAAACTGGACGCTATCGACATGCGCATCGCCTGGCTCGTCGCCGACAGGTTGGCCCCCGATCGTTCCCACGAATAGGCACCGGTCTTTCTTGACGAAGATCATGATACAGGGAGCCGCAAAGACACCGGAACAAACGTCAATCTCGGGGAAGCGTGCACATGTTTCCTCGTCTATTTGCGAACAAGGCCCCCCCGACCGGTTTCCAGCCATAGCCCAGAATAATCTTTCGGGCGTGGAAATAGTCCATATGTTCAAGTTTCACGGCCTTTGCACCGGATGATGCGGCCTGTGCGTTAGCGGCAATGTCTGTGCCCAGAAAAGCCAGACACAACAGTGTGTAGGACAAGAACTTACAATTCATCGCGTTGGCCCCTATCGCGCCAGATCGGTGAGAAACTCTCTCAGCGCCCGTGTTGTATTCATGCTAGCTCTGTTGCGGGGCCAGCAAAGTAACTCATCGTGCCGTCCGAAATGCCACGATCTCTGGTTGGGTAGCTTGTCGGTGCTGCAACAGAGGCCAAATTTACGGATATCGATTCCGCGCCTCCGCTTTTGAGAAATCGCTATGCTCCAGGATTCTTATGCTTTGCGCGCAAAGTTTTTCAGCCATTCGATGCGCCGTTCGGTTTCATGGATCAAGCATCCGTACCAGAGGAGAGTGCCGTCTTGTGATCCATCGAGTTTGGCCTTGCATTTCTTGTCTCGCTGCGCAATCCAGCGGCGCTCCAGGACTTGAAGCTGATTCTGTTTGGCGGGGGTAAGGTTCTTGCGAACGGCGCGGTAGGCGCTATTGAGTACTTCATCTTGGCGGGATAGCTCATCACGGCCACAATCGAACATTGCTGGCATGACTCCCATACGGGCGTCTCCCGTATTGAGACATTCTTTGTAGGCGGGTGATAGCGTGCGTTGCGCGGTTTTAGTGGCGCTCCCCTCCGCATACGCAGGAATAGCCAGCGTGCTCGCCACGATTGCCGCCAGAAGCGAAGAACAAGGTGCCCGGCCCATGGTGAATTCCCAATTTGACCATACTATGTATCATCTACGCTGTTGATTACGCAACATACTTTGAGCATCCGCCCGCTCTCGCGGATATCGGTTATTGATCACGCTGTTAAGAGTTTCAGCATCCCCAACTCTATTCTCAGCTATCGCTCTATTCCGAACCCCTGTCACATACTCCGTGCGGCGATCATAAATATTATCGATCAACCTGCTTTCGTAATTGGGATCGGTTCTCGGCAAAGCCTGATCGGTTCGTCTCAAAGCATCGATCAAAATTCTTGCGGCAGCACTGTGCTGCACAGAGGCCGACCAAGCAGCGTCGCGAACCGCGTCACTCGCATTGTCAAGATCGTATCCGGTATCACGGTTGACTTGAGAGGCAACCGGATCGTAGTGCGTTCGCCGGATATAGGCATGTTGCGCCTGCTGGAATGCGTCTGGATCGCGTGCCGCGACAGCTTGCCATTGATTTCCAAAGGCGGCCGTCGCAGGTGTGAGGTTCTCGAATTCGCGCGCCCAGGGCCTAAATTCCGGGCTGGCCACGAAGGCAGCCGCATCTCTGGTATTGGTCGCGAACTGATAGGTTCCGTAGGATATTCCGCCAGGATCGTCTCGCCCAGAAGAAACCGTTCCTGGATTGCCGTGTGATTCATATCGCGCCGAAAGGCTTCCTAACCTTGAACTTCTACGATCCGCGGCCGCAGTGGCATTCCCATTTGCGCCCAACGTTAAGCCATCTTTGGGCGCCGTGGCGCTCTTATTTCGGGAGTTGGTATTTGCTCCGGATATGACGGATGGGAGCGGAGCCTTTGGCGATGTCATAAATACGGCCGAGTTGTCATTGTCTTGCCCGGTGTTTTGAGCCTGTGCGGGGTCTGCCCCCGCCGCGAGATTCCCGGTGGCTATATTGCCGGTGGCCATATTGTCGGCGATATGACCAGCCATGGGCTGAACCGCATGCGGATCCTGCCTATCGCCGAAATCGATCTGGGCGATAGTTTGCGGATGAAGAACAAAGCTAAGCCCACTACTCTCCAGGCTCCAAGCCGGCGATCGCCAGCCATCCAAAAGCCCCCTTGAATCATTGCTAAGATCAGAATCTGGGGGCGGGGTTTCCTGCGGAGCGGCGGCAGATTGATCGTCCCACGCTTGGGGCGTGCGAGGCAGCGTTACCATCTTTGTTTCCTTTCCGGGCCAGCTCTCGCGTGAGGGCCGTCCCGGCCAGGATAGAACCCGCCGTCCATGATCGATGAATTGTACACAGCAAGATTTTGCCTTCGAACTTCGGGTCCGGCGGGAGCGGCGCGCGTCTTGCGCGCGGGCGAAGGGCCACCACTGGCGATAAGTCAGCCGCCGAGATAATGCCCGGGGATGAAGTTGCCGCTGGCAGTGTTGCCCTCAGCGCATCCCCGGCCCAATCTATGGCCATGGATTCGGGGCATTAAGGGCGATGTTAAAGGACCCTTACGGCAAAAAGTCGGCGCAGCTTACCCAGGACGAGGTGAACGAGAAGCTTCGTTCCCACGAACGCTATGTCATGCATCAGGGCGGGATGCGGGCGCAGCTGGCGCATGCAAGGCTGGACGGCCTGAACCTGGCGAGCCGCAATCTGGAGGAAGTCGATCTGACCGGCGCATCGCTGGTTGGCGCGTCGCTCTATGGCTGCAATCTGCACCGTGTCAGTCTGTATTGCGCCGATCTGCGCGACTGCGATCTCAGATACGCCAAGCTTGAGGGCGCCGACCTGCGCGGCTGTGCCTTCCGCGGCGCCAGTCTGGCATTCGCCAAGCTGGACCACGCCGATCTGCGTTCCGGCACCATGATGTATGGCGGCGTGATTTCCGGTACGGGCGCGCAAGCCGGTACCGGCGGCAATAGCGGCGTGGATTTTTCGAACTGCTCCCTCAAAGGCGTGTCCTTCGGCAATGCCAAACTGGATGGCGTGAATTTCACCGGCGCATTGTTGAACGGCGCCAAGTTCAAGAACGCCGTCCTCACCAACGCCGTGTTCAAGGATGCGATCCTGACCGGGGTCAATCTGGAGGATTTGAAAGTACCGCCGCAGTGCCTGGAAGGCGCGCTTGCGGATGTCACGCCGCTGGCGCTGGTGCTGGCGAAGGAATTGAAGACGATCCTGGAGGATCACCGGCGCTTCATCGCCAGCGGCGGGCAGGAGGGAAAGCTGGCGGCGCTGGATGGCGCGGACTTGCGGCCTTTGCAGAGTCTGGCCGGGTGGCGGCTTACCGGTCTTTCGGCGCGCGATGCGATTGCCGTTGAGATGGATTTCTCGGCAAGCCAGCTCCAGGCGGCCAAGCTGGAAGGCGCGGACCTGCGCGGCGCAAATTTCGCCCAGGCCGATCTGCGCGGCG
>DATEIA010000258.1:0-14016 GCA_035279305.1 Rhizomicrobium sp.
GGTCGCCTCGAAAGCGCGGCGCCATTCCCGAAGGCCCGCGATGAACATGGCGGCCAGGGGATGATCGTTGCGGGCGGCGAATTGCTGGTAGAGCTCATCCAGCGACTGGCCGGACCAGAACAGCTTCTCGAACCGCCGCGCCTTGCGCTTGAGGCCCGACAGCGCCACCAGCTTGTTGAAGATGATGGTCCAGGACCAGAGCGACGCCAGCAACAGCAGGATCATCACCGCCTTCACCACATAGTCGGCGCGCAGGAACATGGAGACCATGGAAAAACTGCTGCTCGCGTCGCCGGACGCCGCGGTGCCCGGCAGGGGAGCGACCGCCTGGGTCTCGGCGGGCGGGCCCACCGGCGCGGCAATGGGGGCTTGCCCCCAGGCCGGGGCATGCAGCGCCGGCACAGCCAGAAGAGCGGCCAGAATCAGGAAAGCGGCGGCAAGGGCTTTGAACATGGGGAAAACCTTTTGGCGCCAATGCGCTAATGAGTGGCTCATGGCGTGCGATCTTGGCCGAAATTTGACGAATATGCTCAAGTTTCATCCGCGACAAGAAAAGGCGCAAGAGTCTGGTGGACGTTTTTGGGCAGACGGCGCGGTTTGCCTGTTAACGTGGTGATGCAGGCTTCGATCCGTCCCTCCACCAACAGCGTGGCGCCGCACATCACCTTTTGCAGCGCGTTCATGCGCACGCCTGACAGATCGGTAAGGGTGGTGCGGACGGTGATGGCATCGTCCAGCCGCGCGGGACGGTGATAGTGTATGGCAAGCGAGCGGATGGCCCAGGCGGTGGGCTCTGCATCCTCCAGCCCGGCCATCTTGGAAATGCCCGCCAGGCGGAAGAATTCGGTGCGGCCGCGCTCCATATAGCGCAGGTAATTGGCATGATAGACCACGCCCGAAAGATCGGTGTCCTCGTAATAGATGCTGATGGGCAGGACATGGGTCTTGCCGTCAAAGCTGCCCAGCCCGTTTAGTCTCTTATTCATCGTCATCGCCCGCGAACAAGCCGGTCTGCAGCGGCGATTGCGGCGGCGCGTTCAAACCCAGATGGCCATAGGCCGCCGCGGATAGCACCCGCCCGCGCGGCGTGCGCTGGACAAAGCCCTGCTGCATCAAAAAGGGCTCGACGATTTCCTCGATCGCGTCGCGCGCTTCCCCCAGTGCGGCGGCGAGAGTCTCGATCCCCACCGGGCCGCCGCTGAAGGTCTCCGCGATCAGGCTGAGATAGCGGCGGTCGAAGGCATCCAGGCCGCGCCAATCCACATCCAGCCGGGTGAGCGCCGCATCGGCGATCTTGGCATCGACGGTTGCTTGCTTGGCCACCGAGGCGAAGTCGCGCACCCGCTTGAGCAGACGGCCGGCGATGCGCGGGGTGCCGCGCGAGCGGGCGGCGATCTCGCGGGCGCCCTCTTCGGTGAGGTCAAACCCCAGCACCTTGGCGCCGCGCGCGACAATCGAGAGCAATTCCTCGGGAGTGTAGAAATTGAGCCGCACCGGAATCCCGAAACGGTCGCGCAGCGGCGTGGTGATCAGGCCGGAACGGGTGGTGGCGCCCACCAGGGTAAAGGGCGCGAGTTGGATCTTCACCGATCGCGCCGAAGGCCCCTCGCCGATCACCAGATCGAGTTCATAATCCTCCATCGCCGGATAGAGAATCTCCTCCACCGCCGGATTGAGGCGATGGATCTCATCGATGAACAGCACATCGCGCGGTTCCAGATTGGTGAGGATGGCGGCCAGATCGCCGGCCTTGGCCAGCACCGGTCCGGAGGTGGAACGGAAATTGACCCCCAATTCGCGGGCTACGATCTGCGCCAGGGTGGTTTTGCCCAGCCCGGGCGGGCCGTGAAACAGCACATGATCCAGGGCCTCGCCGCGGGCCTTGGCGGCGTCAATGAAGATAGACAGGTTTTCCCGCGCCTGCTGCTGGCCGACAAAATCCGCCAGCCGCTTGGGCCGCAGCGAGGCCTCCAGCGTATCGTCTTCGCTGCGTTCGGGGGTTACGATGCGGTCCGTCTTGGCGTTGGCCATGAATCAACCCAGAAACTTCTTGATTTGCGCCGAGACCGCGCGCGCATCCTTTGGCGGCAACTTGCCTATCCTGCGCAAAATCCGCTCGCTATCGACCGTGGCAATCTTCGCCGGCCGCACCAGAGAAGGCGCCGGCAACCCCGTCACGGTCAAATCGCTGACCGGGATATCGCTGTCCCAGCGGCGGTTTCCCGCACTGGTGATCATGGCCAGCCACACAAGGCCCTGCTGGCGCTCCAGGCCCGGCGCGCTGATCACAATCGCGGGCCGGCGCTTTTCCGCCAGACGGTCGGCATAGGGAAACGGCACGACCACCACGTCATAAGGCGCGAACATGTCAGAGTTTGCCGAATGCCCGCTCATCGGCTTCGCTCCCCCATTCCGTGAAGGTGGCAAAGGGATCATCGCCTTCGGCCTGCGCTTTTTCGATGATCACGCCCTTGGGCGTGATGCGATAGGCCAGCCGGTCGCCTGCCTTCAGCCCCAGCCGGGCGCGCACCTCGCGGGGAATGACCGTCTGCGCCTTGGTGGTGACTTTGGAATAGGCCGTGGTCATCTTTGCCTCATGTCTTACGGTAAGAAGTAAGACATCTTACCGGAAACATCAACCCCGCGCCATGCCCCCACTTCCGAGAGATCTGAGGGCTTCCCGAATGAGCGCACCGGTTTCGGTATGCTCGCCCAAAGCCTGTACCGCCCGCGCCACCGCTTCCGCCGCCTTGGCATCGGCATATCCCAAATGCACCAGGGCCGACACCGCATCGCCTTCCGGACCGCGCGGCCCGGCCATAGCATGCGTAACCGTGTCTCCACCCGCCATCATCGCCGGCACCTTGTCTTTCAACTCGGTGGCGATGCGCAGCGCCAGCTTGGGGCCCACGCCGGGGGCGCGGCCGATCATCGCCTTGTCGCCCAGCGCCAAGGCCCGTTGCAAGTCGCGGGGCGAGAGGGTGGACAGCACCGCCAGCGCCACCTTGCCGCCGACATTCTGCACCGTTTGCAACAGGCGAAACCATTCGCGTTCCTCGGCGCTAGCGAAACCATAAAGCTTGATGGCGTCGTCGCTGACTTTCATCTCGATCATCAGGCTGGCATGCGCTCCCACGCCCAAGCGCGACAAGGTCGAGGCCGGGCATTGCACCAGATAGCCGACGCCGCCCACGTCCAGGATCACCGCATCCTCGGCGATGGAGTCCACGGTGCCGGTGAGCTTGCCGATCATCAACTGGCCACCATGCGCGCGCGCGTCGTGGAAAGATGGGCATGGGCGATGGCCGCCGCCAGCGCATCGGCGGCATCGGCTTGCGTGACGCCGCAAGCGGGCAGCAGCCGCTTGACCATGAACTGCACCTGCTCCTTGCCGGCATGGCCCGCGCCCACCACGCACTTCTTGATATGGTTGGGGGCATATTCGGCGATCTGGAGTCCGGCCTGGGCCGCCGCCAGCAGCGCCACGGCCCGGGCATGGCCGAGTTTCAGCGCCGCCTGCGGGTCGCGGGCGACAAAGGCCTGTTCCACCGCAATCGAGGCGGGTGCGTGAGTCTGGATGATCAGCGCCAGCTCGCGGTGCAGGGTCATCAGCCGCGCTCCGAGGCCACTGGCCGTCTTGGTGGCGATCACGCCATGAGCGACATGCGCCAGCCGCGAGCCCGAGACATCGATCACCCCCCAGCCCATCTGGGCCAGGCCTGGGTCCAGGCCAAGGATGCGAATCGTCAGGCTCATGGCCTGTTTGTACCCTTTATGTTCGGGCTTTTCCTAGGTGGCGTCTCAGTTGAATTTTCTGAGGCTCAAAAGAGAAAGGGCTGCCCAGCTTGGCAGCCCTTTCTCTTGGGCGACGTTTTGAGGTTCGGCTACGCGATAGCCGCGACGATATCCTCGATAGGCAAGCACATCGTTCTGGAATCGAGGGGAAAGGGCTTGAACCCGTACGCGGCATAAAAGGCAAGAGCATCATTGTCGATAGCGTGAACCATCACTGCGCGGGCGCCAACGGCCTTGGAAACACCGAGGATTCTCTGCAGCGCATCTTTCAGCATGGCCGGGCCAATGCCCTGGCCCTGATACAATTTGTCAACAGCCAGTCGGCCGATGATCATCACAGGAATGGGGTTGGGCATATTGCGGCGGATCTTACCCGGAGCGTCTTTCGCGATTACGGCGCCGCCGGCAAGGCAATAATAACCTATGACTACCTTGCCATGAGCGACGACATACGCCCTTGCGGAGCGTCCTTCGCTGCGGAGCGCGCGATATTTCAACCAGTCGTCGAGAGGCGCCTTCCCGCAATCAAAGCTCGATAGATCATGCTTGTCAGAAATGGGCGCCGGAGCCGCAAGAACCGACTCCGACGCCTTTGGATGGGCAATTATTTCTGCCACGGAGATTTACTCAGCATCAGTTTCCGCAGCCTTTCGTTGGGCGCTGGCGGCGCGTCTAGCGCCGCAACAAATGCGTCGTATTCTACCGTTCCCAATGGGAAAAACCGCTGGTCTAGAAGCACATTGATGGCATGCTTTCGGGCGCTCTCCACAATGAAATCCGTTCTTGTCTTGCCAAGAATGTTTGCCGCGTTATCGATCAGGTCACGCGTCATCGTTGAGACGCGAACATTAATCGTCGCGTCTTGCGCGGGGCGGGTCGTTTTCGGCCTTGGCTTAACTGCTGCCATAGCCATGATTGGGTCTCCTTTTCTAAAATGTACCTTGTGGACACGGCCTTTATATACACATTGTATATACAAGACGTCAACGGCCATCAACTGGTTCCAGTATAGGGCGGCATTGTATTTTTCATATATTTATCAACAGGTTATTCTTAGCCATGGTTAAGGCCGGCACCGGCGAGCCGCTTTTTTACGGTTTGCGAGGCTCGGGCGCTTCCGTAGCCTGCTCGATCAGCCACACCACATTCATACTGGCTTGCTATTGGCTCTTCGCGAAATCCAGCATCGCCGTGGCGATTTCCCGTTCGCCCATGATCACCCTATTGGCGCCATGGGCCAGCAAATGCTCCACCTCGCCGTCGAAATGGGCGCGCGCCACAATGGGAAGGCCGGGATTGGCGCGCCGCGCCTGTTCCACGATCTGTCCGGCCTCAAAGGCTTGCGGAATGGCGACGAACAACATCTTCGCGCACCCCAGATTGGCCGCGGCCAGCACCTCATCCTTGGCGGCATTGCCGCGGATATGTTCGATTGCAGGATCGCCCACCGCGCCCTCCTCCACCACCAGCAGCGGCAGGCTGGTCTTGATGCCGTCGGCGATCAGCCGTCCCACCCTGCCATAGCCCACCAGCACGGCATGGCCGGTGAGTTTGGTGGGCTCGGGCGCGGGCCGGGGCATGTCGGGGCTGGGAGCGGCCTGGGCCGCGGCCTCGCGCCCCGCCGCCAGGGCGAACAGAAGCGGATTGAGGAAGATGGAAAGAATCGAGGCGCCCAGGATCAAGTCGCGCGCCGAGCCCGGCAACAGCCCCAGCCCGATGCTGAGATCGGCCAGGATGAAGGAGAATTCGCCGATTTGCGCCAGGCTGACCGCGATGGTGAGGGCGCTGGCGGGTTTGATCCCGAACAGCCGCAGCAGGAAAAAACAGACACCGCCGCCCGCCGCCACTATGCCGAAGGTCAGCGCCAAGGCCGCCGGTTCGCGCAAAACCACGCGGGGATCGAACAGCATTCCCACCGAAACAAAGAACAGCACGGCAAAGGCGTCGCGCAGGGGCAACGATTCCTCCGCCGCGCGCTGGGACAATTGCGAACCCGCCAGAATCATGCCGGCGAAAAACGCGCCCAGGGCGATCGACACGCCGAACAGAACGGAGGCGGCAAAGGCCACGCCCAGCGCCACCGACAGCACCGCCAGGCGGAACAATTCGCGGCTGCCGGTATGGGCGATGTAATGCAGCATCGCCGGGATCACCCGCCGCCCGACCACCAGCATCAAGCCGGCGAACAGCGCCAGCTTGCCGAAGGTCAGGCCCAGGCTCTTGGCCAGCACCATCATGTTGATGTCGCCGCCCTTCAGCACAGCAGCGATGGGCGGCAGCAGCACCAGCACCAGCACGGTGAGCAGGTCCTGTACCACCAGCCAGCCGATGGCGATGCGGCCGCGCCGTGTCTCGGTGAGGCGGCGGTCCTGCAGGGCGCGCATCACCACCACGGTGGAGGCCACCGACAGGCAGAGGCCGAATACCAACCCGCGCGCCAGCGGCCAGCGGAAGGCAAAGCTGGCGCCCACCCCCAAAGCGGTGATGATCGCCATTTGCAGGATCGCGCCGGGCACCACCGTGCCCTTGACCTCCATCAGATCGTTCGGCTTGAAGTGCAAGCCGACGCCGAACATCAGCAGCACCACGCCGATATCGGCCAGCTGCAGGGTGAGATGCTGGTCGATCACCACCCCGGGGCTGAACGGCCCCACCACCACGCCCGCCAGCAGATAGCCCACCAGCGGCGGCAGTTTCAGGCGTTGCGCCGCCGTGCCCAGCACAAAGGCCAGGCCCAGGCCGATCACCAGCACGCCGATCAGGGGGGACATATGCTCCATGCCGCCACTATGGCGGCAGAAATGTCTGCCCGCTAGCGGCGCCGATGTCGCCGGTCAGACTTGCGCTCCTCATGCTTCGACAGTTGTTAGCGGCAGCGTCGTGCGACCAGCATGAGGATTTGTCCAATATCCTCACCCTGAGCTTGTCGAAGGGTGAACGGAGATTCCACATTGCGCTAAAAGCGGAAGCCGCCGGGTTTCTTGGAGATGTCCCCGGCAAGCGTCAGCGGATAGCGGCGGCTGGAGACCCAACCATCTTCATCCAGGAACAACGCACCGCCCGGATCCTTGAACAAGGGATGGACCTTGCCCCGGTAATTCACCCAACCGGCGATCTCGGGGCCGGCCTCGAATTTGAGGCGCGAGATGGTCCTGATCCGGAAGCCATTGCGTCGGACGGAGATGGTGACAGGTGGATTGACTCGCCGCAATCACATCTCCTCATGGCCTCATGGGAATAGCCTATTGCGATCCGCCTCGGCCGCCAACCAACTTCTGGCAACCTCCACAGCGCGAGGGATTTTGCGGCCTGAGCAGGGTTGCCTAGCGACAGCGTAGGCAACGCGCGGAGCGATGACCACGGCCGCTCGCTTGGGCTCGCGGCGTTCGCCGCTTTCGCAGGTCCACCGGACCTGCTCACATGCTTCGCATGACGCGGCTCACAGCACCCGCGACGAACTCAGGACGCAAAAGACCCGCGCTCCTAACCGCCTAACTTTGCTATCAAAGCGTCGGACAATTCGTAATTGCCATAGACGTTCTGCACATCGTCGTGATCGTCCAGAACCTCGATCAGCTTCATCAATGTTTCGCCCGCCTCGTCGGCCACGGCGACAGTGTTCTGCGCCCGCCACACAATAGCGGCGCTGGCGGGAGCGCCCAGCTTGGCTTCCAGCGCATCACGCACGATGGCGAAATCTTCCATGCTGGTGAGGAATTCATGGCCCTCGGCGGTTGAGACGCATTCATTGGCGCCGCAATCCAGGGCGGCCTCCAACATCGCATCCTCGCTGCCCTTGGCCAGAGGATAACTGATCGTCCCGACATGATCGAACAGGAAGCTGACCGAACCGGTCTCGCCCATCGCGCCGCCATATTTGGCGAAGGCGGCGCGAACATCGGCACTGGTGCGGTTGCGGTTGTCGGTCATGGTTTCCACGATCAGCGCCACGCCGCCGGGGCCGCGGCCCTCATAACGGATCTCGTCGTAATTCTCTGCATCGCCGCCGGCCGCCTTGGTGATGGCACGCTGGATATTGTCCTTGGGCATGGACTCCGCCTTGGCGGCAATGATGGCGGTGCGCAGGCGCGGATTGTGCGCCGGGTCGGGCAGGCCGGACTTCGCCGCCACGGTGATTTCGCGGCTGAGCTTGGCAAAGAGCTTGGAGCGCTCCTTGTCCTGCTTGCCCTTGCGGAACATGATGTTCTTGAACTGACTATGGCCGGCCATTTTCGTCTCTTCGCTGCCCGGCGCCCAGATACAGGCCAAGGCCCCATGGTTTCAAGGGTTTCATCCCATCGGAGCTTGATATGACGCGATTTGCCCTTTTCGCCTTCCCTTTGGCCGCCTTGCTGCCGGCCGCCGGTTCGGCCCAGGCCGCCGAACTGCCCTATGCCAAGGAACGGGTGGCGTGGGCCAAGCCCCAGGCCCCGTTCCATGTCATCGGCAACATCTATTATGTCGGCACGGCCGGGATCAGCGCTTTTCTGATCGTGACCCCAAAGGGCAATATACTGACCGATGGCGGTCTGCCGGAAACCGCCGCCGATATTGAAAAGAATATCCAGACGCTGGGCTTCAAACTCCGTGACATAAAAATCCTGCTCAACAGCCACGCCCATTTCGATCATTCGGGCGGACTGGCAAAGCTGAAGGCCGATACCGGCGCGAGGTTCATCGCCAGCGCCGCCGACCAGCCCTTTCTGGAAAGCGGCCACATCCCCTATGGGCCTTCCTCGCAGATCGATACCGCGCCGGTCAAAGTGGACCGTGCGGTCCAGGAAGGCGACACGGTAGAATTGGGCGGCGTCACCCTGACGGCGCATATCACGCCGGGCCATACCACGGGCTGCACCACCTGGACCATGAACCTGACCGAAGGCGGCGCGACGCATAAAGTGATGTTCTTCTGCTCGCTCACCGTGGCGGCCCCTTTGGTCGGCAACACGGCTTATCCTGAAATCGCCTCCGACTATCGCGCCAGTTTCGCGCGGCTGAAAAAGATGGACGCCGACATTTTCTTCGCCCCCCATGGCGACCAGTTCGGCATGACGCAAAAGCTGGCCAAGGTGAAGCCCGGCGCGCCCAATCCTTTTATTGATGCGGGCGAGAAAGACCGCCTGCTGGAGAGACTGGAGAAACAGTTCGAGGCCCGGCTGGCCCAGCAACAGGCGGCCGCCACGCCCTGATAAAGCTCTTCCAACACCTCGCAGTCCGAGGTATATACCTCATATTTCGAGGTATGCGATGGCGAATGAAGCGTCCGGTTTCATGGCTGGGGTACCGGAACTGATGGTCCTGCGATTGCTGCGGGATCGCGAAATGTACGGTTATGAGATCGTGCAGGCGATTGCGGCGCGTACGCTTCAAGTGGTTACGCCCGGCGAAGGCCTGATCTATCCCCTGCTGCATGGGCTGGAGAAAGAGGGCGCGCTGAAATCCCGCCGCAAGACGGTGAACGGCCGCAGCCGCGTCTATTACGCCCTCACGGCGCGCGGCGAAAAGCGCCTGAGCACCCAGACCGACAACTGGACCACGCTCAATGGCGCGGTGGAGGCTGTGCTGGGAGGCAGTGCTTATGCCGTTTGACGCCGTGGCTGAGACCTTGCTGAAAGGCGGCGTGGCACCGCGCCATGTGCGCCGCTATGTCCGCGAACTGGGCGAACATCTGGACGACCTCACGGCGCAGCAACGCGCCGCGGGTTACGAGGGCGACGATGCGGCAAGCCGCGCCCGCGCGCGGTTGGGCGATGACGACAGGCTAGCGCAGGCCATGCTGAAGCAGCCAGGCATGCGCAGCTGGCCGGCGCGGCTGCCCTGGCTTGTCTTCCTCTTGTTGCCGCCCATCCTCACCGCCGTAATAGGACTGGCGCTGTACGCCGCCGCCTATTTCATCGGGTACGGCGCACCCAGGATTAACGCTTTCCTGCCTTTGCCCGAAAGCGCATTGGTCGGTTTCTCGACGGCGGCGATGACGGGGGTCACCGTGCTGGCGGCGCCGGCGATGGCGGCGTTGCTGGTCCTGCTGGCGCAGCGCCAACGGCTGGAGCCGGTATGGCCGCTGCTAGGCATCGCGCTGCTGGTGTTGCTGACGCCGCTATTTGATGCGTCGCACTACGGTCCCCACCAACATTTGCGGCTGGACTACGGCTTTATAATTCCTACCAACTGGTCCGCAGTGATGCGGGACTGGCCGGTGATGCTGAGCCATCTGCTGGCGCTGTTGCCCGCCGCCTGGCTGATCGGGCGCAGGAGGACGGCATGAAGCGCGCCGTGTTGGCGCTATTGCTGATGGCGCTGCCATCGGCGGCACAGGAGGTCGAACAGGTCACTGTCTATGGCGGCAGCCTCAGCGGCTTCTGGCATGTGAATGGGCCGAGCTGGCTGCAGATGAACCTGTTCGGCAAGACCACCTGGGGTCCGCTGCGCGGCGCCATCTGCCGCATCGGCCACGATCACGAAGGCTATAATACCCACTGCTTCAACCAGAAGGGCAGCGGTGGCACGCTGGAGGTGGATGGCAGCCATTTCCATCTCGCCTGGGGCTCGATGCTGGCGCGAATGGTCTATGACGGCGAGGTGACCTCGGCCACCGCCTTCCACGGCCATTTCGCCGCCAAGCTGATGGGCATCCCGATCACCAACCCCGATGTCTCGGACGGCAACAAGATCGCGCTCGATCCCGCCACGCCTGATGCGGCGGGCAAGGCCGGCCTGTTGCGCGCCGTGCTGAATGGCGAGGCGGTGGCGCATGATCCCAAGCTGGATGAGGTGATCGCGGCGGCGCGCGCCGACCGGCCGGGCGCGATGCAGCAGATCTTCTATCTGGGGATGCAGGGCAAGGCCGCCGGCCCCGAGGTCGCGGCCGTGCCTGACTTTCTGGCGGTCTATGCGGTGGAATATGCCGATGGCGAGCGCATCTGCTGGCTGCACCAAGATGATGACGGCAAGCTGGCCGCCTTCCAATGCGGCTGATCAGACTTCGGGAAGGCTAGCGATCAGCCGTCCGCCCGCACGCACCGGCTCGATGCGCGCCGCCAGGCCCGTGGCGCCGGTCTGCACGAACACGCCGCACAGAGTGGCGGGGCCGGTGGCGGGGGAAAAACGCTGCGAAGACATTTTCCGCGTAAAGCGTTGCAACGGCTCGGCCTTGTCCATGCCGATCACCGAATCATAATCGGCGCAGGCCCCGGCGTCGGTCTGGTAAGCGGTGCCGCCGGGCAAGATTTGCGCATCGGCGGTCGGCACATGCTGATGCGTGCCCACCACCAGGCTGGCGCGGCCGTCGCAGAAATGGCCCATCGCCATTTTCTCCGAGGTCGCCTCGGCATGCATATCCACCACAATGGCGTCGGCGCCTTCGCGCAAGCGACAGGCCGATAGTTCGCGCTCCACCGCGGCAAAGGGATCGTCCAGCGCATCCATAAACACCCGCCCCATCACATTGACCAACAGCAGGCTGCCGTTCGGCGTCTGATAAAGATTGGCGCCGCGTCCCGGCGTGCCGCGCGGATAGTTGGCCGGGCGCAACACACGATCCTCACTGTCGATATAAGTGAGAATCTCCTTCTGATCGGCCCAGTGATTGCCGGTGGAGATCGCATCGATCCCCATGGCGAAAAATTCCTCGGCGATGGCGCGGGTCAGTCCGAAACCGCCCGCCGCATTCTCGCCATTGGCGATGACGAAATCCAGCTTCAGGCTTTGGCGCAGGCCCGGCAGTTCGGCATGAACCACGTCGCGGCCCGGCTTGCCGATAATATCGCCCAGAAAAAGAATGTTCATCGCAAACGCCTGAAGCCTTGCTCGGTGAGAATGGCGTCGAGCGTCCTATCATGCGGCTCCGCGGGAATCGAGGAGACCTCCTGTCCCGCATAGGCGATGCCGATGGCCGGAACCGTTAACCGTTCCAGGGTGCGGTCGTAAAAGCCGCCGCCGGTGCCCAGCCGCTGCCCCATCGCGTCAAACGCCAGCAGCGGCACCAGCAAATGGGTGGGAACAACACGCGGCCAACTGTCCAGCGGTTCGTGAATCCCGAACGCGCCCGGCGCCAGCACCTCGCCATCGGGCACGCGATGAAATTCCAGCGGCAGCCCCTTCCCCGCCACACGCGGATAAGCGATGTGGCAGCCCAGTTCGACCAGACGCTCCAGCAACAAAGCGGGATCTGCCTCCTCCGGCAAGGCATGATAGCCGCCGACAATCGCGCCTTTGGCGATGTCCAGCGCTTCGGCATGGCGCGCAATCGCCGCCGCGAAGCCGGGATGCGCCAACAGCTTGCGGTGTTCGCGTGCGGCGCGGCGGAGTTGGGTTTTGTCAAAACTGGTCAACAGTTTGATCCATCTCTGTCAGGCAATCCTGTCTGGCGCGGTCCGCGCACCTGAGTATGGGAATGGCAATGGAATTCCAACTATGACTGTCAGCAGTTCCAGAAATCTCGAGCCCGGCAGCAAAGCCGCCGGGCGACCATCCGCTTGGGCCGTAACCATCCTCCCCTTCGCGCGCGAAGCGCGCAGGAAGGGGAGGTGGCTGTAGCTGGCCAGCCGCGAAGCGGCGGTTAAGCCAGCGAAAGCCGGAGGGGTTTAATAAAAG
Organism: Rhizomicrobium sp.; assembly: GCA_035279305.1. Lineage (GTDB taxonomy): Bacteria > Pseudomonadota > Alphaproteobacteria > Micropepsales > Micropepsaceae > Rhizomicrobium. The sequence continues at coordinate 12,388 of DATEIA010000258.1, forward strand.
AAGTGGACGGTACCGTACTCGCCGTTGGTATTGGATCTCATGGGCCTGCAAGTGCAGGTGGGCGTCGTGTGCCCGGGACCACGATCCCAGGCAGGGACAACTCCCGATGAGTACAATTAAGGCCCCTGGGCATCGCAACCTGACGCGCGAGACAGTGACCGTCCGCCCTTAATTTAGGCGTGTGCAAGCCGGGCGGCAATGTCCTCAAGCCTTTTAGAGGCACTTTCCAGGGCGTCGGCGGCGGCGCTTTCCGCCTTTTCCGCCCGCAAATGCAAATTTTGTTTTTCGCCCTCGCTGGCATGACCGCCGGCGCCGGCTAGTTCGTGATGCTCGTCGGCGATCAACAGCGCCGCCATCAGCAGCATGCGGGCGTCGCCCACCTGCCCCACCGAGCCCAACACTTCGCGCGCCTTGGCATCGACATGGGCGGCGAGTTCCTTGAGATGCGCTTCCTCGCCGTCGTCGCAAGCGATGGTGTAGGCGCGGCTGTTGACCATCACGTTTACGAGAGGCATGGAGTTCTCCTATCGCGCCAACGCGGCGCGGATTTCACCCATGGCGCCGTCCAACCGGCCTTCCACTTCCTCGGTCAAGCCCGACAAAAGGCTCACTTCTTCTTCCAGATCGGCGATACGGGCGAGCAGCTTTTCGCGCTCCATCTCCAGTTCCGCGATCCGCTCCGGCAGCTTGGCGGCCCCGTCCAGGCTTTCTCCCACCGATGCCGCTGCGTTTTCCAATGCCTCCAGGGCCGCTTGGAAGCGATTCTGGGCCAAATCGAGCCGGCTCATGCGACGCCCCATCCTCAATTGCCCCAAGACCTTAGGCCCTCGCGCCCCGATTCCGCAATCCGCAAGATCGCCATATCGGGCCATGGACGGATTGCGGAATCGGGGCGCGCGAGAAATCATTGAATCCCGTGCCGTTTCGGGTCCGAAATTCGCCAATCATGGATATCGAGAAGTTGCGAATTTCGGACCCGCGGCACGGGGAAAGGAAATCGGGTCAACCGATACGCGTTCCAGGCATGCCACGGACCTTGATGGGGCCCTTGACGGGGGCGGCACCCCCTCGCTAAGGCCACCCACCACCTCGCCGGGAAGCCCCAATGACCCTGCCCGATCAGACCCTGCCGGAACAGAACAAGGTCCGCCGCCTGGCCAATGCCATCCGGATGCTGTCCGTGGACGCGGTGGAGACGGCCAAATCGGGACATCCCGGCCTGCCGATGGGCATGGCCGATGTGGCCACCGTGCTATTTTCCCGGTTCCTCAAGTTCAACGCCGCCGAACCCGGCTGGCCCGACCGTGACCGCTTTGTGCTGTCGGGCGGCCACGGCTCGATGCTGCTTTATTCCCTGCTATGGCTGACCGGCTATCCCAAGGTCACTATCGAGGACCTCAAGCATTTCCGCAAAGTCGGCAGTCCCACCGCCGGCCATCCCGAGCATGGCGATCTGCCCGGCATCGAAACCACCACCGGGCCCCTGGGCCAGGGCATCGCCAATGCCGTGGGCATGGCGCTGGCCGAGCGGCTGCTCAATGCCCGCTTCGGCGACGAACTGGTCGATCACAAGACCTATGTCATCGCCAGCGACGGCGATCTGATGGAAGGCATCAGCCAGGAAGCGAT
>DATEIA010000259.1:0-7886 GCA_035279305.1 Rhizomicrobium sp.
GGCGCCCGATGGCGAATGGGCGTCGGCGGGCAGGATCAGACCGGCGGCGATGCGCAATACCGCGCGCTGGTCCGGCGTCAGGGTCAGCGGCCAAGGCACCGACGGCTTCATCAGATTGGGATCCTGGCCATAGCCGGGTCCAGTGATGGGCGTGACGGCAACGTCCTGCCACAGGCTTGCGGCGGTCTGCGCCTCGGCCGGTTCGCTCTGCGCCACGGCCCAGGGGCCGGCGGAGGCAGCCGCAACCCAGGCCAGAGTCACGCGGCGGGAGACTTCTGTGCTCATACGTCCCCCTTCCGCATCCGGTCCGCCAATTTGTCCATGTTGCGCCAGGCCAGCGCCATGATGGTGAGAGTGGGATTCTTGTGCGCGTTGGAGGTAAAGATGCCGCCATCCACCACCACCAGATTGTCCACCTCCCAGGTCTTGCCGAAGCCGTCGGTGACCGAATCCGAAGCGCTGGTTCCCATGCGGGTGGTACCGACCTCGTGAATGATCCAGCCGCCGACATCGATGGCCTGCTCTGGCGGCCGCATTGGCGTCGTCACCTTGCCGCCCAGCCTTTCAATAATCTCCTTGGCGGTCTTCATGCCGTGAGCGATCTGGCGGGTTTCGTAATCCGACCATTTCCAGTGGAAACGCAGCACCGCAAGCCCGAACTTGTCCTTCACGCTTGGGTCCAACTCGCAATAGGAATCGGAATTGGGAATCATTTCGCCGCGCACCGTGAAGGACAGCCGCGCGCCGTAATAGCGCCGGGCGTCTTCCTTCAGGGATGCGCCATAGCCGTCCTCCATGCCGCCGGTCGGCGCTCCGGCGCCGGGCGCACTGAAGCGTCCGCCGATCTCAAAATGATAACCGCGCGGAAAATCGAGCTTGCCGGCCGCCTGCTCCTTGTAAAGCCACCAAGGAATATAGAGATGGCCCACTTCCGCCCCATCCTCGTTATAGCGGGGGCGATTTTCCAGCGCCGGAATATGTCCGCTGACATTGGTGCCGGTGGTGTCCATCAGATTGCGGCCCACCTGCCCGCTGGCATTGGCCAAGCCGCCATCCTTGGAGTTGAGCAACAGCCGCGCGGTCTCGCAGGCGCTGGCGGCCAGCACCACCGCGCGCGCCTTGACGAAATGGCTGGCGCCGTTTTTGTCGAAATATTCCACGCCCGTGGCCTTGCCGTTCGCACCCGTCACAATGCGCGATACCATCGCATGGGTGATGATCCGCGCCTTGCCGGTGCCCATCGCCATGGGCAGCAGCGAGGTGGTGGTTTGAAAGGCGGCACCGATGGAACAGCCCCGGCCGCAAGGCGTGGCGTAGAAACAGGCCTGACGCGACGCATGCGGATGATCGAGCGGCTTGGTGAGAATAGCCTGGCGCGCCGGCACGCAAGGAATGCCCAGCGCATTGGCGCCGGCCTTGATCATCAGCTCGTTGATGCGCGGCTTGGGAGGCGGTTGCAGCACGCCCGGCGAAGAATCGGGATGGTTCTCCAGGCCCGCATTGGCGCCAAAGACCCCGATCAGCTTTTCGGTGCGGTCGTAATAGGGCGCGACATCTTCATAAGAGATCGGCCAATCCATGCCCAGCCCGTCGCGGCTTTTGGGCTTGAAATCATAGGGCCCGAAACGCGGTACATGCCGGGCCCAATGATTGGTGCGCCCGCCCAACATGCGCGAGCGCCACCAGCGGAAGGTGGAACCCGGCGCATTGGTATAGGGCTCGCCCGGCACTTCCCAGCCGCCATTGGCGGTGGCGTCGTAAAAGCCGAAATGCTTGTCGGTGGTGGAACTGGCGCGCAGCGGCGCTTCATGGTTCCACTGGAACATCGCCGTTTCCGCGAGCGGATCGTAGTCACGCCCGGCTTCCAGGACCAAAACTTTGACCCCGGCGCGGGTCAAGACATAGGCCGCCATGCCGCCGGCGGCGCCCGATCCCACGATGACGACATCCGGCTCGAATTTCGCTGCGGCTTTGGATTTTGGCATGAATGCTTTTGAATCTCAGGGCCCGACGATGCTAGGCGATCGAACCCGGCCGATCTAGAAATATCTGGTCCGGCTGCACCGGAACAGGATTAACCCTCGCATCCGCTGCCATATTCATTGAAATTTCTGATCGCCGTAGCGATCCGGGCGGAAACGATTTTCCTGTTGCGCTGGCTGGCGATGATCCGGTGATTTTCGATGATCGCCACTGACATGTTGACCGGTTGCCCGCCTCTTTCGGCTCGCAACTTACGCGCCATGACAAAATCCTGGATGCATCTTTCAAACGCGTCCGACGCGGCGGCATAGCGCTTCTCCGCCTCCATCCCGGCCCGCACCTGCTCAAGGCTGGCGGTAAAACCGTCTATCGCGGCTGGCATGCTGGGCGCGCGGCAATTGTCGCCGGCATAGCTCGCGCCGACCCAGGCCGGACTAGGACGTGCCTCCACGGCCTCGTCCGATTTGCAAATGCGCGCGAACGGCTTGTCGCCGGGCGGCAGCGCCTTTATCGCAACCGGGTTGGCCACAACCAGGCCAAGCTCCGGCGACGCCCGGGCCACAAACAGAGTTCCTGCCCCGGCCACTGCCGCGGCAAGAACCATGCCCGTTGCGATCCGCTTCAGCATCTGGCCCTTACGGATTGATGCGGCTGCCCCCGACCACACCCTTCTTGATCAGCTCGCTGAGCTTGATCATCCCCTTATAGGTGAACTTCTGCACCCGCTGACCGCGATAGGTCTCGGTGGTGAAGATGTCGCCCTTGGAGTTGGTGGCAATACTGTGCACCGCATAGAACTGCCCCGGCTGACGGCCGCCGCCGCCGAACCAGTAGAGCTCCTTCATGCTTGCGCGGTCATAGACATGAACGTTCATATTGGCGCCGTCCGCGATGTACAGGAACTTCTGCTGCGGATCGCGGGACAACGCGATCTCCCACACCGAGCCGTCGCCCCTGGTGTTGGGTTTGACGGCGTGCTGGCGCAAATAGGTGCCATCGGTCTTGAACACCTGGATGCGGTTGTTGGTGCGGTCGCACGCATAGATCAGACCGTCATTCGACGGCTGGGCGCAATGCATCGGATTGCCGAACTGCGGCGAATTCACGTCATAATGCGGAAGAGGCGCGTCATCGGGTTTATGGCCATAGGCGCCCCACATGCGCTTGAACTTCAAGGTGGTGGCATCCCACACCGAAATGCGCTTGTTGCCATAGCCGTCTGCCAGCACCATTTCATTGGCCTGGGGAATGAACCGAATCTGGGCGACGCCGCGCACATTCTGCGTGTCCAGGCTTCCCTTGCTGGCATTGGCCTTGCCGATCTGGCCCAGATACTTGCCGTCCGGCGTGAATTTCACGATGAAGCTGTCGTGATATTGCGCGACAGGGCCGGCATAGGCCGAGATTCCGCGCGCCAATAACGACGCGGATTCCGCGAACTGTTCCTTGGTGCCCGGCGGCGGCAGGGGTTGATAGGCGCCATTGCCGCCCAGCCAGATATTGCCGTCCGGCGCGACGGCGATGCCGTGGTTGGAACTTGGCCAATCATGGCCATTGCCCTTGACCTGATCCCGGCCCCAATGGTGGATCAAATCGCCGGCGGGATCGAAGGCCAGCACGTCCGGCGCGGCGGTGCAGCAGTCCGTCTCGTGCCGGGTGGCATAGACTTCCTTCATCTCCAGAGTTTGGGGACGGTGGAATATCCAAACATTGTCTTTCTTGTCCACATCCAAGCCGATGGTCGCGGCCTGGACCCAGTGATTGGGCAAGGGCTTTGGCCAATAAGGATCCACCTCGAACCAGGGCACCATGACATCGCCCGCGCCTTGCGCCTGCGCCGCGCCACCGCGATCCAGCAGGGATGGCGCGGCGGCCAATCCGGCCAGAACCGCGACAAAAGTCGATCCCATCAGGATATTTCGAGAACGGACACGTTTCTTCATGACTGCGATCTTTCCCCTGCACGGGAGGGCATTGTGTGACGGCCCTCCTCTTTCCGCGCGGAGGCTACACAGGTTTGCCCGGCGCGCCAATATCCAGGCCGAGGGAAATCCCGGTTTGGAAGGATTTTCACGTCTTGGATCGGCGCATCCTTACGCTGATGCAGCATGACGGCCAAAGAACGCCGTCGGTCGAACGCTAATGGTTCAGGCTGGCTGCGACGCCGCGATCCTTCATAAACTGGACATAGAAGACACGGATATTCTCCGGTCCCACCTTATTGACGAAATCCGCCGGAGTGACGCCGCGCTCATCCGGAACATTCAGGATCGCGCCCTTGTCGGCCAGATAGGTGATGATCGCCTCATAGTCGGTGGCGGTGCGATTGGCCACCACCATATGCATGATGCTCTTGCCGCCTTGGGCGATGGCATTGATATTGGGGTCCAGGGTCAGCGCGTATTTCACCGCTTCCAGATTGCCGCTGGCGGCCGCGGCGAGCGCCAGGGTCAGCCCGTCCGTCGCCTTGACGTCGGGCTTGGCGCCCGCCTCGATCAGCGCCTTCATCGCAGGCACCGAGCCCGCATAGGCCGCCAGCAGCAGCGGCGCGGTGGCCGCGGCCGGCGGACGGACCAGATATTTCGCGCCTTTCAATTTCTCCTTCGGCGCTACGCTACCGCCACCCGCAGCGGCCACCTGAACCTCAGCGGGCGCCGCGGCTAAGGACGGCCCGGTCATGGCGTTGGGATCGCCACCCTTGGACAGCACCATCTTCACCAGATCGGGATTGCCATTGGCCGCCACGACATGGATCAATTGGCGTCCCTCGCGGTCGCGGCTGTTCACATCGGCGCCGCGCGCGATCACCTGCATGGCGAAGGGAATATTATCGACCAGAAGAGCGCCGGCGATTACCGTGGTGCCGTCCGGCAGCAAGGCCTTGCTGTCGGCGCCCGCGTCAAGAAGGGCGAACGATGCCGGCTGCACCTTGCTCTGAAGCGCGAAGAACAACGGCGAGAAACCCTTCCGGGTCACCGCGTTGACATTGGCGCCGTTCTTGACCAGCACCGCGATATTGTCGGTCCGCCCCTTTGCGGCAGCCCACATCAGCGGGGTCTGGCCTTGCGGATCGGCCGCATTCACATCGGCGCCCTTGGCGATCAAGGCCGAAAGCGCCTCGGGCGATGAGGTTGCCGCACACAGCGCCAGAGCCGAGATACCGTCGGCGCGCACGGTCTTGGCATCGGCGCCGGACTTGAGCAGGCTGGAAACGATTTGCGGGCCACCCAATTCGCAGGCCAGCGCCAAAGGCGTCGTCCCCTCGCCGTCGGTGACATTGACCTTGGCGCCCGCGGACAGAAGCCTCTGAACCATCTCGGCATCCTGCCGGTCAATCGCCCAGGACAGGACCGAGGATTTGTCCGGCAAGCGCGCATTCACATTGGCGTGGCGGGCCAAAAGGCCTTTGACGGCCGCAGGATCGCCATCGCGCACGGCGTCAGCCAGACGGTTCTCCAAAACACCGGCCGACGCCGGAATCGCGCTCAGCAGGGCAATACCAAATCCAAGGGCTTTTTTCATGACCGGTAACTCTATCCGACTCTTCTGTCCGATCTAGGCAGTGAAATTGGCCAGGCGCCCCGTGCTGTCGCCAAGCTTTTCGACATGCACATCCAAGATATCCATCATCGACAACATCATATTGGTCATCGGCGTATCCTTCGGCGCCACCAAATGACGGTTGCCCTTGATCAGGCCGCCCGCCACGATGGTCGGCAGATTGCGATGATCGTGCTTGTTGGGGTCGGCAAGGCTGGCGCCCGCCATCAGGATGGTGTTGTCCAGCAAGGTGCCGGTACCGTCCTTGGTCTCGCTCATCCGCTTCACATAGTAAGCGATCTGCTCCATGTGCAGGCTGTTGATCCTGGTCAGCTTGGCGATCTTCTCCGGATCGTTGCCATGATGGCTGAGGGCATGATGGGCATCCGGCACGCCGATCTCGGGATACGAGCGCCCGCTGACTTCACGCGCCAGCATCAGGGTATTGACCCGGGTCAGGTCGGATTGCGCCGCCAGCACCATCAGGTCGATCATCATGCGGGCATGATCCTCGAAACCGTCCGGCACGCCCGATGGACGCACATAGGAAGGAAGTACCGCCACATCGGCGCCGCCCTTTTCCAGCTTCTGAATGCGCCGCTCGATATCGCGGACCGAGGTCATATACTCGTCCAGCTTCTTCTTGTCGGTCGCGCTCATCTTGTTCGACAAACGCTTGGCGTCGCCGGCCACGAAGTCCAGGATGGAAGCCTGGCGCCTCAGCTGCGCCATCCGGCCCTTGGCGTCCAGGCTGTCGCCGTCGCCGAACAGCCGCTCGAACACTTCGCGCGGATTGATGGTGACCGGCAGCGGCGTGGTGGCGCTGCTCCAGGACAAAGTGTTGGTATAGGCGCAGCTGTAACCGGTATCGCAGCTACCCACCAGGCTGGGAGGCTCCAGGCCCATTTCCAGCGACGGAATTTGGGTCAGTTCGCCCAACTGCTTGGCAACCACCTGGTCCATCGAAATGCCGCTGGCCAGGTCGGCGCCTTCGGTCTTCTTGACATGCATGCCGGTCAGGTAGGAACCGCAGCACCGGCCATGGTCGCCGGCGCCGTCGCCCAGGGCTTCGGCCTGGACATGATCCAGATTGCTGACCACCGCGAACTTGTCCCTATAGGGCTCAAGCGGCTTGAGGATCGGCGTCATGGCATAGCCCTCGCCTTCCTGGGCCGGAGTCCAGTTCTCCATCATCATGCCGTTGGGGGTGTAGATCACATGCAACCGCTTGCGGGCGGCCTGCGCGGCCTCTGCGGCGGTGCTGCCGGCGGGCATCATCGCCTCCATCAGCGGCAGCGCCAACACGGCGCCAGTCCCCCTGAGGACGGTGCGGCGGTTCATCGGCTTGCGGGTGACGATCATGTCTGCGGTGTCCTTCTCATGACAAAAGGAACGCTTTGTACGATTCCCATGATGATGGATTGCATTTTGTAGCCGTCCTTGGCGGCGGCGTAGCGAACCGCGCGGACCGAAGGCATGTCATAGGCTTCGATGCCGCGGCCCAGAGCATAGGTCATCAGCCGTTCGGTGAAAGCCTCCACGAACTGCTCCTTGCGGGTCAGCAGAACCTCCTGCAAACCCTTGGGGCCCTCGAACTTGGTGCCGTCCGGCAATACGGCCGAAACGTCCAGCAGCTTGCCGGCATCGGACGCGCGCCATTGGCCGATGGCATTGTAATTCTCAAGGCTGAAGCCGAACGGATCCATCTTGGTGTGGCAGGACGCGCAGACCGGATTGGCGCGGTGCATTTCCATCTGCTCGCGCACCGTCAAGAGCTTGCCGTTCTTGGCGTCATTGAGCGCCGGAACGTTCGGCGGCGGTGGCGGTGGCGGCGAGGCCAGGATATTTTCCAGGATCCACTTGCCGCGCAACACCACTGAGGTGCGGTTGTTGTAGGAGGTCGCGGTCAGGATGCTGGCCTGGTTCAGCAACCCGCCATGGCGCTTGGCGGGGTCGAGCGGAACGCGGCGGAAGCTGGTGCCATAGACGCCGGGGATACCGTAATGCTCGGCCAGCCGCTGATTGAGAAAGGTGTAGTCCGCGTCGATGAAGTCCAGGACGCTGCGATTTTCCTTCACCACATGGCCGAAGAACATGGTGGTTTCGGTCAGCATCGCGTTGCGCAGGCGCTGGTCGAAATTCGGGAACACGCGGCGGTCGGGGCGTTGATATTCCAGCTTGCGCAGATACAGCCACTGGCCGGCGAAATTGTCGGTCAGCGCCTTGGCGCGTGGGGCGGCCAGCATGCGCGCGACCTGGCGCCTAAGGACCTCAGGCTCGTGCAACTGGTTCTGCTGCGCCACGGCCAGAAGCTCGCCATCGGGGATGCTGCTCCACAGGAAGAAGGACAGGCGCGTCGCCAG
>DATEIA010000260.1:0-10942 GCA_035279305.1 Rhizomicrobium sp.
AGGCACCCAGCCGGGGCGGCAATTCCGCCTGCGCGGCAAAGGCATGCCGGTGCTGCGCAGCGCCCAAAAGGGCGATCTGTATGTCGAACTTGCGGTGGAAACCCCGGTCAAGCTCAGCCGGCGGCAGAAGGAATTGCTGCGCGCATTCGAAGCCGAAAGCGGCAGCGGCACCCAGCCCGAAGCCGAAGGTTTTCTTGCCCGGCTGAAGGATTTCTGGAAAGCTTGCGAGAAGTAAGTGCTTCGCCAGATTGATTTTTTGACGTAGGTTGGCGAAATCACCCGAGAGGCAAGGCCGATCCATGACCACGACCCTTGCCGATAATTTTCGCTTTCTGCGCGCTTTGATCGCCCGGCCCAAGGATGTCGGCGCGATCATGCCCTCCAGCCCCGCCTTGGCGGAAGCCATCGCACGCCAGATCGATCCCAAGGCCGGGCCGGTGCTGGAGCTGGGGCCGGGCACCGGTGTGATCAGCCATGCGATTCTGGCCCGCGGCGTGGCGCCCGAGCAGCTGACCTTGCTGGAGTATGACGAGGATTTGGCCCAGCATTTGGCGGCGCGCTTTCCCAAGGTACGGGTATTTCAGGGTGACGCCTTCGACCTGGATGCCACTTTGGGCAAGCCAAATGGCTCACCCTTTGCCGCCATTGTCTCCGGCATTCCGCTGCTCAATCACGCTATGAGCCGCCGCCAGTCCTTGATGGCGGGGTTGGCTAGCCGGTTGATGCCGGGCGCGCCCCTGATCCAGTTTTCCTATGGCACCCAAGCGCCTGTGGTGCCGCCGCCAGGCTATACGGTGATCCGCACCGCCAGCGTGCTGGCCAATATCCCGCCGGCCAAAGTGTGGGTCTATCGCAAGGCCTGATCGGGCTTCCCGCGCCATGCTGCAGCAAAACACGCAGCAAAGAAGATTCATGCTGCGGGTCATGCTGCGCGGTAAGCATTTGATTATACACAATAATTTAATTGTCGCCGCGATGCGCATCGGCATCCGACGCGCGGTGGCAGCAAAGCGGAATCGGGCCCTGATCCGCGACAAGGCGGGCGACAAAAGCCGGCTTTGACCGTATGGAAGAGCCATGCTGAGTGACGAAGAGTTGGACCGCTATGCCCGCCATCTGGTGTTGCGGGAAGTCGGCGGCCCCGGCCAAGCCAAGATCCGCAAGGCCCGGGTGCTCATCGTGGGCGCGGGCGGACTGGGCAGCCCCGCAGCCCTGTATCTGGCGGCGGCAGGCATCGGCACTTTGGGCCTGGTGGATGACGATGCGGTCAGCCTGTCCAATCTGCAGCGGCAGATTCTGTTTCGTACCGCCGACATCGGCCGCCCCAAGGTCGAAGCGGGCGCCGAAGCGCTGAAAGCCTTGAATCCAGGGGTTCAAATCCAATCCCACAAGACCAGGCTCGGCCCCGCCAATGTGATGGCGCTGATCGCCGGTTACGACATCGTCGCCGACGCCAGCGACAATTTCGCCACCCGCTTTCTGCTCAACGACGCCTGCTTTTTTTCGGGAAAACCGCTGGTGTCGGCGGCGGTGACGGAATTTGAAGGCCAACTGGCGACCTATAAGGGGCATCAACCCTCCTGCCCCTGTTATCGTTGCCTGTTCCCCGCCCCCCCGCCGCCCGGCGCCGTGCCCAATTGCTCGGAAACCGGGGTGCTGGGTGCCGCCGCCGGGGTGATGGGCGCGTTGCAAGGCCTGGAAGTATTGAAGGAAACAGCCGGGTTGGGTACCGGATTGGCCGGAAAAATCCTGATATATAAAGCACTTACCGCGGAATTTCGCACCGCTCGCCTGCCCAAGGACCCCGGCTGCCCCTTATGCGGTGCCAATGCGGCGATCCGCGATCTTTCCGGGCATGCCTAAGCGGCTTTTCTACAGTTAACCGGCCTTTAAAACAGCCCCGGCAACATTGCGGCATGGCACGGGAAATCCATTACGAAATCTTCCGCCGCGTGGGCGCCAAGGGCGGCTGGTCCTTGCATGAAGTCGTGACGTCGCGCGACGTCGCCCTCGCCATGGCCCAGGAGCTGATGGCCGGCGAAAAAGCCACCGGCGTCAAGGTGGTGAAGGAGACCTACAATGACGAGACCGGCGATTTCCTGACCCTCAAGATTTTCGAGGAGGGGCACAATCAGATGAGGATCGCCCCGGCGCAGGAAGACGCGCCGCATACGCTGCCCTGTTTCAAGCCGGAAGATCTCTATTCTTATCATGCGCGGGCAACCATGAGCCGGCTGTTGATCGATTATCTCTCCCGCAACAAGATCACCATCACCGAGCTGATCCACCGTGCCGACATGCTGGAAAAGCTGGAAGCCACCGGAACGCTCTATCAGTTCGCCATCCAGAAGGTCGCCGTGGCCCAGGCCGCCACCACCGCCGCCGGGGTGCAGCAGATCATCAAGAGCCTGAATGAACTCACCACCCAGGCTTTTCATCGCGTCTATCGCGACCAGCGCAAGGGGCTTTTTCCCAATCCCGAGTCCCACCAGTTCGCCGACCTGGCCAGGAGTCTGTCGGGACAGGGCAATGCCGCCTATATCTTCAACGGCGCCCTGGCACGGCATCTGAAAGAGGCTCAAGGCTGGGACGAAAAAGTCCTGATGCTGATTACCATCATGGAGAATGCGCCGGCGGAAGAGGAGCCGCGCCAGCTCGTGCTCTCCGCGATCGATGCGGTCCTGGCCGAGACATTGGGTGGCTCGGCCGCGCTGCACGAGCTGATGGGACCAGCGGAAAATCTGGGCCAGGCGCTCAACAATCTCGTCACCCTATTCCTGGGCAAGGAGCCCGAGGCGGAAGCGCGCGGAAAGGGCCTGGCGGCGCTGACCCATCATTTTGCCGCCGACACTTTGCCGGAGGCGCGCACCGCCGTCGCCAATCGCGTGATCGCCGAATTCAAGAGCAGCAAGCGGCTGTGCCCCGATTCGCTGGTCGAAGAGCTCAAGGCTTTGCGCTCCATCGCCAACCGCATCGTATTGGGCATCGGCAAGTATCTCAGCCATGAAGACCTGATCGCCGCCTTCACTTTGCGTTCCAAGCGGCTGGTGGTGCAGGAGGCGGTGGGCCAATTCATCGCCGAAGCCGCGCCCGAGGAAAAGATCGACCGCATCCTGTTCGTCGAGGACAATATCATCGGGGCGGAAAACAAGCGCCAACTGTCCAACTATATCTTGCCGGTGCTGAACTCCGCCGCCTTCGAAAATATATTCCAAAACGCCAAGGTTCCCTTGGTGCAAAGGCTGCAGCGGCTGGCGCAGTTGCAGGCGCGGGTGCGCCGCTCGGGCTTCATCGATGTCACACGGGAGGAAATCTCCAACCGCATCGACTTAATGGCGGTTCAGATGGAGGCCCGCGGCAGGCTGCTGGAGGCCATCCAGGCGCGTCCTATCTCCGCGGTGGACAAGGCCCAAACCCTGCTGAAACTGATGGTCGGCGGCATGCTGACCGAAGGCGTGTTGTCCAACAAAGCGCGCAATCTGATCCTGGGCCACCTGTCTCAGCCCGGATTCCTCACCGGCTATATGGCGATACGGGCAAAAGACGGCGAGGTGCCGGACAGCGAAAAACTGATGGCCGAGCTGATGGAAACGCTGGGCAAGGCCGGCATTACGGCGGAGACCGGGCTCAAGAGCATCGCGGCATAGCTCTTTTTTGTCATGGCCGCCCTTGAGGCGGCCATCCATGCTTCCACCGCGCAAGATTTAGAGATGGATGGCCGGGTCGTGAAGCTTGTCCTCCGGCCGCGCTTCGCGCGGGCCGGGGGGGCCGGCCATGACAAGCGGAGTTAATGCGCGGCATCCCAATTGTCGGCGGCCCGCGCATCCACCACCAGCGGCACTGAGATTTCCACCGCCGGCAGCGCCGCCTTCTCCATCACCGCCTTGATCAGCTTCGACGCTTTCTCGACATCCTTGTCGGGCGCCTCGAAGATCAATTCGTCATGCACCTGCAAGAGCATGACGGCCTTGGCTTTGGCCTCGGCCAGCGCGGGCGGAAGGCGGACCATGGCGCGGCGGATGATGTCGGCGGCGGAACCTTGAATCGGCGCGTTGATGGCGGCGCGTTCGGCCCCGCCGCGGAAGCCCGGCACCTTGGAATTGATCTCACGGATATGGATGCGCCGCCCGAACAGGGTCTCCACAAAGCCGTGGGTGCGGGCGAACTGTTTGGTGTCTTCCATATAGTCGCGGATGCCGGGAAAGCGGGCGAAGTATTTCTTGATGTAATCGGAGGCTTCGCTTTGGGGAATGCCCAGCTGATTGGCCAGGCCGAAACCAGAAATGCCATAGACGATCCCGAAATTGATCGCTTTGGCTTTGCGGCGCACTTCGGCGGGCATGCCCTTGATCGGCACCCCGAAAATCTCCGACGCCGTCATGGCGTGAATATCCAGATTGTCGGCAAAGGCTTTTTTCAATTCCGGAATATTGGCGATATGGGCCAGCAAACGAAGCTCGATCTGGCTGTAGTCGGCACTGATCAGCTTGTTGCCCTTGGCGGCAATGAAGGCTTGGCGGATGCGGCGGCCTTCCTCGGTGCGGACCGGGATGTTCTGCAGATTGGGATCGGTGGAGGCCAGCCGCCCGGTTGAGGTGGAGGCCATGGCGTAAGAGGTGTGCACCCGGCCGGTCTTGGCGTTGATATAGCCGGGCAGCGCGTCGGTGTAGGTGCCGCGCAACTTGGCCAAGCCGCGCCAGTCCAGCACTTTGGCGGCGATGGGATGACCCTGCGCCGCCACATCTTCCAGCACATCGCTGTCGGTGGACCAGGCGCCGGTCTTGGTCTTGCGGCCGCCTTCGATCTTCATCCGGTCAAACAGAATTTCGCCTAACTGTTTGGGCGATCCGATATTGAAATCGCTTCCCGCCAGCTTATGAATTTCTTTTTCCAGGCCGGCCTGCTGTTTGGCGAAATCATTGGACAATTTGCGCAGCATGTCCGGATCGATGCTCACCCCCGCCCGCTCCATATCGGCCAGCACCATCACCAGCGGCCGTTCCAACGTCTCATAGACGCCGCGCTTTGCGCGCTCGCGCAGCTGCGGCTTGAGCAGCATGTAGAGCCGCAAGGTGACATCGGCATCCTCGGCGGAATATTTGGTGGCTTGCGGCACCGGCACGCAGTCGAAAGTCAGCTTGTCCTTGCCCTTGCCGGTGACTTCGCTGAAGGCGATGGGCGTGTGCGACAGATGCAGCTCGCTCAGTTCATCCATGCCATGGCCATGCAGCCCGCCTTCCAGCACATAGGACATCAGCATCGTGTCATCGATGGGTGCAAGCCGGATGCCACGCTGCAGGAATACCAGCGCATCATATTTGAGATTCTGTCCCACCTTCAGGATGGAATCGTCTTCCAGCAATGGTTTCAGCCGTGACAGCAGATCGGCTTCCGCCATCTGGACGATTTTCTCAGCCCCATCCTGGGCCTGGGACAGGTCCAGCGACAGCCCGTCGCCCTTGCGATGGCCGCAGGGGATGTAGCAAGCCTCGCCTGGCGCCACCGCCAAGGACACGCCGCAAAGATTGGCGGTCATGGGATCGAGCGAGGTGGTTTCGGTATCGACGCAAACCGTGCCGGCCGCATAGGCCCGCGCGATCCATTGATCCAGCGTCTTTGCGTCTGTCACCGTGACATAGGCATCGTGGTTGATCGGCGCGCGCAGGGCCGATGTGTCCGCCGGCGCCTCGCCTTCCATCTCCGGCAATTCCGGTTGCGGCGGCAGCACATTGGCCACGGTGGGCGCGGCCGCGATGGCATCCAGGTCTTCCACCTCGAAATGCGCCGCCACCCGCTTGGTGATGGAGGTGAATTCCATCGCCTTGAGAAAGGCGATCAGCGCTTTGCAATCGGGCTCGTGAACCGCGAATTCGCCGGGCTTTTCCTGGAACGGGACGTTTGCGTCCAGCGTCACCAGTCTGAGCGAAATGCGGGCGTTATCGGCATTCTCGATCAGGGTCTCGCGGCGCTTGGGTTGCTTGATTTCGTTCACTCGGGCCAGCAGCGTTTCAATATCGCCGTAAGCATTGATCAGTTCGGCCGCCGTCTTGATACCGATGCCGCGCACCCCGGGCACATTGTCGGAGGCATCCCCCGCCAGTGCCTGAACCTGCACCACCTTGTCGGGCGCAACACCGAATTTCTCCAACACTTCGGCGCTAGCCAGGCGGCGATTCTTCATCGTGTCCAGCAGTTCGACCTTGCCGTCCACCACCAGCTGCATCAGGTCTTTGTCCGACGAGATGATGGTGCAGCGGGCGCCGGCCTCGCGCGCCAGCCGCGCATAGGTCGCGATCAAATCGTCGGCTTCGTAACCTTTCATCTCCACACAGCTGACGCCGAAGGCGCGGGTGGCATCGCGCACCAGGGGAAATTGCGGAATCAGGTCTTCGGGCGCGGGCGGGCGATGGGCCTTGTATTCCTTGTAGATATCATTGCGGAAGGTTTTTTCGCTGGCGTCGAAGATCACCGCCAGATGGGTGGGCTGTTCGGGGCCCTTCATGTCCTCCAGCAGCTTCCACAGCATATTGCAGTAGCCGGACACCGCGCCCACCGGCAGGCCGTCGGACTTGCGGGTCAAGGGCGGCAAGGCATGATAGGCGCGGAACAGATAGCCCGAGCCATCGACCAGATAGAGGTGATCTCCCTTTTTCAGGGCGCTCAATGATGACCTGCGCCCGGTTTCAGGACAAAGCGCTTGTCGCAATAGGGGCATTCCACGAAACTCTCATCGCCCATTTCCAGATAGACGCGCGGATGGCCCAGCGCCCCGCCGCCGCCATCGCAAGCGACACGGGTGCTCTCGGTTTCGACGATTTCGGGGGCCTCTACGGGCATGGGAACACTCAATTTCTCAGGCCAAATAATTGAAGATTGTGCGGATCATAGCGGTTAAGATTTTGGGGGCAAGAGACAGATTTTCTCATGGTTCGGCTCGATAAAATCTACACCAAAGGCGGGGATGGCGGTCAAACCGGCCTCAGCGACGGCAGCCGGATTTCCAAATCCAGTTTGCGCATTACCGCCATCGGCGCGGTGGACGAAACCAATTCCGCCATTGGTATCGCGCGACTGGAGGCGGAAGGCGACGCGGACATGATGCTGTCGCGCATCCAGAACGATCTGTTCGACCTGGGCGCCGATCTTTCCGCACCGGAAGATGGCCGCAAACCTGAAGGGCGCTTGCGGATTTCACCGGCCCAGGTCGAGCGGCTGGAGCGGGAGATCGACACCATGAACGAAAAGCTCTCGCCGCTGACATCTTTTGTGCTGCCGGGCGGCACCGCCCTGGCGGCGCATCTGCATCTGGCCCGCGCCATTGCCCGGCGCGCCGAAGCCGCGATGGTGGCATTGGCGGAAGAAGAAAAGATCAACGAGGCCGCGCTGCGCTATGCCAACCGGCTGTCCGATCATCTGTTCGTGATGGCCCGCGCCGCAAATAATGACAGCGGCATGGGCGATGTATTCTGGATACCGGGCGAAAATAGGTAGGTCGAGACGGCGTCCCAGGCGCGTCGATTTTGGCCGTTCGAGCAGGAGCGCGCGCGGAGCGTGCTTGACGCACGTGAGCACGCGCGACGCACTCGGCGGCCAAAAGAACGCGCCTAGTGCCTTCGGCCAAACACGAAGGCGAAAATCACGCCCAATACTCCTGTCGCCGCCCAGGCCGGAAGCGCAAGCGAGGAATAGACGCCCTGCGCCATAAAGGCGGCATGGTTCTGCACCCAGCTTTTGAATCCAACCAGGCTGCGGGGTGCGAACATTCCCCACACCGCGTCCAGGTTGCGCACCGTAAGCTCGCCGCCGCGTTCCAGCGAACTCACCGCATCCGCGCCCAGGAACACCAGCGCGGCCACGATCAGGATCAGGCTGAGGAGACGCATAAAGACGGTCATGACAGAGCAATAGCGCGCGTCCGGCCTTCCCACAAGAACCGGGCAGCGGCTTTAACCAATTGAATTTCAACAAAAAACCGCCCGCGATGCGTCGGCATCGCGGGCGGTGATTGCAACCCATCGAAAAAGGATCAGGCCTGCGGCGCTTCAGCCGGAGCAGGCTTCCTGCCGATGTCCTCGCCGGTGGTCTGGTCCACCTGCTTCATGCTGAGGCGCACCTTGCCGCGATCGTCGAAGCCAAGCAGCTTGACCTTCACCGCCTGGCCTTCCTTGACCACATCGCTGGGCTTGGCGACGCGTTGTGACGCCAGTTCGCTGACATGCACCAGCCCGTCCTTGGGGCCAAAGAAATTCACAAAGGCGCCGAAGTCCATCACCTTGACGATCTTGCCGTCATAGATCTGGCCGATTTCCGGCTCCGCGGTCAGACCGCGAATCCATTTCAGCGCCGCCTTGATCGACTCGCCGTCGGCGGAGGCCACCTTCACGGTGCCGTCATCCTCGACATTGATCTTGGCGCCGGTCTTTTCCACGATCTCGCGGATCACCTTGCCGCCGGTGCCGATCACGTCGCGGATCTTGTCGACCGGGATCTTGATCTGCTCGATGCGCGGGGCATGCTCGCCCAGCTCGGCGCGGGCGCCGGTCAGGGCCTTGTTCATCTCGCCCAGGATATGCAGGCGTCCACCCTTGGCCTGTGCCAGGGCGACCTTCATGATCTCCTCGGTGATGCCAGCGATCTTAATGTCCATCTGCAAGGAGGTGATGCCGTCTTCGGTGCCCGCCACCTTGAAGTCCATGTCGCCCAGGTGATCCTCGTCACCCAGAATGTCCGACAGAACCGCATAGCGGCCCTCTTCCAGGATAAGGCCCATGGCGATGCCGGCGGTGGGCTTCTGCAGCGGAACGCCCGCATCCATCAGCGCCAGCGACGTGCCGCACACCGTGGCCATCGACGACGAGCCGTTGGATTCGGTGATCTCGGACACCACGCGGATGGTGTAGGGAAACTCCTCCTTCTTGGGCAGCATCGGGTGAATGGCGCGCCAGGCGAGCTTGCCATGGCCGATTTCGCGGCGGCCGGGCGAGCCCATGCGGCCGGTTTCACCGACACTGTAGGGAGGGAAATTATAGTGCAGCATAAAGGTCTGCTTGCCGGTGCCTTCCAGGCTGTCGACGAACTGCTCGTCTTCGGCGGTACCCAAGGTGCAGACGCAAAGCGCCTGGGTTTCGCCGCGGGTGAACAGCGACGAACCATGGGTGCGCGGCAGGATGCCGACTTCCGCCACAATCGGGCGAACCGTTGTCAGGTCGCGGCCGTCGACGCGCTTCTTGGTGTCCAGTACCGCGTTGCGCATGACATCGGCTTCGACATCATGCAGCAGGCCGGAATAGACATTGGCCGCAACCTGGCCTTCGCCTTCCCCGACGAAATCCGCGGCGAATTTCTTCTTGATGGCGCTGAGCGCGTCGCGGCGCTCGAACTTGATGGGAAGCTGGAAGGCCTTGGCCAGTTCGGCCGAGGCGGCGGCCTTCAGCTTGGCGCGCACCGGGCCATGGACATCTTCCGGCACCTGGCGCGGATCCTTGGCCGCCTTTTCCGCCAGGCGGATGATGGCGTTGATGGCATGCTGCATTTCCCTGTGGCCGAACATCACGGCACCCAGCATCACCTCTTCGCTGAGCTGCTGGGCTTCGGATTCCACCATCATCACGGCGTCATGGGTGCCGGCGACAACCAGTTCCAGCTGGGAATTGGCCATCTCATCGATCGGCGGATTCAGCTTGTACGCGCCGTCGATGTAGGCAACCCGCGCCGCGCCGATTGGGCCCTGGAAGGGCAATCCCGAAATGGTCAGGGCGGCGGAGACGGCGATCATCGCCACGATATCGGGATCGTTTTCCAGATCGTGGGACAGGACCTGCGCCACCACCAGGGTTTCGTTGCGATAGCCGTCGGCGAATAGCGGGCGGATGGGGCGGTCGATCAGGCGCGAGATCAGGGTTTCGCGTTCGGTGGGAGCGCGCTCGCGCTTGAAATAGCCGCCCGGAATCTTGCCGGCGGCATAATAGCGTTCCTGGTAATTCACGGTGAGCGGGAAGAAGTCCACGCCTTCTTTCGGATTCGGCGCGCCGACCACGGTGGCCAGCACGACGGTCTCTCCATAGGTGGCCAGCACCGAACCGTCGGCCTGGCGGGCAATCTTGCCGGTCTCAAGGGTCAGCGTGCGGCCGCCCCATTCGAAGCTTTCCTTTTGTACGTTAAACATCGGATTTTCTTTCGTCATCGCCTGGCGCCATATTGCGGCAGGCCTTCCTCTTTTGGTCGCGCCACGAGCCTGTCGGGTTCGCGGTCGCTCCCTGGCTCCCCTATGGAGCTCGCTTTACCGGAAGCTCATCCCCCGGAAAGCAAAGCAACGGCTGATGCGGTTGCACCAGCCGTTGCCAATTCTGTTTTGCCCGCGCAACTCAGCGGCGCAGACCCAGTTTGGAAATGATGGCTTCGTAACGCTTGGCGTCCTTGGCCTTGACATAATCCAGCAGGCCACGGCGCTGCGACACCATCTTGATCATGCCGCGGCGGGAATGATTGTCCTTGGCGTGGGTCTTGAAGTGTTCGGTGAGATTGGCGATGCGCTCCGACAGGATCGCGATCTGCACTTCCGGCGAACCGGAATCATTCTTGCCGGTCGCGTGTTCGGCGATCAGCTCTTTCTTGCGTTCAGGCGTAATCATCGGTCATCCGCTATGTTGAGAAGTTGAAGACACGAAACGGACGAAGTTCACCTTCGGCGATTTCGGCCAATGCCACGGGCGCACCCTCCTCATCCTTGAGAAAGACAGTGAGACCGGAGAGTTCGCCGTCACCAAAACCGTCCTTCATCTTGGCGAAGATATTCGCGCGGATGAGGATGGGGTTGCCGGATCGGATGCGAACCGTATCGGGACCACTGACAGCCAGCGCCGGGATGCCGTCCAGCGCGGTTGAAAGGGGCCTCAAATACCCAAAAGCGGCGGGACTATGCATAAAAGGGGTCAGGGTATCC
>DATEIA010000261.1:0-2286 GCA_035279305.1 Rhizomicrobium sp.
GATCAAGGTCGCGCCCTGCTGGGTGGCGAATTGCAGCGAAACGTAAAAGCCGCGCTTATGTGCCGGCGCGGCCTCCATCAAAAAGGCCGTGCTGGGGCCCACTTCGCCGCCCAAGGCAAAACCCTGCAGCAAGCGGAAGAGTACCAACAATAGGGGGGCCGCCACGCCAATGCTGGCATAGGAGGGCGTGAGCGCCAGCCCGACGACACTGACGCCCATCAAGCCAAAAGACAGCAACATGGCCGGCTTGCGCCCAATGCGGTCTCCCAGCGGTCCGATCAAGGCGCCGCCAAGCGGCCGGGTGAGAAAGCCGACGCCGAAGGTCGCCAGGGTCAGAAGCAAACTGTTGGTCGCGTCCTTCACCGGGAAAAACACCGCGCCAATCTGGACGGCGAAAAAGCCGAAAATCAGAAAGTCGTAGAATTCCAGGGCGTTGCCTGCCGCCACGGCGGCGATTTGCTTGCCTGACAGGGTTGCGACCGTCGTCTGCTGCTTTTCCATGCTGCACCCGTCCTTTGCATCTGGAGCCTAGCCGATTCTAAAATAACATGTAATATTTGTACTTTAAAAAAATCTACAGTTCCGCAGTGTTAAAGTCTTGATTTCGGGACCCGCTCATGGTCTTTCCGCGCTCATGGCACACCAAAATCAAGGCCTCCAGATGCTCACCGCGAACCGGTTGCGGGACGGCGACGTTCTATACCGCAAGGGTGACGGCTGGGTGCCGATGCTGGCGGATGGCGACGTCTATAGGGACGCGGCCAGCGCCGAATCCGCTCTGGCGACGGCCACGGCCGAGCTGATCCGCAACCAGGTCGTGGCGCCCTATCTGTTCGAGGTGCGTGACGTGAAGGGCACGATTCAACCGGTGAAGGAACGCGAAATCATCCGCGCCGCGGGGCCGACGGTGCATCCCCATACCGGCAAGCAGGCGGGTCAAGTCAATGCTTAATACTTTGGTCAAACCCGTGGCGCCCAACATGTACCGCTATGACGAGTTCGACGCCCAGTTCGTCGGCGAGCGGGTCAATCAGTTCGCCGGCCAGGTGGCGCGCCGCCTGTCGGGGGAATTGACCGAAGATCAGTTCAAGCCCTTGCGCCTGATGAATGGGCTCTATCTGCAGCTGCACGCTTATATGCTGCGGATCGCGGTGCCTTACGGAACCCTTTCATCCAAACAAGTGCGCAAGCTTGCCCATATCGCCCGCACCTATGACAAGAATTTCGGGCACTTCACCACACGGCAGAATCTTCAGTTCAACTGGATCAAGCTGGTGGATGTGCCCAAGATCCTGCGCGAACTGGCGGATGTGGAAATGCATTGCATCCAGACATCCGGCAATTGCGTGCGCAATGTCACCGCCGACCAATTCGCCGGCGCCACCGATGAAGAGATCGAGGATCCGCGTCCCCTGGCCGAGATCATCCGCCAATGGTCGAGCCTGCATCCCGAATTCGTCTTCCTGGCCCGCAAGTTCAAGATCGCGGTGGGTGCCTGCGAGCACGACCGCGCGGCGCTGCAGTATCACGACATGGCGGTCCAGATCGTCAAGAATGCCCAAGGCCGCGTCGGCTATAAGGTGATGGCCGGCGGTGGCATGGGCCGCACCCCCTATATCGCCCATGTGATGCGCGAATTCGTCGAACGCGCGGATATCCTCGCCTATCTGGAAGCGGTGCTGCGGGTCTATAATCAGGATAGCCGCCGCGACAATATCCATAAGCAGCGCATCAAGATCCTAATCAACACCATCGGGCCCGAGGAAATGCGCCGCCGCGTGGCGCGCGAGTTCGAGGAACTCAAGCGCATGGGCACGCTCCAACTGCCGCAGGACGAGTTGGACCGCATCACCGCCTATTTCGCGCCGCCCAAATTCGAGACCGGCCTGTCCGACACCATGCCCGATGCGGGCGCGGACTTCGCCAATTGGGCGAAGTCCAATGTCCACAAGCACAAGGCGCCCGGCTATGCCATCGCCACCATCACCCTCAAGACCCCAGGCCAAGTGCCGGGCGACGCCACCGCCGAACAGATGGACGTCATCGCCGATCTGATGGACCAGTTCAGTGTCGGCGAAGTGCGCGTCACCCACGAACAGAATCTGGTCTTGCCGCATGTCCGCAAACAGGACCTGCCAACCATCTATGCCAAGCTCAAGGAACTGGATTTCGCGTCCCCCAATGCCGGGCTGATCACCGATATCATCGCCTGCCCCGGCCTGGATTATTGCGACCTGGCCAATGCCCGCTCCATCCCGATCGCCCAGCGCATCGCCAGGAAATTCG
>DATEIA010000262.1:0-9193 GCA_035279305.1 Rhizomicrobium sp.
GAGATTGTGATTCAAGTTCTCCGAAGGTGATTTGGAGGCTTGGATGGCCAAGCAGATTTACTGGCTGAGTGACGCTGAATGGCGCCGGATTGAACCTCTGCTACCCAAGGGCCGTAAGGGCGCCCATCGAGTCGATGACCGCCGGGTAATCAGCGGCATCGTGCATATGTTGCGGATTGGGGCGCGCTGGCGCGATTGCCCGGAAGCCTATGGCCCTTACACCACGATCTATAATCGCTTTAACCGCTGGAGCCGTCAGGGGATTTGGACGGACATTTTCTATGCCCTGACCGGCTCGACCGGCATGTACGGCTCAATGTCGCTGGACTCCACCTACATCAAAGCTCACCGCTCAGCAGCCGGCGCAAAAGGGGGGCCTTCAACAATGCCATTGGCCGCTCGCGCGGGGGGCAAACGACCAAAATCCACGGTCTGAGCGATGAGATAGGCAGGCCGCTGGCTTTGCTACTCACCCCAGGCAATACCCACGATCTGGTCGGTGCCCGCAACCTCATCGACATGGTTCCGAATCCACGCCGTCTCTTGGCCGATAGGGCCTATGACGCCAACAGCCTGCGCGACGAACTCGCCCGACGTGGCATCAAAGCCGTCATCCCGCCCAATCCGACCCGCAAACATCCCCATCGATACGATAAGGCGGCCTATAAAGGCCGAAACGTTATCGAGCGCATGTTTTGCCGGCTCAAGGACTTCCGGCGCATCGCGACCCGATACGACAAGCTGGCGCGCAACTTCCTATCCGCCGTTCTGCTCGCAGCCGCCATCACATGGTGGGCTAATTGAGTCCGGACCCTAGAGCGAATTGTTTTCTGACTGAACAAACCCAGCTTGTCATCCCGGCCAAGCGATGTGCCAGCATCGCGCCGAGCCGGGATCCATCTTGCAGACGGCACGATGGATCCCGGATAGCCGCTACGCGGCTTCCGGGATGACAAGTTTCGGTAAATTTGATCACAACCGCCTACTAGTCCACCGGTCCCTCGATGGCGAGGTGTTGCGCCTTAAGCTGCTCCAGCACACCGCCTTTGCGCAGCAGCGGCCCCATGCCCACCACCGCGACGGTCTTGCCCGGCTTGTCCAAGGCTGCATCGATGGCGGCCACGAAGGCCGGGACGCGGTTTTGATCAATCGCGCCGTATGCATGCACGGCGGCGGCAAGACAGTCCTGCATGCGCGGCTCGGCGAAATGTTCCTTAAGGCCTTTGATGTTGCCGACCACCCAAGCCTCGGCCATGGCGCGGCCATGTTCGGCCATACGCGCGGCATCTTCCGCCGCTGCGTCTAAGCAGGGGCGCTGCTGCTCCGGTGTCAGCTTGATCGCTTCCCGGAGGATGAGCAGGGGATCGAAGCGGAAAGCCGGCTGCAGCTCCACATTCTTGGCATCGGCCAGCTTGGCCACCGCCTCCATCGGTCTTTCGCCGTTCAGTTCGTATTTCTTGGTGAAATCGCGGTGCAGACGGTTGGCGGCGCCCAGCGGCTCGTCGCCTTGATAGTCCTTTAAATTGCCGCCAACGCTTTGCACCATTGCCGCCAGCTTCAGCCGCATCGGCGGCGGCAGAAAATCGTCCAGCTTGCCGCTGTCCAAACGGAAAAGGCTGCAGCAATGACCCAGAAGGAACCAGCCCGCATCCAGT
Organism: Rhizomicrobium sp.; assembly: GCA_035279305.1. Classification (GTDB taxonomy): domain Bacteria; phylum Pseudomonadota; class Alphaproteobacteria; order Micropepsales; family Micropepsaceae; genus Rhizomicrobium. The sequence continues at coordinate 1,656 of DATEIA010000262.1, forward strand.
ATGTCGATCTTGGGGCGCGGCGGCATCACAATGGCGCGGCTGCCTTGCAGAAGTTCGGAAAGTGTTTGCTGGTTCCAGGTGACGCCTTTGGGCAGTGCGCCTATCATGCCCAGAATCCACACCTCGGAATCGCCCTTCGTCACGCGCCATAAAGCGGGGCCCGGCGAGGCATGAACTTCCACAGTCTCGATTTCGGCCCATTGCGGCACGACTGGCTCGAGCGCGGTCGGCGGCGCTGGTTGAGCCCCTGCCACGGGGGCGGCGGCAAGGAAGCAAAAAAAGATAGGCAATTTCCGCATCCGGAAATCTCCGTGGTTTCGGTCTTGCTCCCGCTTGGGAACTTTCTACGCCAGCAGCTTGAACTTTGGCAATAAGGCATCACCCCGGCCCATATTCTCGTTGCGGCGCGGCAAAAGCCCGTGCCCCTATTTTGCCCAAATTGGAACCCCAAATAACTTTTCTGAGGGGGCTCATGAGAGAATGCATAGGCAGATTGGCTGTCGCTCAGGCCCGGCGCGTCATGGCGCAGGCGTGAAATATTTCCCCCTCATATGGGCGGCATTGGCGCGGCGGAAGCTGCGGACCATTCTCACGCTCTTGTCCGTGACGGCGGCCTTCACGTTGTTCGGCGTGATGATGGGCACCGACGCCGCTTTCCAGCGCATGGTGGATGTGATCAACCGCAGTGTCGTCGTCATCGGGGCGCGCTTCGCCGATAATCTCACCGATGCCATGGGCCAGCAGATCGCCGGCATGCCCAATGTCGCGGCGGTCTCGGCGGGCGGCGGGGTATGCGGCTATTACCGCAATCCCAAGGATCGCGCCTGTGTCATGGCGGTGGACAATGAAGCTGGCTGGCCCAATGCGCCGCTCACGGCGGCCCAGTGGGCACAGTGGCGGACCAAGCCGGACGGGGTTTTTCTCAGCCGCAAAATGGCCGCCAAACGGGGCCTGAAGAAGGGTGATATCTTCTCTATTGTCAGCTCCGCGATACCGCGGGCCGATGGCGGCCAGGCCTGGCGGTTCCAGGTGCTGGATGTGCTGGACGACACGCCCTATTGGTCGGGCGGCTTCAGCTTCGGCAGCTACCAGTATTACAAGATGTCACGGCCGGCTGCCGACCAGCCTAAGGCGGGCTGGTTCCAGGCCGTGGTGAAGGACCCGGCAGCCGCCGAGAACACTGCCATCGCCATTGACGCGCGCTTCGCCAATTCCGCCATTCCGACCGACAGCATATCCGAGCGGACGATGCGCAGCGATGACGGCACGGAAATCGTCAATGTCGCTATGGTGACGCGGCGCGTGGCGGCGGTGGGGTTGTTCATGATTCTGCTTCTCACCGCCCATGGCATGGCCCAGTCGGTGCGCGAGCGCCTGAGCGAATTCGCGGTGCTGAAGACCATCGGCTATTCCGATTCCAAAGTGATCGCCTTGCTATTCGCCGAAGCCCTGGCGCCTGCCATCCTGGGCGCGGGCCTTGGGCTCGGCCTGGCCGCCCTGATTGCGGTGCGCATACCCAAGCTTCTGCCCACCCTCTCTCTGCCCGAACCTTATTTGTCGCCCGCCGTCATTTCCCAGGCGCTTCTCGCCGTGATCCTGCTGGCGTTCCTCAGCGTGATCCTGCCGGCCCTGAAACTGAGGGGGCTGGACGTGGCCGCCATTCTGGCGGGGCGCACATGATTTTCCTACGCGCCTGCCTTGCCGCCGTCCGGCTCAATCTCGTCAGCCTCAAACACCGAATCTGGCCGGCGCTGGTGGTGGTGGTGGGCGTCGCTTGTGTGGTCGCCACCCTGCTCTCCATGCTGTCCATGACGGTCGGCCTGCGCCACACTTGGCAGCGGGCTGGCAGCCCCGACCGCGCTATCATCCTGCCCGCCAACGCGCGGCAGGAAGGCGACGGGACTATCAGCCGTGCTGAAGCCCAGATCATCAAGGACGCGCCCGGCATCGCCCGCGATGCCAAAGGCCGCGCCATCGCCGATCCCGAGATCATAACCTATCTGGTGGTGCGGCGGCGGGACACCGGCGGACGCGGCTATATCCAGCTTCGCAGTCTTGGGCCGGAGGGGCTTTCGCTGAGGCCGGAATTGCGCATCGTCGCCGGGCGTATGTTTCAGCCCGGCAAGCATGAAATGGTCGTCGGCGCGGAAGCGCCTGGCCAGTTTGTGGGCGTGGGCCTCGGCGACAAGATCACCATGCCCGATGGCTTGTGGCCGGTGGTGGGCGTATTCAAGACCAATGATGATCTGGTGCAATCCCAACTTGTCGCCGACACCGACACGGTGATGCCTGTGCTGCGCCAGACCGCCTACACGTCGGTCACCGTCCGGTTGGAAGGTGCGAATGCGCTTGCAAGCCTGACGCGGGCCATAACGACCAATCCGGCGCTGACGGTTATGGCGGAGCGGCAATCGGATTACTACAATCGCCGCTCAGCGCAATTCTCCGACCTGAACGACGCGCTGGTCTATGGCGTCGGCCTGCTGCTCGGCCTTGGCGCGCTTTTGGCGGCGGTGAACATTCTGTATTCGGCGGTGATGGCGCGCAGCTGCGAGATCGCCACCATGCGCGCGCTGGGCTTTGGCGCCGCTCCGGTGGCATTGGCCGTGGCGGTCGAAGGGTTGCTGCTGGCGCTGGCGGGCGCCGGTATCGGGGCAAGCCTCGCCTATGGCCTGTTCAACGGCGTGCAGTCTGTCTCGGGCAACGTCGCCTTCCATCTCACCATCTCGCCCGCAATGATCGCGCTGGGCCTTGCCTGGGCGCTTGCAATCGGCCTGCTTGGCGGCGCCTTGCCCGCACTCCATGCCGCGCGCCTGCCTGTCGCCGACGGATTGCGCGCGAATTGAAGCAACAGGAGACATCATGTTCCTTGATCGCGCGATTGCAGAGTTTCGCAAGGCCTGTCTAACTTTGTGCGGCTTGGTTCTAATTTCCATTTCCATGCCGGCTGAGTCACAAGTCCGGCGGGCCAATTGTGGCAATCCGGATCCCGATACCAGTATTGCCGGATGCACCAAGAAAATTCAATTCGACGCCGCGGACCTTAAATCCGGCAGGGAAATCCCAGCGGCTACGGCGCGCCTTGCCACCGACTATGACCATCGTGGCGTTGCCTACGCGAATAAGAGGCTCTACGACCAGGCGGTCGCCGATTACAACCAGGCGATTTCCCTTTTACCCAAAACCTTTCCCATTGCCTATTTCAATCGGGGAAACGCCTATTACGAGCAGGGCCTCGATGACCAAGCGATCGTCGACTACACCAAGGCGATATCGCTCGAACCTGAGGCGGCGGACCCAGACTTCCTATTGGCCGATGCCTACAACTATCGGGGGAACGCATATGAACGCAAAGGTCTTTACGAAGAGGCCATCGCCGATTTTACCATGGCGATTTCGCTCAAACCCAGTTTGGAAAGTGCCTACGAACATCGCGGCAACAGGTATTTGCGCAAGGCACTCTACGACTTGGCCATCGCAGATTTCAGCAAGGCAATTTCGCTCGATCCACACAATGTCGCCAGCTATTACAACCGGGCTCTTGCGTATCATCATAAAGGGCTCACCGACGAGGCCATCGCCGATCTCACCAAAGAGATTTCACTCGCGCCCGCCGACACGGGTGCCTACGACTTACGCGGCCTCACTTATGAGCGCAAAGGTCTGTATGATCAGGCCATCGCCGATTACACGCAAGAGATTGCGCTTAACGCCAAAAATATTCCGCTCCATCCCGTATTCGCATCGCGATACGCTGCCGCCTATGGCCATCGCGGGGGCGCTCATGAGCATAAAGGCGTTATCGATGCGGCTATCGCTGACTATCGCGCGGCGCTGAAGCTCGATCCAGACATGCAATCGGCGAAGGACGCGTTGACACGTCTCGGCGCCGTACCGTGACGCGCGCAAAATCCATCACCCGCCTCTACGCAACACGCCCAGGTTAGCCGGCACCGTAGCGTACGGCCCGCATGGCATTGCGAGTGGTGGTGCGCGACAAGACGGCGTGGTCTCAAGCCCCAACCATAAGGGCGTGCTGGAAGTTTTATTGCCCGACCACGAGCGCTGAAGTGCTATCGCCCGAAACCAGAAAGGGCCGGACCGGCGCTTTGCATGTCAGGCGTGCAGTGTCATGGCTTGGCATAAATGCTGGCGTATGGCCCCGCATAGGCTTCTTTCCAGCCTCTCTTCCCCACCAGAAACCGCCTTAACTCCTCATGCGCCCTGACCCAAAGGATCGTATCGATGCGATATTTCCGAAGCACCGCGTCCCATGCAGCCTCGTTGACCTCCGATTGGCCCAGCTTGAAATAGTCGGCCAGCAAATCGTTCGGATAAGCGGTTGCCGCGCGGCCATCGACGAATAGGGGGATGGCTCCCCGGGTATAAAAGATCAGGATTCCACCATAGTTCCAGTGATTCAGCAGCCGCGCATGCGGAAAATGAGTTTCGAGATAACCAACATCCCTCTCCGAAAGCAGTTGCGGGAGTCCCAGGGTTGGCTTTACCTGCCTATACACCCACGGCAGAGCGCAGGCCGCTACAATTCCGGCAACCAACAGCGATCGTGCGATTTCGGAATTGTCGGGCCGCTTAGGCAGCAACCGGTCGAGGTGCAGCGCCAGCGGGACCGCGGAGAAAATGAAAAAGAAGGCCATGTAGCGAAATTGATAAAGGCCTAAAAACAGAAAGAGCCAGGAAAGCAACCGCGCGCCCAGCGGACAAAATCCCCTGCAGCGCAATTCAAGTGCAACAAATATCAAAATATAGAGGATGCCCGGGATGCTTCCCGGTATGGTTATATTCCGGTGGTAGGGCCACCATTCGGTAATTTGTGCCTGGATAAAGCTCCCCAGCGTCGATGTCACGCCTTCATAAATATGCCAGCCGAGCGGGTTGACGAAGGTCGCAAGAAAGCATCCAGCGCCCGCAAGACCAAAGAGTCTGAAATTGGCCCAATCCCGTTTGAGCAGCGACAAGCCGCAAAAGACGCCGACAATAAAAAGGCCAAGCAAAAAACCGCCATGCAGATTGGCCCAAAGAATCATAATTGCGGAAAGCAAGAAGAGGCGTTTCGTCGGCCTCAAACATTCTCCATAGAATATCGCGGAAAACAGCATCGTAGAAAGATTCGGCGACGCGGCGAGATAGACGTTGGGGAACGCCGCGAAAGCGGGATAAAGCAAACAAGCCGACAAAACCGAAATACAAACGGCGAGTGCCGAGGCGCCTGTGCGCAGGCAGACGGACGTCAGATAACCGACAAGAACTGCGCCCGACGCAACCGCAAATAACAAAAGGCCGCTAAAATTCGCGTATTGAAACAGCGCACTGGCGAACACGTCCCAAAGCCAGGAAAGATTGAACCACTGCTGGCCTGGGGCGGTGAAAGACCATGGATCTTGGAAAGGGATTTTCCCTTGATCCCGGATCAAGTCTCCGGCGGCGAGGTGCCATCCCAAATCATAGTGACCGAGCAGGATCTGCGCATTCAGAAGGTAGTAGATGCAGGTGAACGAAATCAGGAAGACGTAGAGACCGGACTTCTGGAAATATGAGCCGATTGTCATCTTTCATTCCCTGCTAGGCTCAAGCCACGCCGCTATGTGAGGGCTGTCGTCATCACAAGGATAGCCCGGCCGATCGCCAGACGGCGCATCGGCCGCTCCTCAAATAGAGGCACGCCTCCCGAACCGATTTCCCGGTCCGGGAGGCGTTAACGTGATTTGCCTCTGCCTGCGTAACCGGTCAGTCCGCCGCAAAGCAATAGAACAATCCGGCGCCTCCGGTGGCGACCAGATCGGATTGGCTGCACGAGCGCGACATATGCGCCGTGTTCCAGGACGTGTAATTGCGGTTGGCATTGGGACCCCTGCCGTCGTGATGGCCCATCATGGCGGAACCTTCGCCATTGCTTGTCCAATTCTTGCAGGTCGTGTCCACATTGGAGATCTGTAGGTAACGTCCGGCGGTGTCCGAGCCGGTCAGCATGTCATGCGTGTTGGGCGTGTCGCCCACGCCATTGACCGGCTGCCCCTTTTCATTCAGCAGCATCTCCTTGGTCAGCTTGGCGCTGTGCAGATCCTCGACATTGCGGGCGATGGTCACCCCCTTGGCATTGACCCAAGGGCCCTTGCCAATGCGGTCGCGCGCATCGACCGGCCCGGGCCCGCCCTGGACCGCCGTGGTGCTGAGATAGGCGCGCCAGTTGGTCTTGGCCGAGCCGGCCGCCTTGGCCAAAGCGGCGCAATGGGCGTCCGCGCCCGCCAGGCCGCCCAGATTGGCGCCGTCGCCCTTGCCGACGCTGGTGATGAAAAAGCTCATACTGGCGGCGGTCTGCGCCTGCACCGCCACAACACCCGCCACGCAGACCATGGCGCCGGCGAAAAACAAAGAACTACCGAGTTTCATCAAATCCCTCCCAGAATTTTTGCGAGGCGTATCACCTCGTCTAAATATGGCTTAAAAAAGGCGTCGCAATCCAGCGGAGGCCGGCATGGCGTCCTATATCGATCAGTCCTTGGGAGCGGGGGAAACCGTCATCATCCGGGCGCGGTTTCACTGGCTGTACACGGTCTATGCCTGGGGCTCGCTGCTGCTGCCGTTGTTGGCGCTGCTGGGCCTTTATATTCATGCCGGCAACAAAACCCGCGACGCCGCCAACCCCCTGAGCTGGGCCCTGTTTTTGGTGGCCGTGTGGGTGATCATGGGTCTTATCACCCTGATCAAAATGCTGGTGCGCCGATGGACCACCGAGATCGGCATCACCAGTCATCGGTTTGTCGAAAAATACGGCCTTTTCACCATGCGCACCAATGAGATCGCCTTGCCCAACATCGAAGGCGTGCGGGTGCATCAATCCTTCCTGGGCCGCATTTTCGGCTATGGCACGGTGAAGATCGAAGGCACCGGCGTGGATTCGGTCACCACCCCGCATATTGCCGATCCGGTGGGATTTGTCCGCGCTATCCAGACGGCGAAAGAACATGTGGCGGGACGCTGAGTTTGCAGCCTCATGCTTCGACAGTCGTTAGCGGCGGCGTCGTGTGACCAGCATGAGGACTTTTTCCTCACCCTGAGCTTGTCGAAGGGTGAGGGACATAAACCGCTTCCCGCAGTTCTTCGGTCATGACCCGGGGAAGGTGACGGTAACCCGGGTGGCGCCGCTCGCCCCACCCCAAAACCGGGGCGCGGTTAAATCGACCTGAAAGGACCCCCGAAAGGCCCCAAAATCCCGGCAAAAACCGGGCTGGACAGGGGGGTGGGCATGGCCTATATCCCCGCACCCTCGGATGTTTTCCCAGGGTCCATGACGCGGGGTGGAGCAGCTGCCGCGAGGCTTGGTGAGCGAAGCGAACCTTAGCCGCAGCGGCACCCCCGCGAAGGCGGGGGCCCAGAAACCGGTCGAACCGGACGGAGTAGTGAAGTAAAGAATGCACCCATGACGCGGGGTGGAGCAGCCCGGTAGCTCGTCAGGCTCATAACCTGAAGGTCACAGGTTCAAATCCTGTCCCCGCAACCATTCGCAAAAAGGCCGG
>DATEIA010000263.1:0-8380 GCA_035279305.1 Rhizomicrobium sp.
TGGGCTGGCGGGTTATATCAGCGCCTTCGACATCGCGCTGCAGCCTGAAGTCACCGCCTATGCCAGCCCGCTCAAGCTGTTCGAATATATGGCGCTGGGGCGGGCGATCATCGCTCCGGATGCCCCCAACATCCGCGAGATACTCACCCACGAGGTTGACGCTCTGTTGTTCGAGCCGGACAATCCGCAATCGCTGGCAACCGCGATTCGCAGACTTGCCGGCGATGGGGCCTTGCGGGCGCGGCTGGGAACGGCCGCGGCCGGCAAAATCCAGCGGGAGGATATCTCATGGGCGCGCAATGCCCGCCGGGCGATCTCATTGGTTCAAGGCGCGGGCCGGCCTTGACGCTGTTGTGGGCGGATTAGCCTTGCCCAATGAACCCAAAATAAGTCAGCCGAAACATCTGCTGCACGTCTTTCCCACCTTTGCTGTGGGCGGATCCCAGATGCGTTTTGCGCAACTGGTGCGATTGCATGGGGCGCGCTACCGCCACACGGTTCTGGCGCTGGACGGCAATACCGACATGGCGAACCGGCTCAGCGAATTTCCCATCACCTATCCGAAATTGCAATTCGACAAGCGCAAGACGCTGGCGAGCTGGCATCTTTTCCGCCGGACCTTGCGCGACACGGGTGCGGATGTGCTGCTGACCTACAATTGGGGGGCGATTGAATGGGCGCTGATCAATCGTTTTGGCGCGGGAATACCGCATTTGCATATCGAAGACGGCTTTGGACCGGAGGAAGCACAGCGCCAGCTGATGCGCCGTGTCTGGACCCGGCGGTTGGCGCTGACGGGCCGCAACACAAAGGTGATTCTGCCGTCGCGCAATCTGGAGCGGATCGCGCTAGGCATCTGGTCGCTTCCCGCCAAACAGGTCCGCTACATCCCCAATGGCGTGGATTGCGCCCGTTTTGCGGTGGCTTCGCGCGGCGGGGAAAGGGAGAAAATCGTTATCGGCACGGTCGCGAGCTTGCGCCGGGAGAAGAATATCGCCCGTCTGATTGAAGCTTTTTCGCAAGTTGCATCCCGGCGTGCGGCGGGTTCGCTTGAACTCCTGATCGTGGGTGGCGGCGCCGAACGCCAAGCCTTGGAAACACTGGCACGGCAACGGGGCGCTCTGGTCCGGTTCGCCGGGCAGACCAATGAGCCCGAAAAATTCCTGCCGCAAATGGATATTTTTGCGTTGTCTTCCGATACCGAGCAGATGCCTCTGAGTGTGTTGGAGGCGATGGCGGCGGGCCTGCCGGTGGTGGCGACGGCGGTGGGTGACGTGCGTGAGATGGTGGCCGCGGAAAATGCCGCCTATATCGTGCCGTTGCGCGATGACGCTTTCGCGGCGGCCCTGGGGCGATTGATCGACGACCAACCGGCCCAACATGCGCTGGGCCGTGCCAACGAGAAAAAGGCGCGCCAAACCTTCGACGAAAATGCGATGGCGGCGCGTTACGCCGAACTTATCGGCTAGAGCGAGTTGCGTTCCAGCGTAATCGCTCTGACCTCATGCTTCGACAAGCTCAGCATGAGGATTAACTTATGTCCTCACCCTGAGCTTGTCGAAGGGTGAGGGGGCCATGATTCCGTCTGAAATTATTTTTCTCTAGCGTGCTTCTGTTTTAATATCGAACGGAAGATCGCAACTTGGCCGTCGGTGGTGGACTGCCAGTCGAACTGTTCGGCATAGCGGCGGGTGGCCGCCCGGTCCGGCATCGCCTTGCGCAATTGATGGATGCCCGAGCCGATGCTTTCGGCGTCGCGGTTCTTGAGCAACAACCCGCCTTCCGGCGCCGCGATCACTTCAGGCGTGCCCCACACCGCCGACCCCAGCACCGGGGTTCCGCAAGCCATCGATTCCAGAAGAACATTGGCCCAGCCTTCGCGGCTGGAAGCCAGGATGGAGATATCGGCGCAGTTGTAGACATCACACAGGCTTTTCTGGTCGACACTGCCCAGGAAGCGGACGCGATCCTGAACGCCAAGCCGTGCCGCCAGTTCTTCCAATATTGGGCGGTCGGGACCGGATCCGGCGAGCAACAGGGTGGCGTCCGGAACCTGCTTGAGCGCCTCGATCACCAGATGGTGGCCCTTGCGTTCGATCAACAGGCCGACGGACGCCAGAACCAAGCCGCTGACGCCGAATTTGGACCGTAGCGCGTCGCGGTCCTTGATATGAAATTTCTCCAGATCGACGCCGTTGCGCAGCACCGTGATCTTTGACGCCGGTGCTCCCAATTCGACCAGACGCTCCTTCAGGGCCTGGCAGACTGTGATCAGGGCCGCGGCTTTTTGTGCCGCGTCCAGAATCAGCCGGCGCGGCCGCGGATAGTCCGGAATCAGATTGATGTCGGTGCCGCGGGCGGTAATCACCACGGGCAGGTTGAATTCGGCGCCCAACCAGACGGCGGCGACACCGTCGGGATAAAAATAATGGGCGTCGATCAGATCGACCTTCAATCCGGCATCCAGCATTTGCCGCAAGCGCCGGCGCATGGCGCGGTAAAGCGTGTGGGGAGTCAGATTCATGCCCAGCTTGGGGATCACGACATAACGGGGATGATCGACGTCCAGTCCATTTCGCTGTTCGAAATCCGGGATGGCGCGCAATTTCTTCATTTCCGTGCCCGGCAGGCCGGGCGGTGCCCAGGGGACGGGGGCCAGAACCCGGGCCGTCACCTTGCCGTCCGCCACCAGCCGGCGCAGCCGCGTTTCCACGAAAATTCCATGCGACGGCTGCACGGAATTTGGAAACAGGGTCGATGCCGTCAGGATGGAAATCTTGGAAGGTGGATACAGCATTTTTAGGAGTCCGGCGGGATCAACCCGTCACCGATTGTCTTTCGAGATGCGCCCAAGCGCGCGCAGTATAGCGATTTGCAGGGTTAACAGAGTCTTCACGCGCGTCATGCCTCGCTCCCTGCTTTGCCTGGCATCAAAGGCCCAAGCCGGATGTACAGCCCCGGCCCGCTCCTGTATAGCGCCACCAGAGGCTGAAAACCGCGGCGCGCATGTTCATCTTGGGTTCTTTCAAGCCGCCAGCGAATCAGGGACGCGCCTTCGGCGACGCGGTAGCGGGTTTGGCGCAGCGCTATGGTCTGATGGCGATGGTGGCGGGCGCGATCGTGTATGGCTCGCTCTATCCCTTCGCATTTTATGATGCCGGGTCGTTCGGGGCGGATATTTCGCATCTCGCCGGAAGCTGGAATCGGCCGCCGCAAAGCCGCGGCGATATGGTGATCAATCTTCTGCTCTACGTGCCGTTCGGCTTCACCGCGATGCAAGCGATCGGTTGGGGACGTGCCAGGCGCCGGGCCGCGATATTGGCGGTCGCGCTGGGCGCGGCTCTTTCGCTCTCCTTGGAATTGACCCAATTCTACGATCATGGCCGGTTCAGCATGCTTTCGGATGTTTATCTGAACATCGCCGGCGCGGGTTTGGGATCGGTCCTTGCGGGGGCGGGGGCTGCGCGGCGATTGCATCTTTCCTGGCCTTCCGGCGGCACGGCGGCTTTCGCGCGCATGCTGCTGGTTGCCTGGTTGGGATGGCAGCTATTTCCCTACGCGCCCATCATCGACCTGCACAAATATTGGAGAAGCGTTCAGCCGCTGCTGCAGGGATCCGGCATGGGGTTTTACGACGTATTTCGTAGCGCCGTCCTTTGGTTGAGCCTGATTTTCCTTGCTCGCATTGGGCTCCAGCGCCCGCTGCGATTTCTGCTGCTCGCGGTTGCAGGCTTTTTCCTCGCCAAGATACTGATCGTTGGCCAATATGTCTTTCTGCCGGACATCGCGGGGGCGGGCTTGGCGCTTGTCGTATGGCTGGCGATCCGCCGGCGATTCGATGCCGCCTTTGTTCCAGTGGCCGTCCTGTTCGCGGTGATGGTTGTCCTGACCCGGATACTGCCTTTGCAGTGGGAACCGGAGCCGAAGCCATTCCAGTGGATTCCCTTTTTCGGCTTTCTGCACGGCTCGTTGCGGTTCAATATCATCGCCTTGTGGGAGAAGCTCTATCTTTACGGGGCGCTGCTGCTGCTGGCGGTGAAAGCCGGAATCAGACCGGGCATCGCCGTGACGCTGGCATGCGCGATTTTGCTGGCTACCAGCGTGCTGCAGATGTTCCTGGCGGGACGTTCGGCGGACATCACCGATGCCGTGCTGGTATTGCTTCTCGGCCTGATTTACCGGCTCCTGAAAGGCTGGTTGCCCGAATCCTCCCCAGCCCGGGCTTGAACGGCGGCACTCAGAAATTCTTGCCGCCAGCCAGTTCCGCGGTCCGCGCGGGACGGGCGCGAACGGCATTGTTCTCCGCTTCCATGAATTCCTCGAACATCCAGATTAGCCACAAGGCCCGGCTGTTGTCGGACCGGCCGCTTTGATGGTTGGCGATCAATTGGTGGATGGTGACGGGATTGAGATAGTGCGCCGAGGCCAGCCCCTGTTTGGAGGTGAGTTTCTGATCCAGATGCTGTCCCATGGTTCCCCGGAACCAGCGGGCCAGCGGCACGGAAAAGCCCTGCTTGGGACGATGGAGCACGTTTGGCGGCACCAACCGCGCGAAGGCGCGCTTGAGCAGTATTTTTCCGTCGCCGCCGCGGCGGTTGACGGCGGAAGGCAGCCCTAGCGCCCAGTTTACGAAAGTGTGATCCAGCATCGGCACCCGGACTTCCAGGCTGTTGGCCATCGCGGTCCGGTCGACTTTGGTCAGGATGTCGCTGGGCAGCCAGGATTTCAGGTCGATATACTGCGCCATGGTGACGGGATCGTCGGTGGGCGCCGCGCCGGCGTGGCGGGCGACGACCTCGACGGCGTGATAACCGCCCAGGGATTTTGTCAGGGCCTGCGAAAAAAGCGACTTCCTGGTCTCGTCTCCCACAACCGAGAGGTTCCAGAAATAGCCGGTGGTCGAATCCGCGCTCAATTCGCGGAAGGTGTGCCGCGCCCGCAGGAAACGGGGCGCCCGGTCAAGCTGGGGATAGATATCCGCCAATGTCCCGAACAAAGGCGTGCGGATGGCGCCGGGCAGCCAGCGCCGGATGCTTTCCTCGCGGGCATGAAAACCGTAGCGGCGGTAGCCGGCAAACAGTTCGTCGCCGCCATCGCCCGACAGGGCCACCGTGACCGACTTCCGCGCCAACTGCATCAGGCGGTAGCTGGGCAGGGCGGAACTGTCGCCAAAGGGTTCGTCGAAGATCGCGGGCAGGCTTTCGACCAGGCCGGTTTCGCCGCCATCCATGCGCGCAATGACATGCTTGGAGCCATAATGATTGGCCACCGCCGCGGCATATTCGGTTTCGTCGAAAGCGCGGTCGTTGAAGCCGATGGTGAAGGCGGTTATCGGACCCTGGGTCTGGCGCGCCATCAAGGCCATGGTGCCGCTGGAGTCCACGCCGCCGGACAAGAAGGCGCCCACCGGAACATCGGCGACCAGCTGCGATTTGACGATCCGCCCCAGCCGTTCCAGCAAGGCATCGTCCAGATTCTTCAACTCGCTGGCGTCGATGGTGGCGGGCTTGGGATCCCAATAGGTCTGCATTTGCGCCTTTTGTCCCCGGCGCAAGGTCAAACTCATGCCGGCGGGCAATTGGCGCACATTGCTGTAGATGGTGCGCGGCTCGGCGATATAGCCGAGGGCGAAGAACTCCTCGACCGCGCAAGGGTCGATGGTGCGGTCCAGGTCCGGATGAACCCGCAATCCCTTGAGCTCGGACGCGAAAATGAGCGTCTGGTCGGCTAGGATGGAATAGTAAAGCGGTTTCTCGCCCAACCGGTCGCGGGCCAGGAACAGGGTCTCTTGCTGCCGGTCCCACAGGGCAAAGGCAAACTGCCCGGTCAGGTGGTTGACACAATCCTGACCCCATTCCCGCCAGGCTTCGAGGATGACCTCGGTGTCCGATTGAGTCGTGAAGGAATGGCCGCGCTGTTCCAGGTCCCGGCGCAGCTCCTTGAAATTGAAGATTTCGCCGTTGAACACCAGGCAGATGCTCTTGTCCGGGCTCAGCATGGGTTGCGCGCCGGTCACCAGGTCGATCACCGCGAGGCGGCGGTGGCCGAGCCCCAGGCCGGGCTCGAAATGATGCCCGTCGCCATCCGGGCCGCGATGCGCCAAGGCGCCGGTCATGGCGTGCAGCAAAGCGCGCTCGCAGGGACGATGGTCTTTAAGGTCGAACCAGCCGGCTATTCCGCACACCTAGCGCATCTCCCCTGCGGCGGTTTGGCGATTGGTCGCCTCCAGGCGCATCGGCAATTGATTCAGTTCCCGCAACGCCTGGGAAAGGCGCTTGCGCGCCTCCTCGGGCCCGGTGTCCATGGGGGTCGAAAGGACGATCACGGCCTGACCCTCATGGCCTTGCAGCGCGGCGGCGGCCTGCCGGAGTTTTACCTTGAACAGACTGGTCGTGAACCGGCCATTCACCCAGTAGGACGACCAGATCATGCGCCTTTCCATCCGGGATGTGACAATCCATTCCTGGAACTGGACCGGGTGACCTGCGAATTCGGCGGTGGCGCTGCCGCTGTCCGCCAGGGTCCAGACCTTGTCTTCCCAGAAGTTGTTGAGATGGGCGGTCATGCTGTGGCCGGGCCGCGGGCGCACGTAATAGCCAAGATACAGATCCACCGGAAATGCGCCGCCATCGGGAGGAATGATCGACGCTGCCGCCTGGGTGTCGGCGCCGGAGAATTCGGGACGCCAGGACGTCGAAGCGGCACCCAGGCTCCAGGTGCCGGGTTGGAAGGGCCGCCCAATCGCGGTCATATCCGGCGGCGTGAAATAATTGTTGTGCCACCAGGAAAGCGCCGGACCGGTGCTCAAGAGCAGCGCGGCAAGCGCGGTGACCGAAGCGAGTTTTTTCGGGGATGCCGGAGAAGACGGCAGGACGACCGTCTTGTCGGAGAATTCGTCCCGGAAAAGATAGCCAACAGCGCCCAATACCACCAAAATGGCGACATTGAAGCCCCAGCCATAGACAATGTGATCGGCTCCGGCGCCATACTCGTTGCCGGACAGATAGGCGATCATAATGATGCCGATGCAGCGCAAGCCGTTACCGATCAGGGGCACCGCGACGCAGGCAAGCAGGAACAGCGCTATTTTGTAGATTTTGCGGAACATCATATAGGCGAACAGCACGCCCAAACTCACCGTCGCGATCAGAAAGCGCAGACCGGCGCAGGCTTCCGCGATCTCGTAGCGGCCGGAGGTGAGTTCGAACAGCGTCCCCTGCCGGTAGAAGGTGACGCCGAGCAGGCTAAGACCGATATCGGTGAAATGGGCCGCGAAATTCTGCATCGGAACGATCAGATATTCGCCGGTCGGAACCAGGGCCAAGAGATAGAAAACCGGGAACCAGATCATACGGACCACGGGAAGTCCCAACAAAGCGATGATCATGGCCTGCATCATCATGACCACGGCATACTGCTGAACCTCGTTGATGGCGGCCAATTCGCCCATCCACCAAATCAGTGTCAGAACCGGCACCACAATAAGGGCTTGCGGCGTGAGCGTGGGTGAAACGCTCTCCAAGGCCGGCTGTTTTTCCCAAATCAGCCAGAGCACAATGGGAATGATCAGGAAGCAATGCGAATAGGTGGGGGAGACCCACCAGACCGTCAGGGCGGCCGACACCGACGAGCGAAACGCGATAAGCGTCAGGCAGAGCAGGGCCGCCAGCGCCAGTGTGTGACGGATCCATGCCTTGGCGGTGAGGGGCGCACCCGCAGTCATCATTTGCATGGCGCGGAGAGCTTCAGTTGCCGGCCAGCCGCGGGACGAAGCGCGGCCGGACCATGGTTGATATCGGCGCGGGCTGGCCGCAGCGGCTCAAGATAGCGCTCGAAATCCTTCATCAGCCCCGCCCAGCTGTGATGGACCTCGACATAGGCGCGTGCGTTGCGGGCAAGGACGTCCCGGTCGGGTCCCTGAAGCGCTTCGACAACCGCATTGGCAAACCGGCGCGGGTCATTTTCCACCCAAAGATGATGTCCGGCCTGAACGCCAAGCGAGCGCGTCGCGTCATGGGTGGCGACCACCGGCTTTGCCATCGCCATGGCTTCCAGAACCTTGTTCTGCACGCCGCGGGCGATATGCAGCGGCGCGATGATGGCCTGGGCGAACTGGATATAGGGGCGCACGTCCGGCACCGCGCCGGTGACCACGACACCGGATCCGGCGGCCTGCCGCAGCGCGGCGGGCGGCCCGGAACCCACGAAATGAACCCTGGCATTGGGAATGAATTTCAGAACCTGCGGAAAAACCTCGCGGGCGAACCACAGGGCGCCTTCGTAATTGGGGCGATAATCCATCCGTCCGGTCATGACGATCGGGAGTTCTTCCGAACCGAACGGATTTGCGAAATTCCCGGGGGAAAACCGTTCCAAATCG
>DATEIA010000264.1:0-3655 GCA_035279305.1 Rhizomicrobium sp.
CTCAAAAGCTGGTTTCGCAGCCGCCGTTTTGCCGGCTCCAAGGATCGCCGCGCCATCGCCGAGCGGGTGTTCGCCGTTCAGCGCCGCCGCGCCCATCTCGCCCATCGCATGGCCAGCGACACGCCGCGCGCCCTGGTGATCGCATCGCTGATAGAGGCCGGCGATGATCCCGCTTTGCTATTCACCGGCGGTTACGGGCCCGCGCCGCTCAGCGATGCCGAGCGCGCCGCGATTGCCGCCGCGCCTTCGCCCGCGCCCGACTGGGTGACGGGCGAATATCCGCCCTGGCTGGAAGAGGAATTGCGTCGCGCCTTTGGCGGCCGGCTGCTGGAAGAGACGGCCGCGTTCATCGCCCGCGCCCCGGCCGATATTCGCGTCAACCGGCTGAAGGCGGACCGTGGCGAGGTGATTGCGGCCCTGAACGGCGCGGACATTGCCTGTGCGCCCACGCCTTATGCGCCGTATGGCGTCCGCATCAGCGGCGATGCCCTCCATCGCTCCCAATCGGCGCTGTTTGAATCCGGCGCCTTCGAGTTCCAGGACGAGGCGGCGCAGATCGCCGCCGAATTGTGCGGCGTGCGGCCTGGCATGCGGGTGCTGGATTTGGCGGCGGGCGCTGGTGGCAAGAGCCTGGCCTTTGCCGCAGGCATGAATAACCAGGGTGAAATCCTCGCCTGCGATGTGCGGGGCGAAGCTCTGTTCGAACTGGAACAGCGTGCAACGCGGGCAGGGGCGGCCATCATCAAAACCCTTCCTTTGGACCATGGCCAGCCTTCCGGCCTGTTCGATGCCGTGTTCGTCGATGCGCCCTGCAGCGGCACCGGCACCTGGCGCCGCCAGCCGGAATTGCGCTGGCGCCTGACGGCGGAGCGGCTGTCGGAGCTGATGGCCCTTCAGGACCGGCTGCTGGATCAAGCCGCCGGGTTGGTCCGTCCCGGCGGGCGGCTGGTCTATGCCACCTGTTCCATCCTGGGGTGCGAGAACCAGGACCGGGTGACCGCTTTCAGGGCTCGCCAGCCGGGGTTCCAGCAGCTGAATCTGGCCCAAATTTGGCCGGGATCCTTGCCCGGCTTGGACCAGGATTTCCGCGCCAGCCCGGCCAAGACCGGCACCGATGGCTTCTATTGTGCTGCACTTGTTAAAAGCTGAGCTAGTGTCCCGATTCCGAAATTCGCATGATCCCTATATCGGGTTCTGGCGAATTTCGGAATCGTAAGGACACTAGCCAACTTATTGATTCCTAGTGTCGTTTTGGTTTCGAAGTTCGCCGAAAGCCTGATATCGATGATATGGCGAACTTCGAAACCACGACACTAGGGGCCGCGGCGGATGTTTATTTGGCGCATGGCTCGAAGGACCCTATATGCCGTATGGTCCGTTCCATGACCCGCCGCGCGATTCCCGCCACCATTTCCGCCTTGGTTGCCTCCTGGGCCCCCCTGTTGCTGGCTGCGAATCTGGCGTCCGCCGCGTCCGCCAAAGCCCCCGCGCCCGTCAAAATGCCTGAGCCCCCCGTCACAGTGGAATCCTTGCTGACCCAGTCTCAGGCCGCCACCAGCCGGGGCGAGATCGAATTGGCGCTGCGGCTGGCGCAGTCGGCCATTGTGGCCGATCCGGCGCGGCCCAGTTCTTATGTGGCGCTGGGCGACATCTATGCCAAGGCCGGGCAACCGGACTATGCCCGCAATTTCTACGATGCCGCCTTGGGTATCGATCCCGCCGAACCCAGCGCCCTGAAGGCGCTCTCCGCGCTCGATGGGACGCGCGCCTCCTCCAGGGTGAACGCGGCCCGATGAGCGTTCTGGTTCTGGATTTCGGCAGCCAGGTCACCCAGCTGATCGCGCGGCGCGTGCGCGAGGCCGGGGTCTATTGCGAAATCGTGCCCTTCAACAAGGCCGAGGAAGCGCTGGCCAAGAAGCCGCAAGCCATCATCCTGTCCGGCGGCCCGGCCTCGGTCTATGAAGAAAACGCGCCGCGCGCACCGCAAAAAGTTTTCGAAATGGGCGTGCCGGTGCTTGGCATCTGTTATGGCGAGATGACCATGTCCGCGCAATTGGGCGGCAAGGTCGAAGGCGGCCACCATCAGGAATTCGGCCGCGCCGACATTCACGTGCAGGCCAAGTCGCCGTTGCTGGAAGGCTTGGCGGAAAGCGGCAGCGAGCCGGTCTGGATGAGCCATGGCGACAAGATCACCGCCATTCCGCCCGGTTTTGCCGTGGTGGCGACCAGCGAGTCCTCGCCTTACGCGGTGATTGCCGATGAGAAACGCCGCTTTTACGGCGTGCAGTTCCATCCCGAAGTGGTGCACACGCCGCGAGGCGGCACGCTGTTGTCGAATTTTGTGCGCACCATTGCGGGCATCGAACCGGAATGGAACATGCATGCCTTCCGCGCCGCCATGGTGGAGAAGATCAAGAAGCAGGTCGGCACGGCCAAGGTGATCTGCGGCCTGTCGGGAGGCGTGGATTCCTCCGTCGCGGCGGTCTTGATCCATGAGGCCATCGGCGACCAGCTGACCTGTATCTTTGTCGATACCGGCTTGATGCGGGCGGGCGAAAGCGAGGAAGTGGTCTCGCTGTTCCGCGGCCATTACAACATCCCGTTGATCCATGCCGATGCGCGCGAGCTGTTCCTGACCCGGCTGAAGGGCGTCAGCGATCCCGAACAGAAGCGCAAGATTATCGGCGCCGCCTTCATCGATGTGTTCGATGCCGAAAGCCATAAAGTCGGCGGCGCGGAATTTCTCGCCCAGGGTACGCTTTATCCCGACGTGATCGAAAGCGTCTCGGCCACCGGCGGGCCGTCGGTCACCATCAAAAGCCACCACAATGTGGGCGGCTTGCCGGATTTCATGAAGCTCAAGCTGCTCGAACCGTTGCGCGACCTGTTCAAGGACGAAGTGCGCGCCCTGGGCCGCGAACTGGGCCTGCCGCCGGCCTTTGTCGGCCGCCACCCCTTTCCGGGTCCGGGTCTGGCGATCCGCATTCCGGGCGAGATCACCGAGGAAAAACTGGAAATCCTGCGCAAGGCCGACACCATCTATCTGGATGAGATCCGCAGGTGCGGGCTTTACGACAAGATATGGCAGGCTTTCGCCGTGCTGCTGCCGGTCAAGACCGTGGGCGTGATGGGCGACGGCCGTACCTATGATCATGTCTGCGCCCTGCGCGCCGTCACCTCCACCGACGGCATGACGGCGGATTACTATCCCTTCGAGCACAGTTTCCTGGCGCGCACCGCCACCCGCATCGTCAATGAAGTGCGCGGCATCAACCGGGTGGTGTATGACATTACATCAAAACCACCTGGGACGATTGAGTGGGAGTGAGAGTATAAGCAGCGGCAATAGCGTCGTTTCGGCGGCGAATTTCGCCGTCTCAGGGCGCTATTTCAGCGGCAAAAAAAGTTCCGCGACCGCCTCATGCTCCGGCACCTCCGGGAAAAAGCTCAGCCGCTGGCAATAGATCGGGAAGTCGCGTGCTTCCTCGCCGCTGGCCGGAAGCCAGTCGCGATAAAGATAGAGCGCGGCGGGCTCCAGATTGTCGGTGTTGCCGACGACGCGCAGCACCGCGCAGCGTCCGCCAGGGATCTCGCCGGCTTTGATCTGCGCGCTATTCGCCTCGATCGGTTGGTCGGTCCCGACACAAAGGTCCAC
>DATEIA010000265.1:0-4523 GCA_035279305.1 Rhizomicrobium sp.
CCGGATGCCCTTGAGCAGATCGACATCCTCGGGACGATAGTAACGCCGCCCGCCTGCCCGCTTGACCGGCTTGATCTGGGTGAAACGGCTTTCCCAGAAACGCAGCACATGCTGGGGCACGTCAAGTTCACTGGCGACTTCGCTGATGGTGCGGAAGGCTTCCGCCGACTTGTGCGGAAAGGCGTATGCCGCAGATGACATCAATCCTCACCCTCGGGAGATGGCGTCTGGCCATTGATCACGGCCTTGAGCACATGGCTGGGTCGGAACACCAATACCCGGCGCGGCGCGATCGGGACTTCATCGCCGGTCTTGGGATTGCGGCCCATGCGCTGGGACTTCTGGCGCACCGCGAAAGTGCCGAAGGACGACAGTTTGACCGTTTCCCCCTTGGCGAGGGCGCCGCAAACTTCTTCCAGCATGTCTTCGACCATCTGGGCCGAGTCGGTGCGGGAAAGGCCCACCGACTGGAAGACGGCTTCGGTAAGGTCGGCCCTGGTCAAAGTTCCCGTGGTCATGGTCGCGACTCTTTGGTTGTTCCTATCACGGTAGGCCTGCCGCGAATATGCGTCAACATCAAAGACTTGCCGCAGACGCTTAATCTGATGGTGGGCAGGGTGGCTAAGGCCGACGCCAAGCCGGGGGCGGCCAAGGCACGCCGCGAGGAGTTTTGGGGACTGAGCAGGAGGCCGCGCGGAGCGTACCCAGAGTACGTGAGCACGGCCGACGCACTCAGGACCCAAAAGACCCGCGGCCCCTCAGTTACCAGCGAATGAGAGCAGCACCCCAGGTAAAGCCGCCGCCCATGGCTTCCAGCAGGATGAGATCGCCCCGCTTGATCCGGCCGTCCTGGACCGCCGCAACCAGCGCCAAAGGCACCGAGGCGGCCGAGGTATTGCCGTGCTGGGCCACGGTGGAGATCACCTTGGCGGGGTCGATGCCCAGCTTGCGGGCGGTGCCGTCCAGAATCCGCTGATTGGCCTGGTGGGGCACGAACCAGTCGATATCGGCAATGGCGACGTTGGAAGCTTGCGCCGAAGCAGTAATGGCAGCGGCGATATTGGTCACCGCATGCTTGAAGACTTCCTTGCCCTGCATGCGCAGCTTGCCCGCCGTCTGGGTCGAGGACACGCCGCCATCGGCATAAAGCATGTCGTGCAGCCTGCCGTCGGAGAACAGCCTGGTGTTCAAAATGCCGGGATCGGAATTGTCGCCTTTGCCGTCATGGGCCCGTAGCACCACCGCCCCGGCGCCGTCGCCGAACAAGACGCAGGTGGCGCGGTCGCTCCAGTCCAGCAGCCGCGACATGGTCTCCGCGCCGATCACCAGAATGGTACGGGCCGAGCCGGTGCGGATCAGACTATCGGCGATCGACAGGCCATAGATGAACCCGGAGCACACCGCCTGCACGTCAAAGGCCGCGCCGCTTGTCATGCCCAATCGCGCCTGCACCATGGTGGCGGTGGCGGGAAAGCTTTCATCCGGCGTGGTGGTGGCGCAGATGATCATGTCCAGTTCGTCAGCCGCGATGCCCGCATCGGCCAGCGCCGCGCGGGCCGCGCCCAAGGCCAGGTCCGATGTCTTCTCGCCGTCCTGGGCGATATAACGCTGGCGGATGCCGGTGCGCTCGCGGATCCATTCGTCCGACGTGTCCATGCGCTTGGCCAAATCGTCGTTGGTGACGATGTTGGACGGCAGATAGGCGCCGCTGCCTATGACGCGCGACCGGATCACAAAACACCCATCATGGTTCACCCGCGCTCATAGGTCGCCCACCTTGGCGCCGGCGCTTTCGGCGGCGATGGCCGAACGGTCGGCGCTGATGCGGGCATTGATATCGGCGCGGGCCATGTCGATGGCGGTATCGATGGCGCTGGCGAAGCCCACGGCATCGGCGCCGCCATGGCTTTTCACCACAACCCCGTTAAGGCCCAGGAATACGCCGCCATTCTGGGTGCGCGGATCCAGCTTGCGGCGCAAGGCCTGCAGCGCACCCGAGGCCATGACCGCGCCCAGCTTGGACAAAGGCGAACGCTTGAGCGATTGGCGCAGCCAAGACCCCACCAGCCGGGCGGTGCCTTCGGCGGTCTTGAGCGCGATATTGCCGGTAAAACCATCGGTCACCACCACATCCACCGTGCCCTTGGCGATGTCATCGCCTTCGACAAAACCGTGAAAGGCCATGGGCAGATTGGAGGCGCGCAGAATCTGGGCGGCGGCGCGCACGCCGTCATTGCCCTTTTGGCCCTCGACACCGACATTGAGGATGCCGACGGTCGGTTTGGCCAGGCCAAACACGGCATGGGCAAAAGCCTCGCCCATCACCGCGAAATCCACCAGCTGCTCTTCGCTGGCGGTGACATTGGCGCCCACATCCAGCACGATGCATTGGCCCTTCAAGGTCGGCCAGATCACCGCGATGGCGGGACGCGAAATGCCTTCGATGATGCCCAGGCCGAACATCGACACCGCCATCAGTGCGCCGGTATTGCCGGCGCTGATCGCGACATCGGCATCGCCGGCTTTCACGGTCTGGATGGTGTGCCACATGGAGGTATCCTTGCCCCGGCGCAGCACATGGCTGGGCTTATCCTCCATCGAGACGCGGTCCGGCGCATGGCGCACCGTGGCGCGCCCCTTGAGCTTGGGTTGACGCGCCAGAAGCGGATTCAACAGCGATTCATCGCCATGCAGGATGAATTGAACGTCGGAATGACGCTGAATGGTCTTGAGCAGCGCGCTCACGACCACGCCGGGCCCGGCATCGCCGCCCATGGCATCGATCGAGACAGTCAGGGCGCGGGTCACGGCCACCTTTTCGAAAAGGGGCCTTTAGCTCTTGGCCTTCACGACTTCGCGGTCGGCATAATGGCCGCAGGAACCGCAGACGTGATGGGGACGCTTGGGCTCGCCGCAGTTGGGGCAATCGCCGTGGGCGGCCGCCGTCAAGGCGTGATGCGAGCGGCGCATGTTGCGGCGCGACGGCGAGGTTTTTCGTTTCGGGACCGCCATGGCGGAAAACTCCTAATGGGCCCCGGCCATACGGTATGGGAGAGGCGAAAACAGGCGCGGTGGGTAGCAGGAAAGGCGGTGAACTTTCAAGCCAAAAGCCGGGCTTCAGAAGGGTTTAAAGCCCCTATTTCAGACCTTTCAGTACGGCAAAAGGGCTCTGTGGGGGAGCGGATTCCCCGGTTTTTGGGGCAAATTCCACACCTTGGCGGCGGGGATAAGGGTCCAGGGACAAGACAAACTCCTCCAGGGCCGGGACCGCCAGGTCCTGGTGCAGGCTGGTAATCTCTTCCGGGCCCTCCTCCCCCTCTTCCGGATTAAAGCCCAGCACGATCTCCGATTCGGCCTGTTTTTGGGGCTGCTCCGCCCGCTGCCGGGACGGGCCCGTAAAGATCAGCTCGCGGCTGAAGCTGTGCTGAATACCGGCCGGCACCGGCTCCAGGGTCACGACACAGGCCTGGGTGACCTCCGCCGCCAGCGCGAAGCTCAGGCCAAAACGATTGGGCGCGAGCTTTTTAATCCGGACCCGTACGTCCAGCTTTTCCACGGACAGTACGCCAGCCCATTTTGCCAGCGCGGCGCGCTCGGTCTCGCTGGCGGCAAAATGCACCTCATCGCCGGCATTTCCCAGCCGGGCGAGATTGTAGGAATGGCTGAGCGGAAGGCCTTGGGTCATGGGTTCTATATAATCGCCCCTTAGATTTCCGGAAGTGCCCCGAAATCGAGCCCGTCGGGCAAAGATCGGCGCAAGCTGTCGCGGGCCCGCATGGCATAGGCCGCCAGCACGCGGGCACGCCCATCGACCGCCGCGCCGCGCCAGAGATTCTTGGCCAGCGCCTCGGCCAAAGCCGCTTCATCCTTGGCCGCGTCATAGGCGGACAGGCGGCCGTAAAAAGCATTCGCCATGGCTTTGAGCTTGTGGCCGATCCCCATATCGCCGGCGCCCTGCTCACGCATCGCCTCGTCAAAACCGGTGAAAATGGCATCGGTCAGGCCCTGTGCCGACGGGGCACCCTTGAGCTCCGCCAGCACCATCCAGCCATGGAAGACCAGGACATCGAAACGCCCGTCAATGCTGTCGGCCACGCCGAAATCCGCGAAAAACACCGGTTCCCGGGCCCGGCTTACAAGCCCGTCATACAGGGCCTGACCATTCTTCTTGCGCTGGTGCGAATTCCTGAGCAAATTCAACATCAATTATCTCGGCAAAGTCCCGGTTTGGTCGGGGCTGGTCTTGTCAGCCCGCTGCCCGACAGGTTAGCACATCGGCGTTGCCCGAAGTCATCAAGGCCCAAGACATGAAGTCTGTTTCGCTCAAGCTGGTTTGTGGCGCCGTCCTGGCCCTGCTGATCGCCTGCGCCCCGGTGATCAGTCAGCGCGGCTATGTCCCCGACCCGGCGAACGAGGGCGCGATCAAGGCCGGCGCCGACACCAAGACATCCGTCCAGTCGCGGCTGGGCTATGCCTCCACCACCGCCACCTTCGGCAATGACAGCTGGTACTACATCTCCGCC
>DATEIA010000266.1:0-2979 GCA_035279305.1 Rhizomicrobium sp.
CTGATAGACGCCGGAACCGCCGATGATGCCGAGTACTGTTTTGGACATGATATCCGGGCCGGAAGTTGCGAGGCGTTTTAGCACAAAAGAAACAAGGCGCGAGTCCGAAGGACCGCGCCCGCTTCACCTGGGTGGCCCGCATTCGCGGGCCATGACAGTTTTGTTTAATGCAGGTCTTTCCATACTTTACGGTAAGCTGCGAACAGAATACCCGCCAGCGCGATCAGGAACACCATCACGCCAAAGCCGATCCGCTTGCGCTCTTCCATCTTGGGCTCGCCCGCCCAGGTCAAGAAGGTCACCACGTCATGGGCTTCCTGCTCGATGGTGGCCTTGGTGCCGTCGGAATAGGTCACCGAATTGGCGTTGAGCGGCGGCGGCATGGTGATGTTCCAGCCTTCGAAATAGGGATTGAAATATTTGCCTTCCGTCACCTTGAAGCCTGCCGGGGTCTTTTCGTGAAAGCCGGTGAGGATCGAATAGACATAATGCGGGCCGCCTTCGCGTGCCTTGACGACCATGGACAGATCGGGCGGCAACGCGCCGCTATTGTTGGCGCGGGCGGCATTCTCGTTGGGGAACGGTGCCGGGAAGCGGTCGGCCAGGGTGGCGGAGCGCATCAGCGGCGCGCCCTTATCGTCGGTGGTCTCGCCCTTGTCATTGGGCTCGGCCGGAACCTTGGCGGCAGCCGCCAAGGCGCGGACTTGAGCCTCGCTGAATTCCGGACCGCCCGGCTCAGCCAAATTGTGGAACGCCAGATGATTGGCGGCATGGCAAGCGGCGCAGACTTCCTTATAGACCTGATAGCCGCGTTGCAGGGCGCCGCGGTCATAGGTGCCGAACGGGCCCTCAAACGCGAATTCGACCGCCTTGGGATGAAGGCGCTTGGTGTCGATGGTCTCCGCCGCGAAGACGGCGGTGGAAGTCAGAAGCCCGAAGGCGATGCCAAGTGAAAGATGGGCAAGTGAACGATTGATCTGGCGCATGTTGGTTCTCACTTGTCGCCGAGCACGGATTGCGCGATCGATGCAGGAAGCTTCTTGGGCGTCTCGATCAGGCCGACGATGGGCAGGATCAGCCAGAAAAAGGCGTAGTAGTAGATCGACGCCAGGCGGGCGACCCACACCATCGGAATACCGAACTTCACCGCATCGACGCTCTGGGAACCGCAATAGCCCAACAGCATGCAAGCCACCAGGAACGCCCAGAAGAACTGCTTCATCAGCGGGCGGAAGCGGCAGGAACGCACCCGGCTGGTATCCAGCCAAGGCAGGAAGACCAGGGTGACGATGGCGCCGCCCATCACGATCACGCCCAAGAGCTTGTTGGGGATGGACCGCAGCATGGCGTAGAAGGGCAGCAGATACCATTCCGGCACAATGTCCGGCGGCGTCACCAGCGGATTGGCCGGCTGGTAATTGTCGGGATTGCCGAAGAAATCGGGGGCATAGAAGACGAAGCCCGCGAACAGGATGACGAACAGGGTCAGGTAGAAAGCGTCCTTCACCGTGTAATAGGGATGGAAGGGCACCGTGTCCTGCGGGCTCTTCACATCGATGCCCAGCGGATTGTTGTTGCCCGGCACATGCAACGCCCAGATATGCAGCCCCACCACGCCCGCGATGATGAAGGGCAGCAGGTAATGCAGCGAGAAGAAGCGGTTCAGGGTGGCGTCGCCCACCGCGAAGTCGCCCCATAGCCAGGTCGCGATATGATTGCCCACCAGCGGAATGGCGCTGAACAGGTTGGTGATGACGGTCGCGCCCCAGAAGGACATCTGACCCCAAGGCAGCACATAGCCGAAGAAGGCGGTGGCCATCATCAAGACATAGATCAGCACGCCGATGATCCAGATCAGTTCGCGCGGCGCTTTATAGGAACCGTAATAGAGCCCGCGGAACATGTGGATATAGACAGCCAGGAAGAACATGGACGCGCCATTGGCGTGCATATAGCGGATCAGCCAGCCGTAATTGACGTCGCGCATGATGGCTTCGACGCTGTCGAAGGCCAGGTTCGCATTGGCCACATAATGCATCGCCAGCACCACGCCGGTGACGATCTGGATGCCAAGGCAGAAGGTCAGAATGCCGCCGAAGGTATACCAGATGTTGAGGTTCCGCGGCGTGGGGAAGGTGCTCATCGTGTCGTGCATCAGGCGCGGCAGCGGCAGGCGGGCATCGAGCCAACGCTCGAACCCGGATTTGGGATTATAGGTCGATGGGCCAGACATTGTTGTTCTCCGTTAGCCGACCTTGACGCGGGTGTCAGACAGGAATGTATAGGGTGGCACAGCCAGATTCTCCGGCGCCGGACCTTTGCGGATGCGCCCCGACGTGTCGTACTCCGAACCATGGCAATGGCACAGCCACCCGCCATACTCGCCTTCCGGTATCTGCGGGGTGGAAACGGCAGGGGTGCAACCCAGATGGGTGCAGACGCCCTTGACGATCAGCCATTCCGGCTTGGTGGCGCGGTCCGCGTCATTGGCCAAGGCCGTTTCCGGCAAGTTGGCGTTGCGCGCAAACCGATCGGGCAGCGAACTCACATCCACCGCCTTGGCCGAGGCGATCTCCGCCGGGGTGCGGCGGCGCACGAACAGCGGCTGGCCGCGCCACTTGAAGACGATCTGCTGGCCGGGCTGGATCGCGGCAAGGTCGATCTCGGTCGAGCCCATGGCCAGCGCTGCCGTCGACGGGTTCATCTGGTCGATGAAGGGCCAGGCCGCCACGGCCGCGCCCACCGCGCCCACCGCGCCGGCCGCCACATAAAGGAAATCGCGTCGCGTCGTGCCCGCGTCACTGGTCGTAGCTGCCACTGGGTCCACCTTAAAACTTGGAGATGCGGAAAACTTACCTTGCGAACTCTTGCCACAAACAAGCGTGAATAGGGTACGGACGCGGTGACGCGCCAGGGCTCGCCCCGCTTGTTCATTGGGCCGGTAAAATAGAGAGTCGATTTTCGAGGGTCTTGCGGCAC
>DATEIA010000267.1:0-7628 GCA_035279305.1 Rhizomicrobium sp.
CGCCTCACCCGCATGATCGCGGAAACCGCCGAAATGCTGTTTCTCACCACCGAGTCCGAAACCGAAGCGCTGCTGCTGGAATCCAATCTGATCAAGCGGCTGAAGCCGCGCTACAATGTCAGTTACCGCGACGATAAGAGCTTTCCCAACATTCTGTTGCGCGAGGATCATCCTTTTGCGCAGCTGCTCAAACATCGCGGCGCAAAGACCACCAAGGGCATCTATTTCGGGCCTTTCGCCAGCGCCGGCGCCGTCAACCGCACCCTCAACACCTTGCAGCGCGCCTTCCTGCTGCGTTCCTGTTCGGATTCGGTGTTCGACAGTCGCACCCGCCCTTGCCTGTTGTTCCAGATCAAACGCTGCAGCGCGCCTTGCGTGAACCGCATCGCCCCGGGCGGCTATCACGCGTTGGTGGAGGAAGCCGAAGCCTTCCTGCAGGGCAAAAGCCAGACGGTGCAGAACCAGCTGAAGACCGAGATGACCAAGGCTTCCGACGCGATGGATTTCGAGGGTGCCGCCAGGCTGCGCGACCGCCTCAAGGCCATGAGCCATATCCAGTCGTCACAGGGCATCAATCCGTCCACCTTCGAGGAGGCCGACTTGTTCGCGGCTTACAGCGAAGGCGGGCACACCTGCATCCAGGTGTTTTTCTTCCGCGCCGGACAGAATTGGGGCAATCGTCCTTATTTTCCGCGCCACGACCGCGACTTGCCCTTGGCCGATGTGCTGGAGAGTTTTGTCGGCCAATTCTATGACGAACGCACCGCGCCCAAGCTGATCCTGACCTCGCAAGACTTGCCCGGGCGCGCCCTGATGGCCGAGGCGCTGGGCACCCGCGCCGGACAGAAGGTCGAGATCGCCATGCCCCAGCGCGGCGAGAAGCGCGAGATCATGGATCGCGCTTTGACCAACGCCCGCGAGCAATTGGGCCGCCGCCTGGCCGAAAACAGCGCCCAGACCCAGTTGCTGGAAGGCGTGGCCGATCTGTTCGGGCTGGACCAGCCGCCGCGCCGCATCGAGGTCTATGACAATTCCCACATCCAGGGCGCGCACGCCCTGGGCGCCTTTGTCGTTGCCGGACCGGAAGGTTTCGAAAAAGCGCAGTATCGCAAATTCAATATCAAGACCGAAGACCTCACGCCGGGTGACGATTACGCCATGATGCGCGAAGTGCTGACTCGCCGCTTCGCCCGCATGGTGAAAGAGGAAGCCGACGCATCCGGTCTTGGCGGCGACAACACCAAATGGAAACGCCCCGATCTGGTGCTGATCGACGGCGGACCAGGACAATTGTCGGTCGCTTGCCAGGTCTTCGCCGATTTGGGCGTAGAAGACGTGGCGCTGGCCTCGATTTCCAAGGGGCCCGACCGCGACGCCGGCCGCGAACATTTTTACATGCCGGGCAAAGAGCCGTTCCGGCTCGATCCCAAAAGCCCGGTCTTGTACTATTTGCAACGGTTGCGCGACGAAGCCCATCGCTTTGCGATAGGCGGCCATCGCAAGAAGCGCAGCGCCGCCATCGGCGCCAATCCCCTGGACGAGATCGCGGGTGTGGGCGCGGGGCGCAAACGGGCCCTGCTGCAGCATTTCGGCTCCGCCCGGGCCGTGGCGGGGGCCAGCCTGACCGATCTTTCCTCAGTCTCCGGTGTCAGTGAGACACTGGCCAAGAAAATCTTCGATTTCTTTCATCCAGGCGGGTGACCGGCACCCCGGAGCGGTTCTAAACTGGGGCCATGTTCGCCCTGCCCAACGCCCTGACCATCCTGCGCATCGTGCTGGTGCCTGTCTTTGCCATCGCTTTTGTGATGCCGGGCGAAGCGGCGCGGCTGGTCGCGTTCGGCATCTTCGTCATTGCGGGGGTGAGCGACTGGCTGGACGGTTTCGCGGCGCGCAAGCTGAAGGCCGGGTCGGATTTCGGCCGCATGCTGGACCCCATCGCCGACAAGGTTCTGGTGGCGGTGGCGCTGATGATGCTGGTGGCGGAAGGCACCTTCACCCAGGTCAAGCCCAACGGCATGCTGAGCCTGCTCAAGCTGGTGCCGGCGCTGATCATCCTGGCGCGCGAGATATTGGTGTCGGGCTTGCGGGAATTCCTGGCCGGGGCTCGCGTCAGCGTGCCGGTCACCAACGTCGCCAAATTCAAGACCGCGGTGCAGATGATCGCCATCGGCGCCATGATCCTGACACCCCTGGCCGATGTTTTTGTGCCGGGCATCCCGTCCATAACCTATGCCACCATCGCTTATCTGCTGCTGTGGGTGGCCGCGGCGCTGACGGTCTATACCGGTGTGGTCTATTTCCGGAACGGCATGGCGCATCTGCGCCCCGGGCCCACGCCGGAGACGCGCGAAGGTCCGGCGCGGCTGCGCGAAACCACCTGACATGAGTTATCTGTGGGTGGCATTCACACTGCTGGGCGCGGTGGGCCAGACTGCCCGCAACGCCATGCAGCGCGAACTCACTCCCAGCCTAGGCGCGCTGGGCGCCACCTTGGTGCGTTTCCTGTTCGGCTTTCCCTTTGCCTTGCTGTTCCTGACTTTGGTGCTGGCTTGGACGAAAAGCCCCCTGCCTTCAATCAATCGCGATTTCGCACTGTGGATTCTGCTCGGCGCTCTGACTCAGATCGCCGCCACCGCCTTGATGCTGATGACCATGGAACAGCGGTCCTTTGTCGTGACCATCGCCTATCTGAAGACCGAACCCGTGCTGGTGGCATTGATGGGCCTGGTATTCCTCGGCGATCCGCTGACCGCGGCGATGGCCCTGGCGATCTTGACTGCCATAGCGGGGGTCGCGCTTATTTCCGTCAAGCCCGAGGCGCTCTCCGGCGGCTTGCGGCCTGCACTGCTGGGCCTGTCATCGGCGGCCTTGTTCGCCGCATCGGCCATCGGCTATCGCGGCGCCATCCTGGCTTTGCATCAAGCGAGCTTTGTGCTGGGCGCGACCTTCTCCTTGGCGGTGGGACTGAGCTTGCAAACCCTGTTGCTGCTGGCCTGGCTGCTTGTCGTCCATCGCGGGATTTTGGCGGCGTTGATGCGCTTATGGCGGCCCAGCCTGCTGGCCGGTTTCAGCGGCGCGGCGGCCTCGCAATGTTGGTTTCTGGCCTTTGCCCTGGCCAGCGCCGCCAGTGTCCGCACCCTGGCGCTGGTGGAAATACTGTTCGCCCAAGGCGTGACGCATTTCCTCTTCCGCCAGAAGACCAGTTTGCGCGAGGCAACCGGCATCGTCCTGCTGTCGGCAGGGGCGGTCTTAATTGTCTGGGTCAGTCCGAAAGCCTAAGCGGTGACCGTCGCCACGCCCCGGACTTCGTCGGCAGGGAGCATCGGGCAGCCGAGCGAAGCGAAGGCGTCGCCCCGCGCGCTATGCGCGCGATTCATTTAAGGGGCGCGTCCGCGCCCGTGCGACCCGGAAAAAAGCGAAGCAAACGCCTATGCTGAAACGGTAGCGACGCCCCTGACCTCATCTGCATAAGCGTTCATCAGCGTTTCCGTAAGCTGACCGGGCTTGAATCGCCACGCCCCGATCTCCGACACCGGCGTCACTTCGGCGGCCGAGCCGGTGAGGAAACATTCGCTGAAGCCGGCCAATTCTTCCGGCTTGATGTGACGCTCCACCACCGTAATGCCGCGCGCCTTGGCGATGGCGATCACCGACTGACGGGTCAGACCATTGAGGAAGCAATCGGGCGTCGGCGTGTGCAAAACGCCGTCCTGCACAAAGAAGACGTTGGCGCCGGTGGCCTCCGCGACATAGCCGCGATAGTCGAACATCAGCGCGTCGGCATAGCCCTTGGCCTCGGCCTCGTGTTTGGAGATGGTACAGATCATATAAAGACCCGCCGCCTTGGCATGCACCGGCTCGGTTTCCGCCGAAGGCCGCTTCCAGCGCGAAATGTCCAACCGGATGCCCTTGAGTTTTTCCGCCGGGCTGAAATAGGACGGCCAGGGCCAGCAAGCGATGGCGACATGGACGGTGGTGTTCTGCGCCGACACCGCCATCATCTCGCTGCCGCGGAACACCACCGGACGCAGGTAGCCGTCCTTGATATTTTGCGCCGCCGCCGCGTCGATACAGGCCTGGTTGATCTGGTCCTGGGTAAAGGGAATTTTCATGCCCAGAGTTTCGGCGGAGAAGAACAGCCGCGCGGTATGTTCCTTCAACTTGTAGATCTTGCCGTTATAGATGCGCTGGCCCTCGAACACGCAGGAGCCATAATGCAACCCGTGAGTCAGCACATGGGTCTTGGCCTCCCTCCAGGGCACCAATTTGCCGTCATACCAAAGCGAACCGTCGCGCTGGTCGAAAGGGATCACGTCTGCCATCGTCATTTTCCTCGAAAGCCAGCCCAGAAAACCCAATACCGGACGGGCTTGCCCCCCCTGCTGCGAGGGCCTAGTTTTTCTGGCATGTATTGCTGCATGGCCGACGCGAAAACCGCAAGGGTCGCAAGGGCTTTTTCGCCCCTGCCCCAGGCATGGCAGCCATGAGGCTCCTATGACTCTGGCCAGCCCGAGTTCACCAGGTCTGGACGAACCGCATCTGCTGGTGGTGGATGATGATGAGCGCCTGCGCGCCCTGTTGCAGCGCTATTTGTCCACCAATGGTTACCGGGTCAGCGCCGCGCCGGGCGCCGCCGAGGCGCGCGCCCTGATGAAGGGCATGGCTTTCGATCTCTTAATCCTGGACGTGATGATGCCCGGGGAGTCCGGCTTCGACCTCACCCGCAGCGTGCGCCAGGAATCCGCCGTGCCTATCCTGATGCTGACGGCGCGCGGCGACCCGGCCGACCGGATCGAAGGTCTGGAACTGGGGGCGGACGATTATCTTCCCAAGCCCTTCGAACCCCGCGAGTTGCTGCTGCGGGTCAATTCGCTGTTGCGCCGCGTCGCGCCGGCCGAGAGTCCGGTCTTGGGACCGGTCCGCATGGGCGAAGCCGTTTTCGATCCCGGCACCTCGCGGCTGATGCGCGCGGATAGGCCGGTGAAATTGACCGGCGCGGAAGCGGCTTTGCTGCAACTCTTCGCCACCCATGCGGGCCGCCCCTTCAGCCGGACGGAATTGTGCAAGCGACTGAACGTGGCCCTGGAACGCTCCATCGATGTGCAGGTAACGCGCCTGCGCCGCAAGATCGAGGAAGACCCCAAGCTGCCTTTGTACCTGCAGACGGTGCGAGGGGTTGGCTATATGTTGGTTCCAGATCGTGCCTGAGGGCTTCTCCCTGAAGCGTTTTCTGCCACGCGGCCTGTTCGGCCGCTCCCTGATCATCATCGTCGCGCCGATCGTCCTGCTGCAGGCGATCATCGCCTATGTGTTTTTCGAGCGCGACCTGGATACCACCACGCGGCGCCTGGCCCGCGACGTCGCCGCCGACATCGCCATGCTGGTGGCGCTGGAGGATGAGCATCAAGGTGAGCAGCGTGAAGCCCTGCGGGCGCTGGCGGAACGCCAGCTCGCCTATCGCATCCGCTTCCTGCCAGGTCAGGACCTGCCGCGCTTTCATGGCCAGCCCATCAGCACCATCGATGTGGCGCTGGACGACATATTGGAACAGCGTATCGGCGCCGACCGCGATTTTCGCACCACGCGCATCGGCGATGATTTCGAGATACGGGTGGATGTGCATGACGGCGTGCTGTCGGTACTGGTGCCGCGCGACCGCGTCACCGTCTCCAAGCCGGACATCTTCATTCTCTGGATGGTCGGTTCCGCGTTGCTGCTGATGGGCATCGCCATCATCTTCCTGCGCAACCAGGTACGCCCGATCGAACGGCTGGCGCGCGCCGCAGACAGTTTCGGCAAGGGCCGCGCCGTGCCCGATTTCAAGCCTTATGGCGCCACCGAAGTGCGCCGCGCCGCCCAGGCCTTCATCACCATGCGCGAGCGCATCGAACGCCATGTCAGCCAGCGGACCGAAATGCTGGCCGGCGTCAGCCACGATCTCAAAACGCCGCTGACCCGGTTGAAGCTGACCTTGGCGATGATGCCCGACGGTGAGGGGCATGATGCTCAGAACGACATCAAGTCGATGCGCGCCGACATTGCCGAGATGGAGCATATGCTGGACGACTATCTCGCCTTTGCGCGGGGGGAAGGCGGCGAGGATGCCAGCCTCACCGATCTCAGCGAATTGGTGCGCGAGGTTGCCGCCGCCGCCGAGCGTGCGCTGCCGCAGGTCCAGATCGGCGTCACCGCCCCCCCGCATGCCCCTGTCAGCGTCCGGCGCGCCGGGCTTCGGCGGGTGCTGGCCAATCTGATCGACAATGCCCTCAAGCATGGCTCCAAGGTGGCCGTGCGGCTGATCCAGGACGACCATTTGGTGGAGATCACGGTGGAGGATAACGGCCCCGGCATTCCTGAGCCCCAGCGGGAAGAAGCCTTCCGGCCCTTTCACCGGTTGGATGAGGGCCGCAATCTGCAAAGCGGCGGTTCGGGCCTGGGGCTGGCCATCGCCCGCGACATCGCCCGCGCTCACGGCGGGGAAATTGTGCTGGATAAGTCAGCGCTTGGTGGCCTTAAGGCTACGATCCGCCTTCCTGTTTAATGGTCGCACGGCCAACGGCTCGCTACGCTCGCCTGGCCGTTGCTCCGGGCGGCGAGATTTTGCTGGATCAAAGCGCGATGGGCGGCTTGAAGGCGACGGTGAGACTGCCGGTTTAACGAGCAAGGTTTGTCATGGCCGGGCTTGACCCGGCCATCCATCCCTCCGCGCGTTTGATAGATGGATGGCCGGCTCGGAGGCCGGCCATGACATGATGAGAATTCAGCGCAACTCCTCCGCCCGCTTGCGCGCGGCGCGCACCGCGCGTTTCATCAAAGGCAACAGCCCGCCTTCCGCCATCAGGACCGCCAGCGCCGCCGCCGTGGTGCCGCCGGGGCTGGTAACGGCTTCGCGCAGCGCCGAAGCCGGCGATTTATCCGCCGCCAGCAGCGCGCCGGCGCCGGACACGGTGGCGCGGGCGAATTTCTCCGCCTGATCGCG
The DNA here is from genome assembly GCA_035279305.1 of Rhizomicrobium sp. Lineage (GTDB taxonomy): Bacteria > Pseudomonadota > Alphaproteobacteria > Micropepsales > Micropepsaceae > Rhizomicrobium. The sequence continues at coordinate 6,980 of DATEIA010000267.1, forward strand.
GGGAAGGCCCTCCGCTATTCCGGCCTCGGTCAGCGCCTCGGTCATCAAGAACAGATAGGCCGGGCCGGAGCCCGATACCGCCGTGACGCTGTCGATCAGATCCTCTTTTGCCACCCACACCGTTTCGCCCAGGGCCGCCAGCAGCGACGTAGCGCGCTTCTTGTCCGCTGCCGTGACACCCTTGGCGGCATAAATCCCGGTAATGCCCTGGCCGATGGCGCCTGGGGTATTGGGCATGGCGCGGATGATGCGCGCCTTGCGGCCCCAGGCCCGAGTCAAGGCAACGATCGAAGTTCCCGCCGCAATGGAAATCATCAGCGCGCCGCCCTGCGCGAATTCCGCCAGGGTGACGGCCTCGCCTTTCAGCACTTGCGGCTTGATCGCCACCACGCAGACCAATGGCTTGCGCTTGACCGCCGTCGGGGCGGCAAACAGGGCGATCTTTTTCGCCTTGGCCAGCTTGCGCAACTGGGCCGACGGTTTGGGCTCGACCACGGCGATGGATTTTACGCCGCGATCCAGCCAGCCCTTGAGCAGGGCCGATCCCATACGCCCGGCGCCGACAAGAAGAATGGTCACGGTTCGGCCATCACGAGCTTTAACATCACGCTTGGCCGGCGCACTCCAGCACCGCCGCCGCGATGGCGTC
>DATEIA010000268.1:0-3446 GCA_035279305.1 Rhizomicrobium sp.
CCATCAGGCGTGCCTTCTGGCTTGGCGCTCTCTCTACACCGGGAGGGGGGTCGAAAAGCAAGGAAAAACGCCTCTTTACCGAAGGGAACCTGACATGCGGTTGAGCACCAAGGGACGTTATGCGGTGATGGCAATGGCCGATCTGGCCGGGAATGCCACAAATGCCCAAATGCCGGGCGAGCCCCGCCCCGTGGCGCTGGCCGATATCGCCGCCCGCCAGGACATTTCGCTGTCCTATCTGGAACAGCTTTTCGCCAAGCTCAGGCGCGGCGGGCTTGTGACCAGCGTGCGCGGCCCCGGCGGCGGCTATCGCCTGTCGCGGCCCAGCGGGGAGCTGCGCATTGCCGACATTATCCTGGCGGTGGACGAGCCCATCGCCGCCACCCGTTGCAAGACCGGCAGCACCAAGGGCTGTACCAAGACCGGGGCGCGTTGCGTCACCCATGATTTGTGGGAAGAGCTCGGCCAGCAAATCCATGTCTTCCTGTCGTCGGTTTCGTTGGCCGATGTGGTGGAGCGCCGGGTGCTGGGCCGTTCCAAGCCCTGCAATGACATCAATGCGGCGCCCCTGAGCGAGACCGCGGCCGCCTGAGCACATAGAGCCATGCATTACCTGGATCACAATGCCACTTCGCCGCTGCGCCCCGAGTGCCTCTCGGCGGTAACCCACGCCTTGGCGGTGGGCGGCAATCCGTTGTCCGTCCATGCCGGCGGCCGGGCTGCGCGCGCCATCATCGATTCCGTGCGCGAGCAGGTCGCGGCGCTGGTGGGCGCCAAAGCCGATCAGGTGATTTTCACCAGCGGCGCCACCGAGTCCAATCATCTGGCTCTGTTCGGCGCGGTCGAGGGTTCGCTGGAAGGCCAGACTTCAGAAGGTCAGGCGTCTCGCATCACCCGTATTTTTGTCAGTGCCATCGAGCATGCTTCGGTGCTGGCGACCGCCGACCGGCTGGCCGAGCGGTTCCCCTGGCTGCGGGTGTCGCGTCTGGCAGTCACGGCGGATGGCGTGATCGATCTGGAAGGGCTACGGGTGGCTTTGCGTGAAGGCAAGGGCCGCACCTTGGTGGCGGTGATGGCGGCCAACAACGAGACCGGAACCATCCAGCCCATCGCTGACGTTTCCAAGCTGGTGCGCGAAGCGGGCGGCTTGCTGCTGGTAGATGCGGTGCCTGCCGCCGGAAAGACCGCAATCGATTTTTCGCTGTGCGATTATCTGGTGTTGTCGGGCCATAAGCTCGGCGGCCCGATGGGCGTGGGCGCGCTTTTGGTGGCGCAGAATGCGCCGTTGGCGGCGCAGCTGGTGGGTGGCGGTCAGCAGAAGGGCCGGCGCGGGGGTGCTGAAAACTTATCCGGCATTGCCGGTTTTGGCGCGGCGGCGCATGCCCTGGCGGATGGCGCGGGCGAGCGCGCCCGCATCGCCCATTTGCGCGATCATTTCGAGGCGGCATTGAAGGCCGCGGCGCCGGAAACTGTTTTCTTCGGCAGCAAGATGGAGCGGTTGTGCAGCACTTCGGCTTTCGCCATCCCGGGGTTGACAGCTGAAACCGCGTTGATCGGGCTTGATCTGGATGGCGTGATGATGAGTTCGGGTTCGACTTGCTCGTCCGGCAAGGTCGCGGTCAGCCATGTCCTCACCGCCATGGGCGTGGAAGATAAGCTTGCGGTTTGTGCCCTGCGCGCCAGCTTCGGCTGGTCCTCCAGCATGGAAGACGTCAATGCCGCGATTGAATCGCTGCGCAAGCTGCGCGAACGGGCGCCCAAAAATCAATTGCGCGAGGTGGCCGCATGAGCATCGCCGCCGAAACCAAGAGCCAGGTCGCCGAACTGGGCGAAAAGTACAAATACGGCTTTGTCACCGACATTGAGATGGAGCGCGCGCCCAAGGGCCTGTCGGAAGACACGGTGCGTTATATCTCGGCCAAGAAGGGCGAGCCGGCATGGATGCTGGAATGGCGGCTGGGCGCGTTCCGCCGCTGGCAGGCGATGACCGAGCCCAAATGGGCGCGGGTGCATTATCCCAAGATCGACTATCAGAACGCCTATTATTACGCCGCGCCCAAGAACACGCCCCTGAAACAGTCGCTGGACGAAGTCGATCCCAAGCTGCTGGAAACCTACAAGAAGCTGGGCATTCCGCTGCACGAGCAGATGGCGCTGGCCGGCGTGGCGGTGGATGCGGTGTTCGACAGCGTTTCGGTCGCCACCACCTTCAAGGAAAAGCTCAACGAGGCGGGGGTGATCTTCTGCCCGATCAGCGAGGCGATCCGCGATTACCCCGATCTGGTGAAACAGTATCTGGGCAGCGTGGTGCCGGTGACCGACAATTTCTTCGCCACCCTGAACGCGGCGGTGTTCTCGGACGGCACTTTTGTCTATGTGCCCAAGGGCGTGCGTTGCCCGATGGAGCTCAGCACCTATTTCCGCATCAATGCCAGCGAGACCGGCCAGTTCGAGCGCACGCTGATCATTGCCGACGAAGGCAGCTATGTCAGCTATCTGGAAGGCTGCACCGCGCCCAAGCGCGACGAAAATCAGTTGCATGCCGCGGTGGTCGAGCTGGTGGCGCTGGACGATGCCGAGATCAAATATTCCACGGTGCAGAACTGGTATCCCGGCGACGAGAACGGCTTGGGCGGCATCTTCAATTTCGTCACCAAGCGCGGCGATTGCCGGGGCAAACAGTCCAAGATCAGCTGGACCCAGGTGGAAACCGGCTCGGCCATCACCTGGAAATATCCCAGCTGCATCCTGCGCGGCGAGGGTAGCGTGGGCGAGTTCTATTCCATCGCCATCGCCAATCATTTTCAGCAGGCCGATACCGGCACCAAGATGATTCATCTGGGCGCCAACACCCGCTCGCGGATCATTTCCAAGGGCATCAGTGCCGGCAAGGCGCAGAACACCTATCGCGGGCTGGTCAGCGTCTATGGCAAGGCCAAGAATGCGCGCAATTACACCCAGTGCGACTCGCTGTTGATCGGCGGCGACTGCGGCGCCCATACCGTGCCCTATATCGAAAGCCGCAACAAAAGCGCGCGCATCGAGCATGAGGCGACGACGTCCAAGATCGCCGAGGATCAGCTGTTCTATTGCCTGGCGCGCGGCATCCCGCAGGACGAGGCGGTGTCCTTGATCGTCAATGGCTTTTGCCGGGAAGTGCTGCAGCAGCTGCCGATGGAATTCGCGGTCGAGGCGCAGAAGCTGGTCGGTATTTCTTTGGAAGGTTCAGTAGGTTAGTCATGCTTGAGATCAAAAACCTGCATGTCGCGGTTGACGGCAAGGAAATCCTCAAAGGCCTGAGCCTGACAATCGGTGCCGGCGAAGTGCATGCCATCATGGGCCCCAACGGCTCGGGCAAGTCCACGCTGTCTTATGTCCTGGCGGGCCGCGCCGGCTATGACATCACCCAGGGCAGCATTCTCTATAACGGCGAAGACTTGGCGGCG
>DATEIA010000269.1:0-27999 GCA_035279305.1 Rhizomicrobium sp.
GGGATCGGCGATGGCGAAGAGTTCCACGTCTTTGCCGGTGTGACTCAAAGCCTTGTATTTGGTGGCGTGGTGATGGCCGAACACACCGGCGCCCACAACGGCAGCCTTCAGCGGTCCATTTTCCGGCACGCGGCGACGCAAGAACAAAATTGGGAACCCTCAAGCGAAAGAGGCCCCTATAAGGAACCGTGCCAGGGCAAGCCGCCAGCAAAGAAATGTTTCGGCTTGTTACTATATAAGTAATTGATATTACTTGGTATTTTCCGGTGCCGAGGCCAGCAATGAGGCCAAAGCGGCGACGATCAGATAGGCCAGCATCAGCGGCGCCAGCCCGATCAACAGCGCGCCGGTGACGTCGGCAAAGGCGCTGCAATGCAGCCAAGGATAGGCCGAGCCGACAAACAGGAACTGGATACTCACCACCGCCACGATGCCAAACAGGAAGGCGCGCAAGGTGGGACCCAAAATCTGGGGGCGGTCGCTGGCTTCCAGCCGGATCAATCCGGCCTGGAGTTTCAGCCGCGACGCCGCGCTGGCGAGATAGATCCCGGCCAAAAGCCAGGCAAAGGCAGCGGCGAAAACCCGCCCGCCATCCATGGTGCAAACTTCCAGCACGGAAACCAGTGCCCGCTGGCCCGGCACCACGAAATAGATCGCAGCCTGCAATTCGTCCACGGCGCGAAAGATCGGATCCGGCAGGTGCCCCACCGTGTAGCGATCCATATTGGCGGGCGCAAAAAAAGCCTGGTTGAGAAAACTTAAGATGACGAAGACGATGAACACGGATTCGTCGAAACCGGGGATCAGGTGATGCGGCCGCAGCCGGCCAAGCCAGGGCTCTTTTCCGGTATGGCCCGCCGAGGCGCCGAACCCGCCCACGAACAACAGGCCCATGGCGATGAACAACAGGGCGCAGATGCCGATGCCGGGCAGCGACGCGCCCAGCGACCGGCCCTGCATCAGATTGAGCCGCAAGGCATGGGCGGCCGCGAAGAGGCAAAAGACGATCCAGCCTTTTGCTAAAAGTCTGGCCATCCCCATGATTTTGACTCAGTCCCCTAGCCGCTCGCCCAAGCTCGCGGCGTTCATCGCTTTCACAGGTCCTTGAGGTAGGTTGGCCGAAGGCCACGAAATCGTCCAGTGGACGATTTCGACTACCGAAAACCTGCTCACGCGCTAAGCGCGCCGCTCTTCACCCCAGCAAGTTTCATCCGTTCGTCGCGGATACCTTGGGCGATCAGGAAGGCCAGCTCCAGCGCCTGGCTGGCATTGAGGCGCGGGTCGCAAGCGGTTTGATAACGGTCCTGCAGATCGATTTCCTTCAATCCCTGGGCGCCGCCCAGGCATTCGGTGACGTTCTGGCCGGTCATTTCAAAATGCACGCCGCCGGCGTGGGTGCCCTCGGCGCGGTGGATGGCGAAAAAGCTGCGCACTTCTTCCAGCACCCTTTCGACAGGCCGCGTCTTGTAGCCCGACTGGAGCTTGATAGTGTTGCCGTGCATGGGATCGGACGACCACACCACCTTGGCGCCTTCGCGCTTTACGGCGCGGATCAGCGGAGGCAGTTTCTCGGCCACCTTGTCGGCGCCGAAGCGGGCGATCAGGGTCAGGCGGCCAGGAACATTCCCGGGATTGAGGGCCGCGATCAGGCGCAACAGATCGTCGGGTTCCAGGCTGGGGCCGCATTTCAGGCCGATGGGATTTTTGATGCCGCGCATGAATTCGACATGGGCGCCGTCGAGCTGGCGGGTGCGGTCGCCGATCCACAGCATGTGGGCGGATGTGTCGTACCAGTCGCCGCTGGTGGAATCGACGCGGGTCATCGCCTGCTCGTAAGGCAACAACAGCGCTTCGTGCGAGGTATAGAAATCGGTGCCGCGCAATTGCGGCACCGAGTCCGACGTAATGCCGCAGGCCGCCATGAATTCCAGCGTTTCAGAAATACGCTGGGCGAGACCTTTATATTGTTCGCCGGCCGGCGAGTCCGTTATGAAACCCAACATCCAACGATGGACATTGTGCAGGTCGGCATAGCCGCCTTGCGCGAAGGCGCGCAGCAAATTCAGGGTCGCCGCCGACTGGGCCGTGGCCTGCAGCAGACGCTGCGGATCGGGAATGCGCGCGCTCGGCGTGAACTCGCCGCCATTGATGTTGTCGCCGCGATAGGACGGCAAAGTGACATCGCCCTGCTTTTCGAAATCGTCGGAGCGCGGCTTGGCGAACTGGCCGGCGATGCGGCCCACTTTCACCACCGGCACCCCGGCGGCAAAGGTCAGCACCACCGCCATCTGCAGCAGCACGCGGAAGGTGTCGCGGATATTGTCGGGATGGAATTCGGCGAAGCTCTCGGCGCAATCCCCGCCTTGCAGCAGGAAAGCCTTGCCTTCGGCCACCTGGCCCAGCGCAGCCTGCAGATTGCGGGCCTCGCCCGCGAACACCAGTGGCGGATGGGTCTTGAGCTGCGCCAAGACGCGCTCCAGCGCCGCCTTGTCCGGATAATCCGGCATCTGACGGGCGGGTTTTTCCTGCCAACTTTGCGGGGTCCAGCTCTGGGCCACGCGGCACTCCTTTAAAAATAGGGCCCCGGGTATAGGGGAAGCCTCGCCGGTTTACCAGCAATCTGCTTGCCCGCTGGTGAACGGACAGGATTGCGGGCTTTTCATGCCATCCCTCTTGTAACCTCGAAAGTATATGCTACGGTCTGTAGCACTATAGGAGGCATATTTGGCCGACGACCTGCCCGATCTTGGCGAACTCGAGCATGAAGTGATGCAAATCGTCTGGGGTCACGGTCCCATCACGGCCGAAACCGTGCGCGAGCACCTGGCCAAGCCGCTGAAGGAATCCACCGTGCGCACCGTTTTGCGCCGGTTGGAGGACAAGGGCTACGTCACCCATACCGTGGAGGGCCGCACTTTTCATTTCGTCGCAGCCGAGCAGCGCGGGGCAGTCGCCGCCAAGGCGGTGCAGCGCATCGTCAACTGGTTCTGCAACGGCTCGCTGGAAGAAGTACTGGTGGGAATGGTCGACAATGCGGCACTCGACCCCAAACAGCTGCAGACCTTGTCCGACAAGATCGCCAAAGCCAAAGCGAGGAAAAAATGAGCGCGCCCCTCATCCTGCTGATGGATGCGGCCTTGCGCGCCGCTTTGCTGGGCCTGGCAGTGGCGTTTCTGCTGAAGCTGGCACGTCTGCGCGACGCCCGCGCCGAAATCATGATCTGGACCACCGTGCTGCTCGCAGCGCTGGCGATGCCGCTGCTGCGCGCGGAAGTGCCCAGCTGGCTGGCGTTGCCGCTGCCCCACGTCGCTTTCGCGCATAGTGCCGCGGCGCAAAGCCTGGCGCCGGAACCCGGGCACGTCATCACACTGCTGAGCAGAGGTAACGGCGTGGCCCTGGTCCCTGCCGGCGCCGCATCTCTTTCCGGAGTGGAATGGCTGTTTCATCATATCACGCCGCTTTTTTGGTCGGTCTATGCGCTGGCCGTGGCGATCCAGCTGACACGGCTCGCCACCGGACTGCTGCTGACCGCGCGGCTGTACCGCACGGCGACCCCTATTGCCGCGCCTTGGGCAGCTGGGCGCGCCATTCGCACCAGCGCCGCCATCTCCGGGCCGATGACCCTGGGCCGCTGCATCCTGCTGCCCGCCGATTACGCGCGCTGGCCGCGCAACAAGCTGCTGGCGGTTCTGGCGCATGAGGACAGCCATGTCGGACGCGGCGATTTCTTTATTCAATTGCTCGCGAATTTGTATCGCATTGTGTTCTGGTTCAGTCCCTTTGCCTGGTGGCTGCAGGCACGGCTATGCGCGCTGGCGGAAGCCGCCAGCGATGAAGCTGCAATCCGGTGCCTTGACGACCGCACCGGCTATGCCGAGATCCTCGTGGAGGTTTCACAGCGCGCCCATGGCCTGCCGATCCAGGTCGCGATGGCGAAAGGCCCCGACATTCACTGGCGCGTCGAGCGCATTCTCAGCGAAGGCCGGGAGCGACACCTGAGCGTAACGGCGCGGCGGGCCGCGGTGGGCGCGATCCTACCGGCCGCGTTGATCGTTGCCGGCGCGCACGCCGCCGTCTCGCCCGCCGCAAGCCGTCTGCCGCTGCATATTCCTGCGGCCGTACATGGACCCATCGCCAATGCCCCCCGCAACAGCATTCCGGCGCCCCTGCCACGCCCCGCCAACGCCGTGGCGGCACATCGCACCAAAATCACACGCACCGCGCAGGATGACGATGTCACCTACAATCCCCGCGCCCTGCTGGAAAACCAAACCGTTGCAATTTTCCCCGCCGTTCTTTTCACGGGCAATTCTGCAAACCGATAGCACCATAAATATTTGGAGGGAGACATGCGTATTGCAATCGGCTTTCTGGTGGCTGCTGGACTGCTGTTTTTGGGTCTGCCGATGGCGCCCGCCGCCGCTGCGCCCTTCGACGGCAAATGGTTCGCAGACATTCCGGCGGTCGGCAAATGCAACTTCACCAGCACCATGACTCTGCTGGTCGCGGGTGGCGATGTCCAAGGCCAGGTCAGGAGACCCAAAAACATTGTGGGCGTCACCGGCAAAGTGGATGCTGACGGAAACGGCAGCATTGTGGTGGCGAACGTATCCCAGGGGACCATAAAGTTCAGCGGCGATCACTTCGAAGCCGACTGGTCCAACAACAGCTGCAGCCGGCACGCATCTGGCAATCGCGACATAGATGCCACGCAGCAGGCGGCCATCGCAGACCAGCGCAAGCAGCATCAGAATGCCTATGCCGACCTGGTTCGCCGCGCCACTGCGGGCGAGAAGATCGATTACACCGCACTCAGGGCCGAATATGTCTATAGCGAAGGCTGGGATTTCTACGATGGCAAGCTGGGCAGCCTGCTCGACCAGGCCAACCTCGCAGCCAAGGGCAAGGATTGCGCGACGGCGCTGGACAAGACCGAACAGGTCTTGAAAATCGATTTCCTGATCGACGCCGCCCATGCGATCCGCGCCGATTGTCTGGCGGACACCGACCGGGCGAAATCGCGGATCGAGCAGAACATAGCCGATGGCCTGATCCATTCGCTGATGGACAGCGGCGATGGCAACAGCATGGATTCGGCGTATATTGTCAGCACCTTGCGCGAGGAAATGGACGTGCTGGCCAATCGCCATATCCAGATAAAATCCCGCCAGACCGAAGTGCGTGGCAGCAACGGGCGCTTCTATGATGTGGTGCAGGGCATTGCGATCCGCAGCGGATTTGGCAACCTTTCGGTCTCCACCAAGACGGTCTATTTCGACGTCGGCAGTTTCGAGAAGGGCCGTGAAAGCAAGCGTGCCGCCATAGCTGTAGCCGCGGCGGGCATCCACTAAACCTTACGGCGCCTTCGAATAACTTTTACTCCGCAGGGTGACCAGTTCCTCGGCCGCGGTGGGGTGCAGGGCGATGGTGCCGTCAAAGTCCTTTTTGGTGGCGCCCATTTTCAGGCACACCGCCACGATCTGAATGATCTCGGCGGCATGGTCGCCGAAGATATGACAGCCCAGCACCTTGTCGGTCTTTGTGTCCACGATCAGCTTCATGTGGGTGCGAACGGGGCGCCCGCCCAGCGTGTGCAGCAGCGGCTTGAAGGTGGATTTGTAGACATCGATGGCGTGGCCTTTCGCCAGCGCCTTGGCCTCGGTCAGGCCGACCGCCGCCAGTTCCGGGGTGGTGAACACCGCGCTGGGGACATGGATGTGATCGGGCCTGGTGGGATTGTTTTTGAAAGCGGTTTCGACAAAGCACATGGCTTCGTGAATCGCCACCGGGGTCAATTGCAGCCGGTCGGTGACATCGCCCACGGCATAGATATGGGATGCGCTGGTGCGGGAATATTCGTCGACTTTCACTTCGCCGCGCTTGCCCAATTCGACGCCCGCTTTTTCGACATGCAGCGCCAGCGTGTTGGGCATGCGGCCGATCGCCAGCATGATCTGGTCGCATTCGATCGTCGCGCCCTTGTTGGTTTCGGCATGCAGGACAGAGCCGCGTTTTTCCACCTTGGCGAATTCGCATCCCAACAGCACGTCCAGCCCGCGCTGCTGCATCGATTCGCACAGGGCATCGCGCATGTCGTCGTCAAAGCCGCGCAAGGGCTTGTCGCCGCGATAGACCAGCGAGACATGACTGCCCAAGCCGTGAAAAATATGGGCGAATTCCAGCGCGATATAGCCGCCGCCAGCGATCAGGATGCGCTTGGGAAGCTCTTTGAGATGGAAGGCCTCGTCGGAGGTGATGCAAAGATCGCCGCCGGGTGTGACATGGCTGGTGCCCATCTCTCGCGTGGGCCGGTTGCCGGTGGCGATCAGGATCTTTTCCGCCGTGATGCGCTTGCCGGCATTGAGCAGCAGCAAGGTATGCGGATCCTCGAACACCGCGCGGTCCTGATAAATCGTGACACCGGCCTTCTGGACATTGCTGGTGTAGATGCCCTCCAGCCGGGCGATCTCCTTGTCCTTGTTGGCGATCAGGGCCGGCCAGTCGAAGCGCGCCTGACCGAAATCCCAACCGTAACCGGCGGCGTCCTGGATGTTTTCGGAAAACTGGCTGGCATAGACCAAAAGCTTTTTGGGAATGCAGCCGCGAATGACGCAGGTGCCACCCATCCGCCATTCCTCGGCCAGTGCCACTTTCGCGCCTGCCAGCGCCGCCATGCGGCTGGCGCGCACACCGCCGGAGCCGCCGCCGATGACAAAGAGGTCGTAGTCGAATTTCATTGGAAAATCGTTCTCCCCCGCCGCTCGCTCCAGCTCAGGGCGAGGAGAAAAAAGAATCCGCGTGCTGGCCGCACTCGTGTCGTGGTTTCGAAGTTCGCCATATGGCTGATATCAGGCTCCGGGCGAACTTCGAAACCAAAACGACACGAGATTCCATGATTTGCTAGTGCCCTTCGATTCCGAAATTCGCCCGGAATCGATATGGAGATCAAGCGAATTTCGGAATCGGGACACTAGGCTGTCGCTAACGACTGTCGAAGCATGGGGACCTATCGCGAAATGATTTCGATGTTACCGGGCCTGGCAATCAACAGCGTCGTGGCGATGCCGATGAACAACCCATGTTCGACAATGCCGGGCACGGCTGAAATCACCGCCGCCAAGCGCGGCGCATCTTCGATCGCGCCAAAAGCGATGTCATAGATCACATTGCCGCTGTCGGTCTTGAAAATCGCGCCATTGCGCTGGCGTAAGGTCATGGGAACTTGCGCATAGCCGGCAGCGGCCAGTGCCGTTCCCAGCCGCGCCGCGATGGATTTGTGGCCGAACACCACCACTTCCACCGGCAACGGATATTTGCCCAGCCTTGCCACCAGCTTGGACACATCGACGATCACCACCATCTGGCGCGAGGCCGCCGCGACGATCTTTTCCCGCAGCAGCATGCCGCCGCCGCCCTTGATCAGATTGAGGTTGCGGTCGGCTTCGTCGGCGCCATCGACGGTCAGGTCCAGCGGCGCGGCATCGTCCAACTCCGCCAGGGTCAAACCCAGTTTGCGGGCCAGCGCGGCGGTACGTTCGGAGGTCGGCACGCAGGTCAGGTCTTTGGCCGACGGATGCGCCGCCAGCAATTCGACAAAAATCTCGGCGGTGGAGCCGGAGCCCAGGCCCAGCTTCATCCCGGCCTGGACATACTGCAAAGCCATGGCGGCAACGGCGCGCTTGAGAGTGTTCTGATCGGGCATGGCGAAGGACCATAATGGCCGGTCGCCACAAAGCCAATATCACGCGGCGAGGATTTTTGGGGTCGATAGCGGCAGCGTATCAACGGGCAGGGTTGCTAGCGGCAGCCTGGCAACGCGCGGAGCCTCTCAATTCCCGGCCGCTCGCCTCTGGCTCGCGGCTATTCGACGGTGACCGATTTCGCGAGGTTACGCGGCTGGTCCACATCGGTGCCCTTCGCCAGTGCGGCATAATAAGCCAGCAACTGCACGGGAACGGCATAGAGCAAGGGCGTGATGAAAGCGTTGGTCTTGGGCACTTCGATCGAGGCCCAGACCTTGCCGGCCGCGGCAATACCGTCGCTATCCGAAATCAGCAGCACCTTGCCGCCGCGCGCCATCACTTCCTGCATGTTGGAAATGGTCTTTTCGAAATGCACGTCATGCGGGGCGATGACAATGATCGGCACCGCCTCGTCAATCAATGCGATGGGACCGTGCTTCATCTCGCCGGCGGCATAGCCTTCGGCATGGATATAGGAAATTTCCTTGAGCTTCAGCGCCCCTTCCAAGGCCAGCGGATAGGACGCACCGCGGCCCATGTAAAGAACGTCGCGCGCCTTGGCGACCTCCTCGGCCACTTGTTTGATCGCCGGTTCCTGCTTGAGGAATTCCGCCATATGGCGCGGTGTCTCCAGCAGCGAGGCGCAGAGCCGTTTTTCATCGGTTTCGCTGAGATTGCCGCGCGCCACCCCCGCCGCGATGGCGAAGGAGGCCAGCGCCGCCAGCTGGCAGGTGAAGGCCTTGGTCGAAGCCACGCCGATTTCGGGGCCGGCATAGGTGGGCAGAACGATGTCGGCCTCGCGTGCGATGCTGGATTCGGCCACATTCACCACCGCGATGGTGGTCTGGCCCTTGGCCTTGGCGTCGCGCAGCGCCGCCAATGTGTCGGCGGTTTCGCCCGACTGCGACACGAACAGCGCCGCGCCATTTTCCGGATAGACCGGATTGCGGTAGCGCAGCTCCGACGCCACGTCGATTTCCACGCCCAGCCGGCCCAATTTCTCGAACCAGTATTTGCCCACCATGCCGGCATAATAGGCGGTGCCGCAGGCCGATATGGTCATACGCGAGGCCTGGGCCAGGGTCTCGCGCAGACCGACACCCAGGCGGCGCACCACCGGACCGGCCGGATCCAGATAATGCGCCAGGGTGTGGCTGACCACTTCCGGCTGTTCGTGGATTTCCTTGGCCATGAAGTGGGAATGGCCGGCCTTGTCCACCAGCGCGGCGGAGGCCGAAGTGATCTTGATCTCGCGGTTGGCGGGACGCCCCTCGGCGTCGAAGATCGCGACCTCGGCCCCCCGGATCACCACCACATCGCCTTCTTCCAGATAGGAAACGCGGTTGGTGAAGGGCGCCAGCGCAAAGGCGTCGGAGCCGATATAGGCTTCCTGATCGGCATAACCCACCGCCAGCGGCGCGCCCCGGCGCGCGCCCACCAGCAATCCGTCATGGTTCCTGAAGATCATGGCGATGGAATAGGCGCCGGTCAGCCGTGCCACGGCAGCCTTGGCCGCCGCGTCGGGCGCCAGGCCTTCGCTCATCAGCTGGGTGACAAGATGCGCCGCGGTCTCGCTGTCAGTCTCGGATTCGAACTTGTGGCCCTTGGCGGTCAGTTCGGCCTTAAGCTCGCGGAAATTCTCGATGATGCCGTTATGGACAATGGCGACCTGGGCGGTGGCATGGGGATGGGCGTTGGCTTCCGTCGGCGCGCCATGCGTCGCCCAGCGGGTATGACCGATGCCGGTATAGCCGTGAAGCGGCTTTTCTTCCAGCACCACGCCCAGCTTACTGAGCTTGCCGGGCGCGCGGCGGCGATCGATGGCGCCTTGATCCAAGGTGGCGATGCCCGCGGAGTCATAGCCGCGATATTCCAGGCGCTTGAGCGCTTCCAGAATAATGGGCGCCACGTCCCGCGTGCCCGCGATACCGACAATGCCGCACATTACTTGCTCTCCGTTTGCTTTTTGGCCTTCTGCCGCGCGCGGAAATCCCGCGCCCAGCCGGTCTTTTCGATTTGCGTGCCGCGCGCGACCGCCAAGGCGTCCGCCGCGACATCCTGGGTAATCACCGAGCCGGCCGCCGTGATGGCGCCGTCGCCGATTTTGACCGGCGCCACCAGGGCGGTATCCGAACCGATGAAGGCGCCCGCGCCGATATCGGTTTTCGCCTTGGTGAAGCCGTCATAATTGCAGGTGATGGTGCCCGCGCCGATATTGGCGCCCGCGCCCACCCTGGCATCGCCCAGATAGCTGAGGTGATTGGCCTTGGCGCCCTTCTCGATCACCGTATTCTTCACTTCCACGAAATTGCCGATATGCGCGCCCGCGCCGATGTCGGCGCCCGGCCGCAGACGGGCAAAAGGACCGATGATCGCGCCGCCCGCAACCATGGCGCCCTCCAGGTGCGAATGGCTGCGCAGCCGCGCCCCCGACCTGACCGTCACGCCGGGACCGAACACCACAAAAGGTTCGATCTCCACGTCATTCTCGACCACCGTGTCGTGGGCGAAAAACACCGTCTGCGGCGCCGTCATGGTGACGCCGTCCTTGAGCAGACGGGCGCGGGTGCGTTCCTGAAACTTATCCTCGGCTTGCGCCAGTTCGGCGCGGCTATTGACTCCCAGGACCGAAACTTCATCGGTCAAACCGATGGCGCAGGCCACACCATCAGCCCGTGCCAGTTGGGGAACGTCGGTGAGGTAATATTCCTTTTGGGCATTGTTGTTGTTCAGCGCCGCCGCCCAGCGGAAGAAGTCTTTCGCATCGGCGGCATAGCAGCCCGCATTGCACAGGGTGACGGCGCGCTCCGATCCCACCGCATCCTTGAATTCGACGATCCGGTTGAGATGGCCGTCCGGCCTCAGCAGCACCCTTCCGTAAGCGCCGGGATCGGCGGCGTCGACGGCCAGCAGCGCCAGTCCGGTGCGGCTTTGCGCCTTGAGGCATTCGCGGATCGTATCGCCGGTAATAAGCGGCATGTCGCCATTGACCACCAGCAAGGTGCCGGAAAAATCCGCCAGTGCGCCCTGGGCGGTGGCCGCGGCATGGCCGGTGCCCAGCTGTTCGTGCTGGATGACGCATTCCGCGCCCTGCGCCTTGGCGTAGGCGCGAACCTCTTCACCCGCGGCCGAGGTCACGACCACAATCTTGTCCACGCCCGCGCCTTTGAGAGCGGCCACAACATGGCCCAGCAGCGGCAGGCCCGCCACCTTGTGCAGTACCTTGGGCAACGCGGATTTCATCCGTGTGCCTTGACCGGCAGCGAGAATAATGGCGGCCTTCGACATGGGCGTTTCCGGTAATGCCTTGAGAGAAAAAGATGAAATGACGATTTGCGACGGTATATTGCCCTCATAGTAAAGGATGATTCCTTAATTCATGCCCCAATTTCCTCCCTCTCCGCCCATACTGATATTTGACCTGGACGGCACCCTGGCCGATACCGCCCCCGACCTGCTGGGCGCCACCAATGCCGTCCTGGCCGCCCGGGGGCGGCCCCGGCTGGATCTGGACCATTTGCGCCATATGGTGGGGTTCGGGGCGGTGGCCCTGATCACCCAGGCCATGGAGGCCAGCGGCGCCCCGGTGGCACAGGCGGAATTGCCCCCGCTGATCGAGATATTTCTTGCCCATTACCGCAGCCATATCGCCGACGGCACGCGCCTGTTCCCCCAGGTGGCCGAGACATTGACCCAGCTGAGCGCGCAGGGCGCACGACTGGGCGTTTTGACCAACAAGCCCCAGGAACTGACCGACCTGCTCTTACCGCGATTGAATCTGGATGGGCTTTTCACGTCGGTCTATGGCGCGGGCCGCAAGCCCTATACCAAACCCGATCCGCGAATTTTTCATGACGTGGTCGCGGATACCGCCAAAGACCATGGCGGCGCCCCGGTGATGATCGGCGACTCTATTACCGATCTCAATACCGCGCGGGCCGCGGGGGCGACTTGTATCCTGATGTCCTATGGTTTCACCCCGGTGCCGGCAAAGGATCTGGGCGCGGACATGGTGCTGGACGAATTCGCCCAATTGCCCGGCGCCTTGCGCGACTTGGGGCTGCTTTAGGCTGCTGTTCCCGGCCGGGGACCGCCCGGCTTGACGGCCCCAACCCGCGTCCCCTATAGCCGGCACCTCCGCTGCCAGGCGGGCGCGTAGCTCAGCGGGAGAGCACTCCCTTCACACGGGAGGGGTCAGAGGTTCAATCCCTCTCGCGCCCACCATTTTTCCTCATATCCGTAATGATTTTGGTGAAGGGACGCTTTACTGGGAATATATGGGGGAGCGGCTGGGGGAGCGCCAATAGCAGCTATTCGATTTCGCTGCATGACGGCCAGTTGGAACACGGCATCAGGGTCGCAAAACAGCCGCGCCTTTCCGGTCATACAATTTGTTCAGCAGGTGAAAGCCGAATGGCCCGGACTCCGCTGAGCAGCTGTACCGGACCAGCTTGGCCTGACAAGCGTGAAAGACCCGCCGGAACGTCCGGCGGGTCTCGCGCTCATTGAGGGGCACTACTCTGCGACGAATTGCGGTTGGCGGAAGCGCCCGCTGAACCGCCCGCGTCAATCGACGCGCTGTTTGCGGTATCGCTTGCTCTTGTTACGGCACTGTTGGCGGCGTCTTCACCACGGCCGACGGCACTATTGACGCCAGACATTCCCCGCCCCGCAGCATTCGAAGCGGCATTCGAAGATGCGTTGGCAGCTGTGCTGCTGTCGGCGCTGCCGCCGGCGCCGAACTCCACACCGCCAGCGCGGGCATGGGCGTCACCGGATGCAGTGCCGGAAGGTGCGCTGCCGAACAGGCCGCCGGCCAATCCGCTGCTGCGTTGTTCGGCTTGGCCTGCGCTGCCATTCGCGGTCTTTTCGGCCGCGCCGCTGGTGGAGCTTGCACGATTGGTAGCGCGCGAAAAATTGGGTTGGGCCGCAATGCCGCCCGAACCCATGCCCGTCACACCGTGATTGAAGCCCCCTTGTCCGCCCAGGCCGCCCATTATGCCGCCAACGCCACCACCTAGCCCGCCCCGCCCGCCAAGCAACTGGGCGGAGGCGGATCCGGAGACCAGCAGGACGCCGCCAAGCAGGGCTGTACCGAATGCAATGCTGCGCATCATCTTCATGGGATATTCCTTTCGCTTTGAGCCCGCATCCGGGCCGTCATCTCCCCAACGATGCGCGGCGAGGTTTCTTCCGCGCGGCACGAGAAAAATTGCCGGAACTATTTTCCGGTCCAGCCGTCGGCGCGCGCTTGTGCTTCCGCTATCGCGTCAAAAGGCGCGCCCTGAATGGTGGCTTCCACCGCGCGGCGCACCGCATCCGGCATTTCGGATCCTGCCATACGATAGGTTCCGCCCGATTCAGGCGATTGCGCCACCAAAGTGCCGATCACCCAGTCGCCATTCTGATGACAGGCGAGTCCGGCCTGGCCTGCCGAGGCAAACGTCCTGCAATCCTTTCCGCCGCGCTCGCGGAAGCTGATGCCGATACGCGGGCCTTCGCCGCTGTAACCGGAAGACGCAAGTTTGGTGTCCAGCGCTTGGGCGAGATTGCCCCGCGCCAGCATTTGTCCCTGGGACAACACAAGATCGCCACCGGATGTTGTCGTTCCGATAATCAGTCCTGCCAGCAAGGCCGTTGCGGCTGGAACCAGCGAGCGCGAGACAAAGCGACGTCCCAGCACGGCTTGCAAGCGCCATTGCCAGGACACCGGCGCCTGTTGGGCTGTCTCTACCAATCGCGATGGCGGCGGCTGACGCAGTACCTCTTCAAAACGGAGCGCGGCGCGCAGCTGCTCCTGCTTCAGGACATAGGCCTTCAACTCGGGCTGACTTTCCAGCAACGCGGCAATGCGCGCCATCTCCTGTTGCGGCAATTCCCCATCGACAAAGGCATCGAGAGTCTCGTGGTCCATTTCAACCTTCCAGCGCCGTCAGCAAGGCCTGACGCGCGCGCGATATCCGGCTGGTCAAGGTGCCTATGGGAATCTCCAGAATGTCGGCAGCCTGGCGATAGGACAGGCCGTCCACCAGCACCAGAGCGACCGCTTGGCGCTGTTCCGCCGGCAGGGTCTGCAGCGCGGCGGCCGTATCCTGGAAAGCCAGATGCGATTGCATCGCCTGTTCGCCGTCCAATGCGGCAGCGTCGTCCGCCGCATCTATGGTGACCGTTTTTGCGCGGCTGGCGGAGCGGCAATTGTCGATAAAGCGGTTCTTGGCGATACGAAACATCCAACTATCCAGCCGCGTGCCCGGTTCCCAGGCATGCAAATTCTTCAGCGCCCGTTCCACCGTGTCCTGCACCAGATCATCGCCATCGGCGGGCGAACCGGTGAGCACGATGGCAAAGCGGCGCAGCCGCGGCAACAGCTGCACCATCTGGTGACGGATGGTGTCCAATGACGCGTCCATGTCAGGACGTCCTAACGGCGGCAGCGCCATTTTCTTCCCGCATTTGAATTTTATTCTGCTGCAGCAAAAGCCAGACCCGCGGCGTTATTAGGGCAGGCGGAGAAAAGAGGTCGTTAGGCCCTTGAATAAATTAAGGATAATTCTGGCGGCAGGCCTGCTTGTGCTGCTGTCCGGCGCTGCCCTTGCACAGATTGGTCTTGGGGGGCTGGGAGGCGGGCTAGGCGCCAAGCTTCCGGGCGGCCTGAACACGCCCCTGAACACGCCATTGAACAATTCCTGGGGCACCATCAACAGGGCCACGGGCCGGCTGGACCAGGATCTGCACAATACGGTCCAAACTGCGCGCGACCTGGTCGGCAGACCGGCCGACAGCGCGCGTCTGCTTGGCCGGGACGATCGCGGCGCGGCCGTGGTGCGCAACCAGGTCCTTGCCGTCTCACCCAGCGACGCCAGTCTTGCCATTGCTCGCCAATTCGGCTTTTCGGTCGCCGGGCGCGATCAATTGGATGCGCTGGGCCTGTCCAGCGTCACTCTGCGCGCGCCCAATGGCATGGATGCGGTCAGCGCGTTGAATGCCCTGCGTCAGGCTGATCCGCAGGGCGTCTATGACTACGCCCATATCTACAATCCGGCGGGTGACCGCCAGAGCGACGGCGCCGAATCGATCATGCCTCTTTCGGCGGCGAGTGTTCGCATCGGGATGATCGATGGCGCCATTGAGAGACAGCATCCCGCCCTATCGCACGCCGATATCACCGCACAAGAATTTGCCGGCAAGGCCGGCGCGCCAGGATCCAGTCATGGCACCGCCATTGCATCACTCTTGGTGGGCAAGGAACGCGGTTTTTCTGGCTATCTTCCGGCGGGCAAGCTCTTTGCCGCCGACGTGTTCGGTGGCGCCGCCAATGGCGGAAGCGCGGCCGACATTGCGCGCGCGCTGAACTGGATGGCCGCCAACAAGATCGCCGTGACCAATATCAGCCTGGCCGGTCCTCCCAATGCGCTGCTGGCGGCGGCGGTAAAGGCCTTCTTGGCCAGCGGTCATGCCCTGGTTGCACCCGTCGGCAATGATGGCCCCGCGGCGCCGCCCAATTACCCAGCGGCATATCCGGGCGTCATTGCCGTGACCTCGGTGGACGCGCGCGGCAACTTGCAGATAGACGCCAATCGCGGCTATGCCCGCTATGCGGCCCAAGGCGTCAATGTGCGCGCCGCCAATCTTCCCGGCGGCTATGCCAATGTCACGGGCACATCCTACGCAACGCCTGCCGTCTCAGCGCATCTGGCCACGCTCATCGAAACACCCGACGTGGCGAGCGTGCACGACGCGATCGACAAGTTACAGCCCATCGCCGTGCCGATCCAGACTGGCGACGGAAGCCCCCTGCTTCTTGTGCGCTGATCGGGCGGCTGCTGGCGCACCTCGCTAACGCAAAGAGGCCGCACCCTTGTTTTTACCATGTCGCGATCAAAATAATGCCGGGCGGGGCCAAGGATCCGCCCACGTCCGGCAGAAAACCCGTTCATATCCATGCCGGTATGACGGCCAAACGTTAATAGCGGCCGTCACATTTCGCCTTGCTGATTTTGGTTCCCTGTGTCGGAAGCAAGGTTTTCTGCGGCCCGCGATTGCCCGCTTCTTCATCACCGACCATAATGGCCGGCGTCACCAGTTGCGTATCCGCCTCACCCGGACGGAGAAGCAGAGATGGCCAGTGCCGGACTTCGGATACTCGTAATTGACGATGATGTGGTGGTCAGCGACAGCCTCGCGGCCTTGCTGCAGGCCCACGGACATACCGTCACCCTGGCGGAGGGCGGCGGCCAGGCCCTGGAATATATCGGCGCGCACCCGTTCGATCTTGTGATCACCGATATCATCATGTCCGGCACCGACGGCATTGAGGCCATTCAGGTCATCCGCAGACAGTTCCCGTCGATGTCCATCATCGCCATGTCGGGTGGCGGCTGCGGCTTCCGGCCGGGTTATCTTGAGACCGCGCATACGCTGGGCGCCGACGAAACCCTGGCCAAGCCATTCGAGGAAGGCATATTGCTGGAGACCATCGAACGGGCGATGGCGCGGCATTAAAATAGCCTGCATTGTCCGGTTCGCCGGGCAGTTGCCGCGCCCTGGCGAGGAAACCCGTTTTGGGGGAATGATCCATTCGCCCTGCGGTTTCGTATGCCGTGCAAGAGGGAGCAAATGCCGTTCGCCGCCGCCGCCGCCAGCCTTGCCGAGCGCTACACCCTGCCCGACTTCGTCATCCGCGCCGGGATGCGCCGGGTGATTGCCGCCAATGACGGCCAGGTGACGCCGCCGGACACCGACGAGGCCTTTGCCCGCGCCATGGCGCAGCGCCCGATCGCCGAGCATGCCGATGCCGCCAATCGCCAGCATTACGAGTTGCCGCCTGAATTCTTCGCATTGTTCCTGGGACCGCACCGGAAATATTCCAGCTGCTTTTATCCCGGCGGAGGGGAAAGCCTGGGTGAGGCCGAGGTCTTTGCGCTGGCCGAGACCATGGCGCATGCGGGACTGGCCGAGGGACAGGAGATATTGGAACTGGGCTGCGGCTGGGGCTCGCTGTCGCTCACCATGGCGGAGAAATTTCCCACCGCCCGCATCACCTCGGTTTCCAATTCCGCCCCTCAGCGATTCTATATCGAAGCGCAGGCGCGCGCCCGCGGCCTGGCCAATCTTACCGTCATCACCGCCGACATGAACGACTTTGCCACCGCCAAGGTTTTCGACCGGATAGTGTCGGTGGAGATGTTCGAACACATGGCCAACTGGCACGCTCTGCTATCGCGCGCCCGCACCTGGCTGAAGCCGGAAGGGCGGCTGTTCCTGCACATCTTCACCCACCGCCACCGGCCGGCCTATTATGACTGGCGCGATCCCGACGACTGGATGGGCCGGCATTTTTTCACCGGCGGCATCATGCCGACGGTGGGATTGATCCGCCAATTCTCCGACCTGTTCACCGTCGAAGAGGAATGGCGCTGGAGCGGCGTCCATTACCAGCGCACCGCCTTGCAATGGCTGGCCCTGTTCGATGCCAACCGGGCGCGGATCGATCCGATCCTGGCCCGCGTCTATGGCGCGGATGCAGCGGTCTGGCGGCGGCGCTGGCGGATGTTCTTCCTGGCCACCGCCGAAAGTTTCGGCTTCAACCAGGGCCAATCCTGGGGCGTCAACCATTACCGGCTGAAACCCGCTCTGCTGTAAAAGGGTCTGATCCGTATCCTCGCTACGGACGGATGGTGAGCGCCGCGCCGTTTTCCCGGCCATTGCTCCAGACCGAAAACGGATTCTCGCTCATCGTTTGTCCCGGCTGCGGCGGCGCAACCGAAACCAAGGTCAAATCCATCAACAGAGTCTGGTTGGGCGGAACCGCGCCATTTATTGCGCCACGCCCGCCAAAGGCCAGATTGGCCGGGATAACCAGCTGCCAGCGGTCGCCCGCATGCATCAAGGACAAGGCTTCGGCCAGCCCGGCCAAAGAGACGCTGTTCATCGCCAGGGTGGCGGGCAGCACGGGCGTGGTGCTGTCCACCAGACTGCCGTTGATCAAGCGAATGCCATAAGCCAGCCGCACCACGTCATTGCCGGCAGGCCGCCGGCCTGTGCCATTGCGCAGGACGCGATACTGTAGCCCGCTGGGCCGCGTGACGGTGCCCAACTTGACGGCATTGGCCGCCAGGAAGGCGGTGTTGGCGGCCGGGCTCAGGCCATCCTCGTCCGCACCGGCGAAAGACGAAGCACATAGCATCGCGAGAAGCAGCAGGACGCAGGCCATTTTCATGATGCAAGGTTGCCAGAAGGACGCGCGTCCGGATACAGCCAATCGCTGCCCCAGACAGTGCGTTCCGGCGCTCTTATTGTATGACGGGATGATGACGGGGGCACCCCAAAAACGATGGCCCAAAAACGATGGCATGACGCCTGCTTACCGGCTAAAAGCGCGGCCATGGCTAACCCCGATGTCCGCAAAGCCCAAGCCCGCGCCTGGTTCGAATCCCTGCGCGACCGCATCATGGCAGCCTTCGAGGCGTTGGAAGATGAGGCCCCCGCCGCGCTCTATCCCGGCACGCCCGGGCGGTTTGAAAAAACCCCCTGGAGCCGCGGCGACGATGAAGGCGGCGGCGTGATGGGCATGATGCGCGGCCGGCTGTTCGAAAAAGTCGGCGTGCATACCTCGACCGTGTTCGGCGCCTTTTCGCCGGAATTCGCCAAGCAGGTGAAAGGCGCCGCCGACAATCCCCGCTTCTGGGCCAGCGGCATCAGCCTGATCGCCCATATGAAAAATCCGCGCGTGCCGGCGGTGCATATGAACACAAGGATGATCGTCACCACCGAAAGCTGGTTCGGCGGCGGCGCCGACCTGAACCCTACCCTGGATGCCGCGCGCACGCTCCGCCATCCCGACACCGTGGATTTCCACGCCCGGATGAAAAAAGCCTGCGACACTTTCGATAAGGAGTGGTTCCCCAAATACAAAAAATGGGCCGATACCTATTTCTGGCTGCCGCACCGCGGCGAGCCGCGCGGCGTGGGCGGCATCTTCTACGATCATCACGACAGCGGCGACTGGGAGCGGGACTTCGCCTTCACCAAAAGCGTGGGCGAAGCCTTTCTCGACATCCAGCCCCAAATCATCCGCCGCCGCATGCCGGAAAGCTGGACCGCGGAAGAACGCCATGAGCAGGCCAAATGGCGCGGCCGCTATGTCGAGTTCAATCTTCTGTATGATCGCGGCACCCATTTCGGGCTCAAGACCGGCGGCAATGTGGAAAGCATTCTGTCCTCCATGCCGCCTGTTGCCGAATGGACATGAGGGGCGGCGTGGAAATGAAGCCCCCTCTCCTGAAATTGGGCTCGCGCGGCTCGCCTCTGGCGTTGGCGCAATCGCGCCTGGTGGCGGCGATGCTGGCTGAACATTCCGGCGCCGGTATGGACGCATTCCCCATCCAAAGCTTCATGACCAGCGGCGATAGAATTCAGGGCCGTCTGCAGGACCAGGGCGGCAAGGGCCTGTTCACCAAGGAGTTGGACCAGGCCCTGCTGGACGGACGCATCGACGCCGCCATTCATTCCCTGAAGGACCTGCCGACCCGCATGCCGCCCGGTATCGTTCTAGCCTGCGTGCCGTCGCGCGAGGACCCCCGCGACGGTTTCATCGCCACGCGGGCAAAGACGCTGATGGATCTGCCGCCGGGCGCAACCGTGGGCACCGCCAGCCTGCGCCGCCAGGCCCAGACCTTGCACCTGCGCCCGGACCTGAAAGTGGAACTGCTGCGCGGCCGGGTGGAAACCCGGCTGGCCAAGATCGAAAGCGGCGCGTTCGACGCCACCTATCTGGCGCTGGCCGGGTTGCGCAGGCTGGGTTTGGAAAAACACGCAGCTTCGATCGTCGATAGTGAGGCCATGCCGCCGGCTCCCGGCCAGGGCGCGCTGGCGATCACCGCGCGGGCCGGTGACAGCAAGGCCTTGGCGTTGCTTAAACCGCTCAACATTGCCGAACACGCCATCGCCACCACTGCCGAACGCGCCTTCCTGCAGGCGTTGGATGGGTCCTGCCGCACCCCGATCGCGGCCCTGGCACAGATCATGGATGGAAAATTGACCTTTCTGGGCGAAGTGCTGACACCGGACGGCAGGCATTGCTGGCGACGGCGGGAATGTCTGGCGTTGGATGGCGGCGCCGAAGAAAGTGCTCGCGCCCTCGGTGCCAAACTGGGCGCCAGGCTGGGCGCCGAAATCCTGGCCGAAGCCGGTCCGCTCTATAAGGCCCATTTCGGCGATAACGGCTGGTGAGAGCCGCCGATTGTCTTGCGCCTCGCTCAAGCTCGGCGCGCTCGCCGTTAGCCGTCCCGGCTCGCTGCTGCAAAGCAGCATCTTTCTCCTCTTTGCTTTCCCTCTGTTTTGGACCAGCATCCTGCCCAAAAAAGCGCGAAACGCGCAATCCGGGAGAAACCGCCATGCTCAGCAAACGTGACTTCGTAACAGGAACTCTGGCCGCAGCTATGGCCACGGCCGCTGCACAGGCGCAGCCCGCCGCGCCGCGCAAAGACCTCGCTCCACCGCGCACGATTCCACACGGCATGATGAAAACCACCAGACTGTTCAAAGCGCCGCCGGGATGCCCCAACGGCTTGGCGGTGGCACCGGAAGGCTTGTGGATCGCGGAGCAAAAAATGTCGGGCGATACGGCAAAACGCTATGGCCTGCCCGAGCCCGCCGATCTCCGCGAAGCCGCCTGGCTGGTGGACTGGAACGGCAAACTGCTCAAGACGGTGATGACCGACTGCCGTAACTGCTCCGGCATAGCTTATGGCGATGGCTGTGTGTGGATGATCGCCAACGAACCGCCGGAGGGCTGTTTCCAGGTGGACATGAATGGAAAGCAGATCAGCCATCGCCAGATTCCCTTAGCCATGCCGGGACAGGACGGCGGCGGCGGCCATGGCGCGCAATGGCACGGCGGCAAATTGTGGATCGCGGCGCTGCGGCCCAAGCTGCTGCTGCGCGTCGATCCCAAGACCTGGGTGCCGGAAGTGGCGATCTCGACCTACAGCGCGCCGGACAAGCCGCGCTCGCATGACCTGACCTTCGACGGTGACGGCAACATCTGGCTGGTGACCGGCAACGACAGTACCAGCTACAAGGAAGGAAAGCCGGGTTTGGTGAAGTATGACGGCAAGACCGGCCAGGTGATCGGCACCTATGATTTCGTGCCCGGTTCCTGCGATCCGCACGGGCTGGAATTCCACAACGGCACGCTGATCAGCTGCGACGCCGGGCTTCATCCCCGCTGGCCCAACGGCGACAGCCCCCATGCGGGCTGGGTCTTCAAGATCGAACCGGCGTAAAGAGCGCGATGAAGCGCAGCGATTGGCCGCAAACCCATATGGGCCACGGCATCGCGTTTTAATCCACGCGAAAGCCGGGACGAGTCGTCACATAGGACGAATCCACCTGCGAGATGCTGGAACAGCCCAGCAGCTTCAAGGTACGGATGATGTCGGCGCGGAAGATTTCGATGGCGCGCTCGATACCCGCATCGCCCGCCGCCGCCATGCCATAAGCATAGCCGCGTCCCAACAGCACCGCCTTGGCGCCCAATCCCATCGCCCGCACCACATCGGCGCCACGGCGGATGCCGCCGTCGAACAACACTTCGGTCTTGTCGCCCACCGCTTCGACAATACCCGGCAAGACCCTGAGCGATCCCGCCATGCCGTCCAGCTGACGTCCCGCATGGGTGGACACCACAATGCCTTGCGCACCCGCATCGATCGAGCGCTTGGCGTCATCCACCGTCATCACGCCTTTGGTGACGATCGGGCCTTTCCACACATCGCGAATCCATTTGAGATCGGTCCAGGAAACCTGCGCCGATTCCAGTGCCGCGGCGACATCGATTGCCGCCATGGGCCCCGAGCCGGGCACCACGATATTGGGGAAAGGCCTGGACATGCCGTCGGTCATGAACCCCGCCAGCCAGCGCGGATGCGCCAGGATGTCGGGCACATATTTCATCTTCTTGAGCCAATTGCGGCCCATCAGCTCCTTCAAGCCGTTGCGGACGTCGCGTTCGCGATTGCCGGCGACCGGCGTGTCGATGGTGACGAACAACGCCTTGTAACCGGCGGCCTTGGCGCGGGCTATGGCCGCTTCCGCGGCGCTGCGACCGCCCGCCAGATAGAGCTGATAGAAGGCCGGGCCCGCCGTCTCCGCTTTCACATCCTCGATCCGGTGACCCGACAGGGTGGAGAGAATATAGCCGGTGCCGTTCCGCCCTGCCGCTTTCGATGCCGCCAGCTCGCCGCGCGGATGCATCAGCCGCGAATAGCCGATCGGTGCCAGGATGAACGGCAAATCCAGTCTGTGCCCCAGCACCGTGACGCCGAGATCGCAGGACGGCGTCGCCACCGCGAAGCGCGGCTTGAAAAACACTTCCTGGAAAGCGCATTCGCTGTCCTTCAGGGTCACCTCATCGTCCGCCGCGCCGTCGAGATAATCGAACACCGCGTCCGGCAACCTTGCGCGCGCCAGGCGGCGCAAATCCTTGATATTGACGACGTTCGGTGCGGCGAGAGACATGGCGGGTTTCCGGGCGGGATCCGTGGAAGCGGGGCCGTTTATGCCCGCAAAAGTTCCGGTTTGAAAGTCCGCCCTTTTCAGAATGCGCAATGGCCGGTCTGGGCCCGGCCCAACACCAGGGCATGGATGTCGTGGGTGCCTTCATAGGTGTTGACGGCTTCCAGGTTCAGCATATGCCGCACCACATGATAGCCGTCGGCGATGCCATTGCCGCCGTGCATGTCGCGCGCCATGCGGGCGATTTCCAGCGCCTTGCCGGCATTGTTGCGCTTGAGCAGGCTGATCGCTTCCGCCGCCAGCTTGCCCTGCTCCATCAACCGTCCGGCTTGCAGGCAGGCCAGCAGGCCCAAGGCGATCTCGGTCTGCATGTCGGCGAGCTTTTTCTGATAGAGCTGGGTGGCGGCCAGCGGCCGGCCGAATTGCTGCCGCTCCAAGCCATAGCGGCGCGCCGCATGCCAGCAAAATTCCGCCGCCCCCATCGCGCCCCAGGCGATGCCTTGGCGGGCATGGTTGAGACAGGAGAAAGCCGCCTTCAAGCCTTCGGCCTCCGGCAGAATGCGGTCCTGCGGAATTTCGACATCGTTCATGGCGATCTCGCCCGTCACGCTGGCGCGCAGGGAGAATTTGCCTTCTATTTTCGGCGTCGACAGCCCCTTGTCGCCGCGTTCCAGGACAAAGCCGCGAAACGTCTCATCCAGCTTGGCCCAAATCACCAGCACATCGGCGATGGGCGCATGGGTGATCCAGCTTTTGGAGCCGCAAAGCACAAAGCCCGTCTTGCTGCGGCGGGCGCGGCTCTGCATGGCGCCCGGATCTGAGCCTGCTCCCGGTTCGGTCAGGCCAAAAGACCCGATCCATTCGCCCGATGCCAGCTTGGGCAGATATTTTTCCCGCTGCGCCGGACTGCCAAAGGCATGAATGGGATGCATCACCAGGCTGGACTGCACTGACAGCGAGGAGCGGAAAGCCGAATCCGCACGTTCGAACTCGCGCGCAATCAGGCCATAGCCGACCGGCGAGACGCCGCCGAATTCCGGCAAGCCGCTGCCCAGCAGGCCCAGTGTCCCCATCTCCCGCAGCAAGCCGCGATCGAAGGACTCGTGGCGGTGCATCTCCTGCACCAGCGGCATCAGGCGCGACTGGGCAAAGCCGCGCGCGCTCTCACGCACCAGCCTTTCCTCCTCACGCAGCGAGGCGTCCAGCAAGAAAGGATCGGCCCAGTCGAATGCGGGCCATGTTTCCGGCATTTCCCAGCCCATGGCGACGGGAAAGCATCATGCTTTCCCCTTGCCAGCATATCGCTATCTGAACCTACCCCGCAAAGGTACTGGCCCTGCAAAAGGACTAATTCGACTTGGTAACCTGGCCTTCCGCCATGCCGGCTTTGCTGCCGATGCCCGGATTGACGGGGTTTTCTTTGTCGGGCGGGATCGGCATCACCTTGTCTTCATGACCGGCGAGTTTCGCGTTGGTGGTGGGTTCGGCGCCAAGTTTGCCTTTGCGCAGATCGTGGGTCTGGCTGTTGGCCATGACTGTCTCCAAAATGGCTTCCCGGTGATAACGGCTGGGGAGGAGGTTTGTGCCTTAGGGTTCCCGCGCGAACATCCAGTCCGCCACGTCTTTGTCCACGCTTTCACCCGCCAGATCGCGCAACAACATGTGATAGCCATGTTCGTAGCGTTTCACGGTGGCTTTGGAACCCAGCGCCGCGATCACCGCCCCGGTGGGCTTGGCGGGAATAATCTGGTCGTTGGCACCATAAAGGAACAAAATCGGCGGCGCGGTTTTTATGGCAGCCGGCGCGGTGCGCGCCTCGTCCATCAGGTTGACCAGCCCGAACAGCGTATCGATCCGGGTCTTTTTCTGGAACAGCGGGTCGCGGCCCAGCGCCCGCAGCATTTGCACATTGTCGGAGGGAATGATGGTCACGACCTTTCCGGCGGCGTTGTTGGAGAGGATCATGCCGGGCACCAGATGCGCGCCCAGGAACAGCGCCGCCCGATAGGTCAGCGGCATGTCGCCCCGCGACCAGACCGCCGGCGCCACCAGGATCACGCCGTCGGCGTTCAAGCTTTGAGAGGCCATCGCCGTCAGCACAACGGCGCCGCCCATGCTTTCGCCAAGAACAAAGACCGGCACGCCGGGATAGCGCGCCCGCGCCGCCGCGATCGCGTCCCTGAGATCGGCGCGCATCGCCTCGGCCCCGGCCCAGACGCCGGGATTGGGGCTCAATCCGAAACCGCGCTGGTCATAGGCAAGTGTGGTGATGCCCAGCCTGGCCCACACCTTGCCCGGCATGGCGAAGGCGTTGGAATAATCGCTCATGCCGTGCAAAGCCACGATCACCGCGCGCGGTACCCCTTCCGCCTGCCAGCGGCGCAGCGGCAAAGGGGTGCCGTCGCGCGCCAGGATCGCATCTTCCGCCATCTTGGGAGTCACGCCGCCATCCAACGGCGGCGCAAAGCTGGGCGCGCAGGCGGACAAGACCAGCAGAGCGAACACAAAAACAATGCGCACGTCACACCCTGAGATTTTGCGGCATGGCGGGATAGGCCTGGTCGCGCAACACCAGCATGCTGGTCACCACAATATGATCCACCCGGGTTTGGTCTTTGCCGAAAGGCAGGACGGCGCTCTCATAATAGAGGAACTGGGCATCCGGCATGTCCGCGCCCACCCAGCCGCGATAGTAAAGCGGCTCGCAGCCCGAGCGCACCATCTCATAAAGCATTTTCAGCCCCAGCCCGAAGCGCGGCGTGGTGGCGATGATATCGCTAAGCCGCCGCCCCGAGAAATCCTCGCGGAACCCGGCCACCAAGGCGTCGCCGACCTTGAGATATTCATAATCGGCGCCCTCCTCCAGGACCCGTACCAGGATGGCATTGGCGGCGACCTCCGCCAGCACGCCGCCAGGCTCCGGCGGAAAACGCTGCGTCCCCTTGAGACGTTTCCAGCGCGCATCGGCGCGTTGGACCACAACGGCCTCCAGTTGGGCGATATCGGTGATCTCGCCGGAAGAGGTCTGCGGAATCCAGAAATCCACCATGGCGGCAGCATAGAGCGCAATCGGCGAAAATCGGAATCGATTTTCATGGAATTCACGCCTCGGGTCCCGTTGAGTGCTTCGATCTTGTTGGCGAATGATTCTTCGCCCGATGCATTTCGAGCGCTTCCGCGAAACGCTTTATGGTGGGGACGATCAACGGCCGATATACGTGCCGCAGGAGCCACCCCGGAAACCCGACGCCGCGTTCCTCCATCGCGACACGAGCCCGCGGATGAAACATGAAGCCAGGCTTTGCCGGACGATAGCTACGCGGATCTACGCCGAACTCTATTCTCTCGATATGCTTGACGTTCTTGTAGCCGTAATGGGCCGGTGCCACCAACCGGAGGGGCGCTCCATGAGCCACGGGGAGCGGAGCGCCGTCCAGACGATCGGCCAGCAGAACATCCGGCTGCAACAGATCGACCAGTGGCAAAGCGGCATGGTAGCCATCGCTTCCGCGAAACACGACGAGTTGGGCTTGGTAGGCTGGATTTAAAGCGAACGCCGTACAGAAGTCGCGAAAGCCAACCCCTTCCCAGCGATTGCCGAGACTGCTCCAGGTGGTGACGCAATGAAAGTCGCTCAGTTGGGTGGTGCGTGGCAACGCGCCCCAGCGATCCGGCCCTACTTCGCCGACGACGCGACCATCGCTGCTTAGCGCAAATCGCACCGCGTCTGGTTCCCTAGGAAAGCGCTTTGCAAAGCGCGCCAATCCGAAACGTGGAAAGGAAGCGATCGCGCGTTGGCCAGGTGGCAAGATCATAGGCTGCGATCTCCAAGGGTTGCGTGAGCCACCCTATGCTCCGACGCATTCGGCGATTGCGCAAGTTAGCGGTAGGACCGACCGACCAGAGAAGCTTGTCGCGTCTGACCTGATTTGCCAATGAGCCAGTGGCGACAATCGTCTGTGACCATCCTGTTTTGCGTGGCAACTTCGCGTTCACGATTCATCTGTTTGATTTTATAGGGTCTAGTGGATAGAATCGGACACTTGAATCCCAGCTAGGATTCCTTGGGGGGCGTGGGTGTGCGAGTCGGTGGGATACGCACAGGAATCTCTCCCATTGTTAGCCCCGCCGTTCGCCGCTCTGTCCAATAGTCTATCCTTGCGGGGAGAGGGATGACCGCAAAACCGCCAGGTTCGGGGAAAATCGCGGCACTGGCGGGGGCGCGGGCCTTCCCGCCGCTGATGGTGGTGATGTTCCATTTCAGCGAAGGCCATCACTATAGCGGCTGGCGGATTCTGGATTATCTCGCCACCCGAGGCTATCTGTGGGTGGAGTTTTTCTTTGTCCTGTCCGGTTTCATCCTGACCCATGCCTATTGGCCCAGGCTGAAGGACCTGTTGCGGCCCAAAGGCTATATCGACTTCCTGCGGGCGCGCCTGATTCGCCTTTATCCTTTGCACCTGTTCATGCTGCTGCTGATACTGGCTCTTGTGCTGGGCCTGCGGGCACTGGCCGCGCAAGGCGGCTATCTTTCGATCTTCGACATCCGGTATCACCAGGATGTCAGCATCAAGGGATTCTGGCTCAGCCTATTCTTGGTTCATGCCTGGAACAGCATGCCCAGCCTGACCTGGAACGGCGCGTCCTGGTTCGTCAGCGTGGAATTCGCGCTTTGCCTGATGTTTCCGCCGCTGCTGTGGCTTGCCGAGGGCCGGGCGTGGCGGGGCTTCGCCTTGATCGCAGGCGGCATGGCGGGCCTTTTGGCGCTGCTGTTCACCTCCAAGCATGGACTGGACATCACGTTTCACAATGGCGTGCTACGGGGACTCAGCGATTTCCTCATCGGCATGGGCATGGCGGTGTTGTTCCGGCGGATCAAACCGCGCGACCGGGTGCCAGAATGGGTACATTCGGTGCTGCAGATTCTGCTGCTGTCCTTGCTGGCCTATGCGGTGATGAACACCGGCTGGTCGCACACCCGTATGGACATCTTCACCGTATTGCCGCTGATGATGCTGGTCTTTGCCCTGGCCTTCGATCGCGGCATTCTCGCCCGGGCGCTGCAAACACGCCTGCCGCAGGTGATGGGAGAATGGTCTTATGCCGTCTATATGGGCCAGACCGCCTGGCTGCTGGCCATCCGCTTTTTCGAGCAGCGGCTCTATCCGCCCGCGGACACTCTGATCCTGGGGACCCAATTTTCCGCCCTGATATGGTGGCTGGAGCCGCTGGGCCTTGTCACAATTTGCGTGCTGTGGGGCGGTTTGCTGGCCGAATGTATCGAACTGCCGGTGGGTGCGAAATTGCGCAAGCATTTCGGCCGCCGTCTTGACCCGCAAAGCATCCCCACACCATCCTAGCCCGACCAGACTGCGAGGACACGATGACCATCTCCTTCAAGGACAAAGTCGCCATCATTACGGGTGCCGGCGGCGGGCTGGGACGGGCCCATGCCCTGCTTCTGGCGCAGTTGGGCGCCAAGGTGGTGATCAACGACCTGGGAGGATCCCTGGACGGCAGCGGCGGCAACTCTCAAGCCAGCGAAAAAGTGGTGGCCGAGATCGTGGCGGCCGGCGGCGAGGCGATCGCCAATGGCGCCTCGGTCAGCGACGATGCCGGCGTGGCGCATCTGGTCAAGCAGACCATGGACAAATGGGGCCGCATCGACGTGCTGATCGCCAATGCCGGCATCCTGCGCGACAGGAGTTTCGGCAAGATGGAGCTGAAGGACTTCTCCGCC
>DATEIA010000270.1:0-22044 GCA_035279305.1 Rhizomicrobium sp.
TGAACTGGCCGCTTAAGGCCTTGAAGCTGTTCTCGATGCCGAACAGCCGGTCGTCGGCGATGCGGGCATGTTCGGCGCTTTCGGAACTGAAGCGGATCAAACGCCCTCGGATTTCCGAATAAAGCAGCAAGGTGCGCGGCAGCGTAAGATCGCGCACCGTTTCCAATTGCTCCGCCGTCAGCAATCGCTGGGTGCTGCCGGGGTTTCCCGCGACGAAAACCGGCTCGCCCTCCTTGGGCGGCGCAACGCTCCATCGCAGATGATCCGGGGAGGAGATCGGCGTATCCTTCTCGTAAAGACGCACAAAGGAAAAATCGAGATCGTAGCGGGGAAAGTTGAAATTGTCGGGGTCGCCGCCAAAGAAAGCGGTCTGCAGTTCCGGCGCCACCACCAGCCGCACGTCCGAATATTTGCGGAAAACATAGAGCTTATATTGGCCGCCCTGATAAAGCGTGACCACCTGGCAGCGATACAGGTCCTGGCGGCCGGCGCAGCCCTCCTTCTCCACCGCCGCGATCTGCGCATCCCTGGCCTTGACAAAATCTTGGCCCGTCTTGCCGGCGGCCGCGTTGGTGATGCTGGCGGTGACGTCCGAAATGGTTGTGAGAATTTCGGCCTGCATGCCGGGGCAAAGTTTTTCATCCTCGCGGCGCGCCGCCGAGAACCCATCCTTGACATAGTCGGTCTGGGCGGTCGAAAGCTTCTGGGCGCAGTCGCGGACACAATGATGGTTGGTCAGAACCAGTCCGCGGCCTGAGACCAGCGACGCCGAACAGCCCGAGGACAGACGCACGGCCGCGCCGCGAACGCGATCGAGCCAAGCCTGATCGATGGCGGTGCGGTATTTCGCATTGACCGCGGCAAAGGGGAAATTGTCGAAGGTCCACATGCCTTCATCGGCCTTGGCCATGGTTGCGAAAACAGCGGCCATTCCCGCCAGGATCGGCAATCTCAACAGGACCGGCAACCTCATAAGACCCCCTCGATGCGTATCGCGACTAGTGTCCCGATTCCGAAATTCGCATGATCCCTATATCGGGTGTTAGCGAATTTCGGAATCGTAAGGACACTAGCCAACTTATTGATTCCTAGTGTCGTTTTTGTTTCGAAGTTCGCCAGGGGCTCGATATCGATGACGTTGCGAACTTCGAAATCACGACACTAGCATGCGCATGCCGCAAGCGCTTTGCAAAGCTGTCAGGATAATATCCGGTCGGGGAAACGCAACCGCCGCAGCCCATGAGGGATTTGTCAGACGCTTCAAAGCCCCCGCGCCGCGATTCCCTCTCCAATCATGCGCGGGTGCCGCACGTGATTGCGCCAAAGATTCGCGGCGCGCCCGCCAGCGCATGAGCAAGCTGATCAATAGGCGCTGGACGACATGCCGGGATGAAGGCGCCAAGACTGCCCCAAATCCGGCAAGTCAAAAAAATCGCAACGCCGGTCGCGCCACCGCGCCTGACTTTTGACGTACTTGCGCCGCAATTCGTTTCGCATTCGACAGCGGCGAAAGCTCCCCTCGCTCAAGTACGGGTTGCACGATCCCAAACGATGCACACCAATTCCATGCGCGCGAATCTTATCCTTAACGGATAAGGCAGAGTTCCCAAGGGGTCCGGTGATCAAAAAACCAGCGATACGGCCAATCTTCGATCTCGGCCGTGCCTTTATTCACGCACCGCCGAAGCAAGCGCGGCGCCTCGTATAACTCCGGATAGCCAAGCCGGCCTTAACAATGCCACATGCTCGCGTTAACCTTTGTGCATCGTCCGGGTTAACGTTTGAGATGGAGGGGGAACATTTTCGGCACCGGCTTGTTGCACACCGTTTCCCCGGCCAGGCGCGGCCCATCCAAGTTTCATCTCATCGCCGCCAGACGCAGCGCGAGACGCAAGCATGCGCTCCTGCTCGCGCCTCTATTGGTTGGTCTGTTCATTTTGGCGGTGGGACACGGCCGCGAAGCCATCAGCAATGTGAGCAGGGAAAAGATCATTGCCGCGCTGATGGATCCTCTCTCCCTTTTCGCCGACCGCTCGCCCGGCGAACGCCGCCCTGGCGCGCTGCTGCCAACCAAATCGGGACCACGGGAACGCGTCCTCTCGACCGTACGCGATCGCGCGGCACCCTCTGATCTTCCACGCGGAGCGGACGGTGCTGTTTTTCCCGCCCTGCCACCGGCGTTTGAAACAAATCCCGATTTCCCGCCCGGCGGTCCGTATGCCGGCCCGCCGGTATCCGGACCGCCCTTTTCCAATACGCCGTTCCTATACCCCGGGCCCCCGCCCGGCGGAATTCCACCGGAGGGAACGCCGCCGGGTGGAACACCGCCTGGCGGAACCCCACCGGGTGGAACGCCACCAGGGGGAGGCCCGCCAGGCACGCCAACAGGACCGCCGACAACAACGCCACCCGGAACGATACCCATTCCCGAACCCGCGACTTGGCTGATGATAGTCTTCGGATTCATTGCCATTGGCATGATAATGCGCGCGCGCAGGCCGATCTGATATGCGCGCGATAGGTCCTGCCCTTTGCGAACCCTAGCGGCGATCACCCTGGCAGGGCTGGCAGCTGCGCTGCTGGGGTTGATGCCACAGGCTTGCGCTGGATGCGCCGCCGCCGCGCCACAAACCGCCATCCTGGCTCCTATCCGCGCTCCGGTCCCCGGACCGCGGATCCGCTATCCCACGGACAGCTATCCGCAACTGACTTTGCCCGGCGGGCGGCGGGAAGTTGTGCGCAGCATTCTCAACATTACCAAACCGATGCGCTTCGGCGACTTTGCCTGGAACGAGGATGGCATTCCAGCCGGCAATGTCTGGGTGCGGATCGACCTGACCAAGCAATTGCTGTCCGTCTTTCGCGGTGGCCATGAGATCGGTTCCGCCGTCATTCTTTATGGCACCGATGGCAAAGCCACGCCGGTCGGCAGTTTCACCATTCTGGAAAAGAATTCGAACTATTACTCGCGGAGCTATGACGCGCCGATGCCCTATATGCTGCGCTTGACCAAGGACGGCGTGGCCATACACGGCAGCAATGTGCGCGAAGGCTGGGCCACCCATGGCTGCATCGGCGTTCCGCTGGATTTCGCACGCTTGCTTTTTGGCGTGGCAAAAAAGGGCGATCCCGTGATCATCCTTTCCGCGAGCGCCAAAAAAGGCTGAAACACAGGCTTGCTGGCTTTTTCGTAAAATTCGAACGATCTGGTTGCCTATCCTCTAACCAGATCTCTCCACGTCATCTAAACCCCGGGAAGGGAAGACTCCTGCCGCAATGCAGGAGCTTCTTGTCCCATGACGCTGAGCCGGTCGCGGATCATGGCATGCGCGATTGTCCTCACCACGCCTTTGATCATGGGCTCGGCGCCGCTGATGAGTTTCGATCAGCGCATTCTCGCCGCGCACAACCGGGAGCGTTTGGACCTGGGGCTTGAACCCCTCAACTGGAATCCCGCGCTGGCGCAATCCGCCCAGCATTGGGCCGACCATTTGGCGTCAACCGGCCGCTTCGAGCATGCCCCGGAAAATCGCGACGCCCCGGAAGGCGAAAATCTATGGGCAGGCAGCAAAGGCTATTTCGCACCGGAAGCCATGGTCGATGCCTGGATTCGCGAAAAACGTTTCTTCCGGACGGGACTATTTCCGGACAACAGCTTGACCGGCAAAGTGGAAGACATCGGCCACTATACCCAGGTGGTTTGGCGCGCGACCACCGAGGTGGGATGCGCACAAGCCGCCAGCGCCAGCGAAGATATCCTTGTCTGCCGCTATGCCGAAGCCGGCAATTATCGCGGCGAGATGCCGTTCTAGGGTCAAGCCCCGTCTAGAAAGTGGCTGAGCCTGATCGCGCCTTCGCAAAATACGCCTGGCGGCCCATTGCCTTCATCACGCTGGTGTCGTGGTTTCGAAGTTCGCAATATCATCGATATCGATCCCTTGGCGAATCCCGGAATCGGGACACTAGAGCCTTTTTGAATTGAAATGACCCTCTACGCTCACCATAGGCGGGCTTGATGTTCAGCCTTGGGAGATACCCGACGGGTGTTCGGGGACATCGGCCTATCGCGCGCGCTCCTTGCCGGCCGGCACACCACGACCTCCGCGGCAGTCCGCTGTGTCCCAGGCTTGCAATAGGTGAACTGCGCCCGGCAACGATGCCCGGCCGGCCTGGTATCGCGCAAGATGCTCTTGCCGGCGGCAATCTTGGCGACACGCGGCCGGGCGGCGCCAAGCCCGTGGCCCAGATGGCTTCGTTCAACCCCGGACCTGATTTGGGCGCGGTGCCGGCTGATATCCGGGTTGCGGGCCATGGCCACGATCGAACTGGCCAGGACAATAGCCACCACACCGGCCAAAAGAGTGATGATGCATTCCAGCCTCACTTCTCTGTTCACGGTAGCTCGCCTTTCTGAAAAGAAACCGGGCAACCAACTATGGGAAGCCGGTACCATCGCGTCTCTCCCATGCTGTTGATCCGCTTCCAGGAGCGGCGGGATCCAACGCGCCATACGCCGAACGCCGAAATATGATTGGTGCCCATGGTGCAACGCCGCCAGGCGATTTTGGCAAACCCAAGATGGCCTTTGCGCTCGCGAATTGGCGGGGCACCGCAGACGCGGCGTGATGCGATGACCGGAAATGATTTTACCGCGGCGCGGCGTGCGCGCGAGAAAGGCCGAGTATCCAGAAGCATTCTGCTGAACTCACATCAACCGGTGCCGCACTTTCTGTACGGTCCCGCCATCAATGCTTAAAATTCCGGACAGCGCATTGCGAAATGTCAATCGCACCGCGCATGGCGCCTGAAATTGGAGGGACTATGCGGTTTTGCGTATAACGCTCTAAAGCCGCACGCCAACGGTATAGGTAAAAATACGAACTTGTGTGCAAGCGAATCTACTTACGCACAATCCACGACTCCTGACTCCCTGAAAAACCACACATGCTTAACGATGTTCGAACACATCATGTGTTCACGCAAACGGGGGCCAAGATGCCAATCGCACTCAGCAGCGCACGCGCCACACCGATATCCGCAGCGGCTTACAAGCGTTACTTCACGCCCACGCAATCCGGCGGGATTGTTGCCTCGGCACCCATAACGCTAACGGACTACCTGTCGCGTATCCAGGAACATGGCTCGCGGCAGCACTTCAGGCAAAACGAGATCATCTTTAACCAAGACGACCCTGCCGATCGCGTCTACCGGATTCTCAGCGGCACGATCAGGCTTTGCCGCTATATGCCGGATGGCAGGCGCTACATCGTGGATTTCATCCTTCCAGGCGATGTCATGGGCTTTGTCGAAAGCCCCGATCTGCCCGTTTCCGCCGAAGCGGTTTGCGAAGTGACCTTGGTTGCCTTTCCCCGTGTCTGCTTCGACAGGCTCGCAAGGGAAAACGCGGCGGTACGCTCGCAGCTGTTGTGCCACCTGTCGGCAAATCTTCTCACCGCCCAACAGCACATGTTTGTCTTGGGCTGTCAGAAAGCCAAGGAACGCGTCGCATCCTTCTTTTTGCGGTTGGCGGA
This sequence comes from Rhizomicrobium sp., assembly GCA_035279305.1. Classification (GTDB taxonomy): domain Bacteria; phylum Pseudomonadota; class Alphaproteobacteria; order Micropepsales; family Micropepsaceae; genus Rhizomicrobium. The sequence goes on from DATEIA010000270.1 coordinate 5,532, forward strand.
CCGGATGGATCTTGCCTATGGCGACCGGCTGGACCTGCCGATGGGCCGCCAGGACATCGCCGATCATCTCGGCCTGACGATAGAGACCATCAGCCGCATGATCACGGCGCTCCGGAATGAAGGCGTCATACTTGTTCCCAACACCCAGCAAATCGTGTTGCGCGATCTGGTGGCTCTTCGCGCGCTTGCGGCGGAGGGATGAACCATGCACTGGCTGATATCCTTTGTTCAACTCATTGCCTCACCGCTGATGCCGGTCATGGAAACGCTCATTTCGGCTCTGGCGGCCTCCGAGCACCGCAGCGTGAGCGCCAGCGATAGCACAGTGGCCGCCTTTGCCGTCTCAACGGGATTGATCGGGTTATTCTGCATACTCTCAACCTGCTGGATTCATGCCCGGCTGCGCAAATTCCGGCATCGCGCCAAGCTGGATATCGCCGCCGGCAACGCGGCCCTATATTTTCGCGAGGCGCTGTTGGAGAGCGCGGCCCAGGGCGTGGTTATTTTGCGCAATGGCGATCAGGAACGGGAATATTATGGCGAGGGCAAGGCGCTGTACGAAGCCTGCATGGCGAACCCGCAATCGGGAAAGGTCATCCGCGCCATCGATAGCCTGGCGGAGGAAGGCACGCCTTTCACGCTATCGCTGGACGCGGACGAGGGAAGCCTGGCGTTGCGCGGCGTACCCGTGGCGGGACGCGCGGTGCTATATCTTCAGAAACAATCCGCTGCCGCCAGCGTGGAGCGTTGCCGGGAAATCCTCGAAGCGGTGCCTTTTCCGGTTTGGCTTCGAGATGCCAAGAACAGCATCGCCTGGGCCAACAAGCCGTTTCTTTCCATGCTCGGCTTCGCGACCATAGAGGAAGCGATTGCCGCCGACGCGGTCTTGGACTGGTCGGAGCGCGACCTGTCGGCCAAAGCGCTATTGAGCCGCAAGCCCGTGGACGCGCGGACATCGGTAATAGTCCATGGCGAAACCCGTATATTCTCGCTTGGCCTGGTACCGATTTCAGCCGCTGCCGTGGCCGGTTTCGCCACGGAGATCACCCAAGGCGCCCGAATTGAAGCCAAATTACAGCTTGCTTGCGATGCCCAGGAAGACATGGTCGAAAAGCTGCCGCTGGCCGTCGCGGTGTTCGATCGCGATCAGAAACTCACGGCCTGCAATCAGGCCTATGCCGATCTGTGGACCTTGCCGCGTCCATGGCTGGATAGCGGTCCATCCTATGGCGAGATTCTCGAGCGTCTGCGCGACGAGCGCAAGCTCCCGGAACAGCGGAATTTTTCGGAATGGAAGCAATCCCATACGCAATCCGTCGCAATAGCCGATCGGGCGTGGCAGGAAACTTGGCACATACCGAACGGCAAAAGTGTCCGCATCACCGCGCAGCCGCATCTGCAGGGCGGTGTTTTCCTGAAGTTCGATGACATTACGGAACAGTTGCGCTTGGAATCTTCCTTGTGCCTCTTAACCCAGGTGCAAAAGGCCACACTCGATACGCTGGACGGCGGCATCGCCATTTTCGGCACAGATGGCAGACTTGTCCTCCACAACGCCCTTTTTGCCAGCATGTGGCATCTGTCGGAAAATGAATTGGTTGCCCAGCCTCATTTTGCAGAGATCGCCAATCTTTGCACCGCCCGGATCGGGCGTGACGGAATCTGGGGCGTTGTGTCCTGCGCCGTCAATTCGGCCACTCCGGAATCCCTAGGAGAGTGGGGAAAGACCAGGCGAGCCGACGGCCGGGTCATATCGCTGTCGCTTTCGCGCCTGCCCAACGGCGCCACCGTGGTAACCTTTACAGACCTGACGGATTTGGAGCGATTTGAAGCCTTGGAAAACGGCAAGCCCCATGCCGCTGCTTAAGCGGATTGGGGCGTTCGGAGACGCTCCAAACGCCGCCAACCGCCGCATCCTGGCCATAAATGGCGGTCCAGATCCCCGAAATACGAGTTTCTGTGCCCGCCTTTGCAATGCCTATGCGCGCGGAGCCCGGTCGGCGGAGCGGATGGCCAAAGGCGTGCCTCTCCTCCCTAGCCTACGCCATAATGGGCCAACAGAAAGCATGTTCACTTGCTTCGGCGTCGGCTCAGCCTTCATCGAATTCGACATGCATGTGGACGGGGAACGGCGTGTCCTCCGAATCGATCTGGCCGGCGGCGCCGGCAGCACGGCGAAGGCCCTGCTTGACGAGCAACGGTTTCAGCATTGCCGGAATCACGGCCTGGTTGATGTGCGCACCAAAGCAGGTGTGAAGCCCGTCACCCCACAGGATGTAATTGTCGCGCGGCCGACCCGGGCGAAAACATGCCGGTGAATCCAGCTTGAGCGGGTCGAACATCGCGGACAAATTCACCGCCATGACCATATCGCCCTTTTTGACCGCGACACGGCGAAAGCGATGGGCCGCAACCTGCGTATCCACGGCCGCGCGGCGATAGATCAGCGGATTGACCGGATTGAAACGCAAGGCCTCAAGGCAATATTGCGCAACCAGGACATCGTCACCGGCGCGGGCCGCGGCTTGCGCACCGGCAAGCGCCCGGGGCCGGTCCAAAAGCTGGTCCAACGCCTGCACCGCGGCTTTCGAGAGCGTCGGCACGCAGCCGATCATCAAACCGATCAGATTGTTCCGGATGCCCAGATCGTCCATGCCGGGCGCATTGGCGCGCTGCAGGTTCAGGCACCGGTTGAGCACGTCATCGGTCGCGCTGGGGCTGGATTTTCGGGCGGCGATCGCGCCGTCGAGATAAGAACGGCATTTCGCGGCGGCATCCATCGCTTTGGCGTCCAGCGACGGATCCGCCTTGAGATCGATGAACAGGTACCAGAACATCAGCGTCGTCCAGTCGATCAATTCCTGCTCCGACGGACCGGGCACGCCAAAATACTTGCCCACAATGCCTGACGGCACGCGCAGGGTAAGGTCCTGCGGCACATCGATCCTGTTTCCCCTGGCTTTCACCAACTCTGCCGCGCGCATATCGGCATAGGGCTTGACGATACTGGCCACGTCTTCGCGCCGCATCGCCAGGCGCATGTTCGAGGTATCGCGCGTATAGGTCGGTGTGTTCTGCATGCCAAGGAAGAAGTTCGAGCCGCCGGTGATTTTCTCCATGCGCGGGCCGTACACGACCTCGAATTCACCGTCGCGCGACAAAACATCCTTGACGTCGTCAAAACGGGTGACCAGCACCGTGCCGCTATTCTCATAAGCGGTGATGAATTTGATCGGAAGCGCCAGGTTGGGAATGAAGGCGCGCAGGAAACGGAATATCAGGCGCTGACCTTCAGGGTTGCCGAGGTTGGCGCGCAGCCGCGCCGCGATCGTGCCGCCGGAGCCGAACAGACTGCGGATGCCGATCCAGACGATCCCGGCCGGCGCCCAAAGCCCCGAAAGGACGATCAAAAGCCGTGTCCAGATCGCCATGAACAGAGAAATGATCGCGGACATTACAGCCTCACGTTGGATCTATGGTTCCCATGCCGATCATGCGCAGGGCGGTCATGCTCGGCAGAAAGAAATAATCGCCGCCCCGCATCTCCACAAACTGCGGCATACCGGCGGCGATGAACGGCGTGTCCTGGCTTTTCGGATCGACAGGCACGATGAACTTTGAATCGCCCCTGCGATTGCCCACGATCGGACAGGTATCGCTGCCGGCATTGGAATCGAGACCGTAATTGATCCATTGCTGCTGTACGAATTCGAACTGACGCGCAATGCTCGCGCACATGACCATGAAGATGATGCCGTGGTCGCCATCATCGTCCTGCGTGGTCTGGCCATAAGGCTGCCCGCGGCGAAGAATGCGCCGGCGATTGTTGAGCGCGGAGGATTTTCCGGTAAGGCTGTCGCGTGTGTTGGTGCGCCGCATATGCGCCGCGACCGGGCATTTCGCGCCATGCGGATCGTCGCCATAGGTGAAATTCGTATAGGCCCAATCCGGCCCTGCGTTACCGGCATTCTTCGCGTTGAATTCCTTCCATTCCGCGATGGTCGGCGCGACCGCGACCGGCACGCCGTCTTCCCAGCGTCCAGCCATCTTGGCTTTCAGGATCATGCAGGCATCTGCCACCGGCACAGTGTTGGCCTTGGCGTAAACCTGGGCAGCACGGTCGAAATAATCCTTGAAGCTCTTAATGTTCTCATGAAGCTTGCGAAAGACCAGGAAGGTGCCGTTACGCATGATCTCGTTCGGCGCCGCCATGTCCGCCACTTCCTGCGCCTCATCGGGATAGCCCAGGAGGAACTCGCCGGTGGCAAGCGGCGCCCAACGGTCCAGATCGGACCGGCCGGCGGCAGCGGCCAGCAGCTTGCCGTTGCCGATCGACATCATTTGGTCGGCATGCGGATCGCCGAACTGACCGTCAAATACCGGATTGCTGATGCCGTCGATAAAACCGAAATGCTCGCGCGGCACGGGCCTGTAGGTCGCCTTGTTCTTTTCCATCTGGACGTTTCCGTCCGGCGCCAGAAGCGCGCATGCATCCTGCCAGTCGGCGTTGTTCTTGCCATGTCCCCTTAAAATCTGAAGCCCGTACTTGACGCAGAGAGCCTGAAGATACTTCGTTTCGCGATCCAGTCCGGGCAGCGGATTGCCCGCGTCATCGATACCGCTATTGAGACCGATGATGATGTGCGCTTGACCAGTCCGCCACACCGGATCCCAATGCTGGACAGCATCGCCATCTTTGTCACTGGCGTCGTCGCCCAATATGGCAGCGCGTTTCTTCATGCCGTCGATGAATTCCGGCGGCAGGCGCGCCAATGTTCGTGTCGGCAATTCCAGCGCCAGAAACCCGCTGAACGTAAAGCCGATATTGACTGCAACATCCGGCTTGGTCGTCTGGATTTTCTGTGCAAACGCCTTGCTGGAAGCCCAACGCAAGGCCGTTGTGACCTTGGAACGATATTCCTGCACGAATTGGCGCCCCTTGCGGGCGTCCGTGATGCGCAGCAGAAGAAAACGCGCGGCGGGATAGCCGCTGACGAATTCTTGCAGGATATTGCCCTGGATATCGGCGAGGTCGAGTTCTCTGTCCATCGTCTTGGCCTTGCCTATTGGATCGTTCCAGGCGCCTGGGTAGGCGCCTGCATATTGTCGACCTGCATCGCGTTCAAGAACGTACCCATCTCGTCGAACAGTTCTTGCTGCGACCGGCCCTGCAGCTCGGCGACTTTGGGAATTAGCCGGCGCTGTAGATAGAGCCCTTTGAGGATCGATGGCAGATCGGAATTCGGCGCCATGGGGAAGGGCTTGAGGCCAGCCCGGATCACCCGGCGGTAGGCTACGTAGATGCCTGCGCCAAGCCCTGCCAACACCACCAACAGAATCTCCAACCAGCGCCAAAAGCCGGTCCCGGTAATCCGTTGCGCTAGGCCGAGCAGCCACCAAAGCCCGTAACCGGCAGCCACCGCGGCAACGGCCGCGGTTACGGCAAGCAAGCCGAGCGACAATGTCGGCAACTGAGGAGGACTTTCGAGCGGCCAATAGTCATTGAACGGCATGGTGGTTTCGAGCCGATGCGACATCACATAGTCGGCGAAGCTGTCGGCATTGCTAACCTTGGCCGTATACTGGAAACAATGCGCAAAGATCGGATCGAGATCGCTGTGCATCTTGGTCCACACCCCGCGCAGCCAGTCGCGAAGCTCTATCTCCATGCCTTGCGGCGCATCAAGATCGGCAATGAAAAAGAGGTATGGTCCCGGCAACCTATCCCTTGGTTTTGGCACCAGCGGGTCCTCGCCCATGATCGTAACGGCGATCGCATCTTGCGGCATACGACCGTTGAAGATCACATCGTCAAGCACCAGGAAACGGGCAAAATGCGTCTTGGTGCAACGCGCGAAGGGGCTGTTGCAGGCCGCCTTATCGGTCGCGGGCGATTGATGAGCGGTCGGCAGAACCGCCAATGCCTCGCGCACCAGTTGGACATGGGAGCACTTCTGACCGTTATGGTCGACAACATTCACGCTGTTGATGGGAAACAGCGCCGTCAAGAAACAATGGCCACCGTCGAATGTCGGCATGATGTCAGTTCCTTGCAGCGATTGTGGGCGTGCAGACAACAAACGGCAGACGGTTCTCATCGGCGGTCCAGGTGTCCAGGCTGGCGATCGGCGCATAGCCCGGCGAACCCAAGCTGCTTTGCACCGCGACCAGGAATTTGCGGTATTCCGCCGCGAAGGCAGCCGGCGTCACGCCCGGAGCGCTGCGCACAGCCGCCAGCGTCTTGAGCTCCGCCAGCACGTTGAGCGCCGCCTTGATGTCGCGCTGCGCCGAACCCGGCGTCGCGTTGTAATAGTAGTTCGTGTGGAACTGGTTATGGACGATATAGGACTTGAACGGCGTAATCGGGATGGAGTTCGGATATTTCAGGCTCGTGTACCAGAACAGATCCAGTCCGGTCGGGATGCCGTCGGCGAAGGCATCGATATACTGGTCCCAGGTTCCGTTGAAATTGCTGCAAAAGAGCATGTAGTCATATTGCAAAGCGGGCTTGCCATTATCGCCGACCGGCCATTGCTCCCGCCGGATCAGAACCCAGCGCGCAAAATGGATAAGGCTGAGATTGAGCAGGCCGCCCAACGTCTTCGGGAGCGCGCGCGACAACATGAATATGAGATTCTGGAACCACGTCGCCCACCAATGCATCGGCGTGATGACGTTCATGCCATAAGCTTTGCCCGCGATATTCGACATCGAACCGCTCCATCAAAATTGCAGACTACCGCGAACTATCGGAGTATCCAAAACCCATATCGGCACGTAAAACAACCGGCGCTAATTTCATTGTGCTTCAAGCATCGCGCAAGCCTCAGCGACGGTCGTCTTGTCCGATGATTCTGCGTCTATGTCCGCAAGCATCTTCGGAAACTGCGGATCTTGCCGCAGCAGGGCCCGCCCAATCTTCAGAAGACCGTCAATCTCCCGATCGCTATTGGTCCAGCTGGTCTTGATATTGTGGAACTTGCGCCGGCAAGCGTCTTCCCGAATCGCGTCAAAATCGACATTGAGCAAATAAATATGCTTTTGGAGCGCATCCAGGTTTGCCGCCATATCGGGAAAGCTGGCGCGTCTCTCGGAGGCTTTCGCGGATAGCTGATTGCTGAGCACTTCCATCAACCGGGCTGCGTTGCCTGCCGCGGTCCGGTCGATCCCGCTCGATATCGTTCCCAGCAGCATGGGAAGAACACCGGGGGTCGCTTGGTCCCGGTCAAGCGTCGATGCCTCGAACGCACGGGCATTGACCACGACAAAGACGATTTTCTTGATATTGCCTGCTTCCAAATCATCCAAAAAACCTGGAGACGGAGAAGTCGTCGTCAAGATACGTAACGGCTCTCCAAGGCCGAGGTTATCGGCAATACCGCCATCCAAAAGATGGACATAGTCTTTGGAATGTTGCCCGCCTTTGCCTTGGGCATAGGCGAGCCCAGCCCGTCCCCGCATGGCGCGCTCCGGATTGTCATACCAGTCTGTTGCGGCATCGCTTCGAACCCACAAAGGAGGCCAGCTGCGTGGCTGGGCGGGACAAGGCGAGTGGTTCTTGAGCGTTACGGCAGACAAAGCAACGGGAAAGGCCGCGGACGCCGCAACGCCCACCGCCAGCGGCAGGGCCGAAAGATCGCTGCAGAGCAGGTCAAAGTTGGTCTGGGTCAGGGGAAACGGGATACCCTCGACCATATCGGCCGCATTCAAAATCAGATAGGGCCGCCGGCCTGCTTGCAACAGGCTGCCAAAACTTTCGTGGTTAGTGAAAATGGTCTTCTCGAAATACTCGATGAGCAGATCGATCCGCTCGACCGCGGGCGTGGATATCCTGGCCAATCCCACGGGGTTGAGCCCCGAAGCCAGAAGCGCGCCGATGCCATCCTTGCGCAAAAATTTGGTTTCAAGTTCATCGATACGATCGCTGCCATGCAGCGCGAAATAGGCCGCCGTCACACTGCCGCCGGATACAGAGGAGATGATATCGACCTCATCGGACAGCCGGCCGCCCCGCTTCAGCTTGATATCCTTCAGGCCTTTCAAGACCGAAAGTTCCAAAGTCGCGGCGCGCGTACCGCCACCGGATGCCGCCACGATAACCAGCGTATCGTCCAAAACGCCGCCCTTCAGATTGGGCCAGCGATAGCCGCTGCTATCGATCTTCTGTGCCGGAACATTGCGTGTGGGATAGGCACAGCCGCTCACCATCAGAGCCAGGCTGATGCAGGTTGATAAAATTATCCGTTTACCCGGACGGCCGGCATGATGCTTTCTGCCGCGCGTCATCACTTGGGCTCCGGGGGCACGACGGGCTCAAGCGCCAAGTCGCAATCCTTATTCGCGTCATTGGTTGTCACGCTGCCGCGAAAGTCGATCCGATCGTCCCCGTTGACGGTCTCAAAGACATTCTCGCCATACTCGACCGCGAAAGTGCATGGGCTCGTTTTGGGTAAGCTGGGCGTATAGTTTCCATTGACATACACCTTCCGCCGCCTGGGGAATGTTACGGTTACGGTGCCTGTTTTGCTCACAAGAGAGTCCTTTAAGTCTGCAATCGGCACATCAAGCAAAGCGAATAAAATTCCCCGAACCCCGTTTTGGGAAAGATCTCACGCAACATTTCGGGACGCTGCCGCTATTTGAGCAGGCGGGTATATGCGCAACAACCGGACTATAAGATGCGCGTGGAATGCGAGCAATTGCCGTGCTGCTTCGACCAAATCTATGTGAGTTCCGCGAAAGCGACAGCCCAGGGAAACACCCGTGCCATTCACAATCAGTCTGGTCTTACCGAAGGAGAGAGGCAAACATGACGGCACCGTCAAAACGCAAGCCTCAAAAGAACTTTAGTTAAGCAAAAGCAACCAATCAATTGGCTGGCGGCTGACAAATTGTCTGTTCTCTCAATTTCTTAGCGCGTTCCGGCGCGAAAGCAAGGCACCAAACGGCCCGCTTCCACTATCGCGTCATGGACCCAAGCGGCGACCGGGCCCGCGGGCCGCTGACCGGAGCCGCCGAGTTGACGCGCTGCTTGGCCTCTGCGAAGCCTTCGCCGATGACCAGCTGCTTCGTGATCTTCGGCGCCGCCGTGAGGCCGGACGGCGAGCCCAGCGGCACCCTGCGCCGGCGGGTCGAGGGCGCGGTCGCCGCGGCACGCGGCCTGAGCGGGGCGCGCTTTCTCTGCTCCGGCGGCATGTCCGCCGGCGGGCATGTCGAAGCCGACGTCATGCGCCGCCTGTTGCTCGCTCACGGATTTCCCGACTCTGCCATCCTGCTCGAGCGCGAGGGACGGGACACCCTGCATCAGGTCCGGCTCTGCGACACACTTCTGCATGGGCTGGCCAATGTCGAGGCGGTGATCCCCTGCACCAGCCGCTATCACATCCCACGTTGCGCGATTTTGCTGCGGGCCTTGGGCTGGCCCGTGCGTATCGCACCCATGCCGGGCGACCTGGGCCTTTTGCCCTGGCGCAAGCTCCTATGGTATTATTGCAAGGAAGTCATCGCACTGCCTTATGACTTGGTGCTGTTGCTGGTCGGGCCTCGCGGCGAACGCCAAGGAGGGCGCGCATGAACAAGTGGATGGTCATACTCGCGAGCCTGGTCGCCGCGGCGATTCTCGTGGCAGGCTTCGTTTGGTGGCAGACCGGCCCTTCGGTTGGCGGCGCATCCGCCGAGAATGTGCTGGAACAACGCACCCGTCAGGCCGAAGCCTATTGCCTTGCCAACACCGACCAGACACGGGGCGGCAAGGTCAGCGCCAGTGGCGAACATCCGGCCTCGGGGGTCGGGGTCACCGCCGAGGTCGCCTCGCACGCAGTCAGTAAGCGGGGCGCGGGCGAGCGGGTGCCACAGAATCAGATCGTCGATGAGAACGACAAAATCCGAGCCTGCATGGAGAAATATGCCAAGGAACATTGGGGCCCGTGATGAAACGGCCAAGCGCAGGCGCCATTCTGGTCTTGCTGCTGACTCCCGCGGCGCAGGCGCAAAACCTCACCACCCAGCAGTCCATTGATCTCGCAGTCAAGATCAAGACCAAGGTCAACGATTTGGCCTATGCGCAATGCCTGGCCGGCACCGACGAGAGCCGGCAGAGCGCAATCTCGCTCAACATCGCCGGGTTGATCAAAAGCCTGACCGGCAGTCTTAGCCTCAACGATCGTAAGCGTGTCATCCGTGGCGCAATCGACGCACCGGCGGCGATCCGCCCGGCGATGGACGAGCATATTCGCGACTGCCTGCAGCGCCGCACGCCACGGATCGAACAGGACCTGTTAAACTTGGCCCAACAGCTGCAGCAGCCCACGACTGCCGCGGCCGGAGTGCCCAGTGTCGTCGACCTGCACTTCACATATCGCCGCCAAGCGAGCCTGGATCCCAGGCGCTATAGCGAAAATATCCGTCTCAACCTCCGCGAAGGTGCGACCGTTATAAGCAGGAATTTGGCGCCGCAGTCAGAAACCGATGGCAGCCCGTGGTTCGAACATGTGTATCATCCTTACCCGAGCGGCCGGGTGGAGGGCACCATCACCGCCACGCCGCTCAATAGCCGGCTGACGGCGGACCAGACCCCCAGGGCGCAGATTTGTCTCGACCGGCCGGCGCCCTTGCCACGCCAAAATGTCGACTATGATTATTTCGACTGTGTCGAGGGCGGCACATGCAAGGGCTCGTCGCGCTCCACCGGCTGGCTGCGTCCATGCGTCAAGTCAGCCAGCCTATGGCAGGAGCTTTCTCCCATTTCCCGGGCATGGGCACAGGAGGCATCCGTTCGCCGCTGGGTGACTCCCTCCCTCGATACACTCGCCGCCCGCGTTCCCGACGGTGTGGGTTGGAGCTACTTCAAGCTGCGGACGGATTTTCTGCGGCGGCCGGAAATCCGCGCCGTCGAGGTTGGCTTGGCCGTGAACGGAACGCCTGTCGAGGAAGATGGGCTTTCGCCCCGGGAGCGCCCCGTCCCTAACGATCCGGCGGCGTCGTTCAACTACTTGTTTGCCCTGCAGACTCTAAACTTTCATGGAGCCGAAGCCGGTTGCGACCGGGTGAGCGTCACCTTGACCCCTCGCCTGACCGACGGCTCGCGCGGCTCGTCCCACCGCTTCGATCTCTTATATGCCGCCCTGCGCGATCAGCCGTCCCGCACGGAGCAGGCAGGCGATGCGCGGCTGCAATGGAGTGCCAGCGTCATCCGGCCGGTCCGGGAATGGCGCCACTGGGCAATCGTGCAAAGCTATGGCTTCCACGATGGCGATGAGACCAGCCGCCAAGCGGCCGCGGCCACGGCGGACCGGGACAGGCGCTGGCTCGACGGCGCGGGACTGGTCTATCAGGACGCGGCTATACGGGGCGTGGTTCGCCCGCCGCGCACCATCCAAAACGGCCGCGGCGCCTATGGCTTGGCCGTGGGGCTGCTGCAGCCTGCCGGCCAAATCCGTTTCACCTTTTCCGAAGGCGAGGCGCGCCGGCTTGGCGATTGGATGATCGCGCGCCGCGCTGGCTCCGCCATCGCGGCCCGTGTGATTGCTCCTCAAGCCTATCCCTACCAGGCGCCCAGCGGCGCTGTGACCCCGCCGGGCGTGTGCGGCCGTTCCTGAGCCGGGTGACTGCATGGGCAAAGCTTGTACGCGCCGACGCATTGTCCTTATCTAGACTTTAACGAGGCCGTCGCAACTTCAACTGTTGCCCGTTTTGCTACCCAAAGCGATTCTGAGAGCCAGTATTCCAGCCAACCAGTGGAAAATTTGGTGGGTGATGTAGGGATCGAACCTACGACCCGCTGATTAAGAGTCAGCTGCTCTACCAACTGAGCTAATCACCCACGCGGCCCCGCCAAAGGACGGCGAGGGAGCGGCCTCATAGCAGAGGGCATCCCCCCTGTCTACAAAGCCGCGCCGACCGCCCTGTGGGCGGATTTTCCAATAAAAACCGAGGGAAAGCACAGGTCCGCCTCCCCCTCTTGCGCGTAGCGCACCAGAGGAGGAGGTGGTTTCAGCGATCGAGGCGAAGCGTAGCGAGCCGAGAAAAAGCTGAAACCGGAGGGGGTGATTAGATAATGCCGCCGGAATGACGTGGAATCTCGACCTGGCGGTGGATATGCACGCTCATCAACAGTCCGAATCCCAGCATCACGGTCAGCATGGCGCTGCCGCCATAGGACAGAAGCGGCATGGGGATACCCACCACCGGGATCAGTCCCATCACCATCAATCCGTTGATCATGATGTAGAAGAAAAAATTCAGGGTGACCCCCATGGCCACCAGCCGGCCGAACTGACTGCGGGCGCTCATGGCCGTTTGCACGCCATAAAAGATCACCACCGCGAACAGGACCAGCACCGCCAGCGCCCCGACAAAGCCAAATTCCTCGCAAATACTGGTCCAGATAAAGTCAGTCTGTTTTTCCGGCAGGAAGTTCAGCCGGCTCTGTGTTCCCTGGGTGAACCCTTTGCCTCCCACGCCCCCGGAACCGATGGCGATCTTGGCCTGGGTGATGTTCCAGCCCTTGCCGAGCGCGTCCGACCCCGGATCGAGGAAGGTTTCCACCCGGGCTTTCTGATAGTCATGCAGGACAAAACGCCAGGCCAGGGGCACCGCCGCCGCCGCCGCACCCAGGGTCGGTGCAATCCACCACCAACTGAGCCCCGCCAGGAACAACAACGAACAGCCATCCGCCACGATGATCAAGGTGGTGCCCAGATTGGGTTGCAACACCACGAAAATGGCGGGAATGCCGATCATCGCCAGGCCTATGGCCAGGGGTATGGGCTTGGAGACTTCCTCGGTGCTCTTGCCGTGCAGATAGCGCGCCAAGGCCAGCACCAGCGCGATTTTCATCAGTTCGGAAGGCTGCAGGTCCACGGGGCCGAGCGAAATCCAGCGCTGCGCGCCCAAGCCGGCATGGCCCACCACATCCACCGCGATCAACAATAGCAGGGCCACGCCATAAGCCGGATAGGCCAGGCTCATCCAAACCCTGATGTCGATTACCGCGGCCGCGACCAGGACGATCAGGCCCAGGATGAAGTGGGCGATTTGCCGGAGCGCCCAGGGCTGAAATTGGGCGCTGGCCACCGAATAGAGCATGGCAATGCCGGCGATGGCGATCATGCAGATCATCAGCACCAGGCCCCAATTCATTTCCCCCAGCTTGTCGGCGATCGACAGCGTGCGCTTGGCGGCGGCATAGGGACGAAGCGCCATTAGAGCATGCTTTTCTTAACTGGAATCGCCTGCGCCGCAGGGATTTTGTGACGTGGGCAGGAGAAGGGCGAAGGCCGTATCGGGAATACGGACGAGCCCTTCGACGAACCCACGGCGCAAAAGACCGCGGCCCTCCGGGTTGCCGTCCGGCGGTCGCCCGCGGCGTCGCCGGGCTCGACCAATGGACCCGCATTGCTCATCGCCCGGCTCCTGGCGGATCGCCTCGCCGGACGGCAACGCAGGCTGTTTCCAGTTAAGAAAAACATGCTCAACCGCCAACCTTGTTTGTCTGGGGCGGGGCGGCCTCGGCCTGCTTTTTGGGCGGGGCGGCGCTGGCCGAGTTGGTGGCGGGGTAAGCGGCCGGCATGCGCGAAGGATCGCGCTGCTGGCACAACAGCATAATGTCGCGCGCATTGGAAACATGCGGATGGGCACCTATCGCGCCATGCTCGATGACGCTGACAATGGCGTATTTGGGATCCACGGCCGGGGCATAGCCGATGAACAGCGCGTGATCGCGCATCTTCCAGTCCAGATTTTCGTTCTTGGTCAGGCCGCGGGCGCGCTCTTCCTTGGTATAGACGCGCACCTGGGCGGTGCCGGTCTTGCCCGCCATCTCAAAACCCGGCTCCTTGATGCGCCAGGGAAAGCCCGTGCCGCCCGGCTCGTTCATCACCTTGTTCAGGCCTCCGCGCACCGTGGCCAAGGCTTCCTCGCTGAAATCCAGTTTTGCCGGTTCCTCGCGCGCGATCAGCTGACCGCCCACCGAATGCACCAGCCGGGGCGAAACCGCCTTGCCGCTGGCGACCCGCGCCGCCATCTGGACCAGCTGCAAAGGCGTCACGGTGACATAGCCCTGGCCGATCCCTACGCTGAGGGTATCGCCCTGTTGCCAGGCCCACTTGTACGTCTTCTGCTTCCATTCGCGGCTTGGGATCAGACCGCTGCGTTCGCCCGGCAATTCAATCCCCGTGGGTGCGCCCAAGCCAAGCTTGCGCGCCGCCGCCTCGATCTTGTCGATGCCCAGCCGGCGCGAGGTCTCATAGAAGAAGACGTCGCAGCTGTGTTGCAGCCCGCCCTGCACATCGAGCGTGCCGTGCCCTCCTTTCTTCCAGCAGTGGAAGGCATGACCGCCGAAATTGTAAACACCGTTGCAGCTGACATGATAGTCCGGGGTCGCGATTCCCGCTTCCACCGCCGCCAGCGCCACCGCCGTCTTGAAGGTGGAGCCGGGCGGATAGGTGCCGCCCATCACCTTGTTGAGCAGCGGCTTGTGATCGTTGGTGGTGAGATCGCGCCATTGCGCGCCGCTGAGACCGACATTGAACCAGTTGGGATCGAAACCGGGCGTGGACGACAAGGCAATGACATCGCCATTATGGACATCCATCACCACACAGGCCGCGCTTTCCTCGCCCAGTTTGGTGTCGGCGAGCTGCTGCACCTGCCGGTCAAGGGTCAGATAGACATCCTCGCCGGGCTCGCCCGGATCCTTGCCCAGTTCGCGGATGATGCGGCCATAAGCATTGACCTCGACGCGGGAGGCGCCGGCCTGGCCCCGGATTTTCTTGTCATACTGCTTTTCGATACCGCGCTTGCCGATGCGCATGCCCGGCATGCTCATCAAGGGATCGTCGTCATGTTTCTGATCCTGGGGCGACACCGAAGCGACGTAACCCAGAATATGAACCAGCTCCTTGCCGAAGGGATAGTCGCGGGTCTCGCCCACATCGCATTGGATGCCCGGCAGGTAAGGCAAATGCATGTTGACGCGTGAAAACTCTTCCCAACTGAGATTTTCCGCCACCGCCACCGGCACGAATTTCTTGTTGTTGGCGATGTCGCGCAGAATCTTCTTTTTCTGCTGACCGTCGATCAGGATGACCTTGCCGATAATGTCCAGCGCGTTCTCGACGCCTTCGCTGGCCTGTTCGCTGACCAGAAGGACGCGGTAATTGCGCCGGCTGTTGGCCAGTTCGACGCCGAACCGGTCCATGATGCGGCCGCGCGGCGGGGCGATCAGCCGTTCGGAAACCCGGTTGTCCTCGGCCTCGACTTTATACTGGTCGCCATTGCGGATCTGCAGTTGATACAGGCGCCCGGCCAAAACCCCGAACACCGCGGTCATGCCTACGCCCATCCCGACCGTGCGGCGGGTGAATGCGGCGTAGCGGCTTTTGTCCTTTTTATCGAACAGCGGCATCAGACATCGCCTCGCCAAGCGCCGACCAGTTTATGGTGCAACCATCCCACCGCCAAAGTGCTGGGCACATAGAAAAGCACGGTCATCGCCAATTCGCCCAGGATGGGCGGCAATGGCGGCAGCTGCGCGCCCGGGGTCAGGAAGGCGAAAACCGCCACCGCGAAATAGGCGACGGCGCAGGCAAAGGCCGCCGCCGCCGCGAACCCCAGCACCGCCGCCAGGCCCGCCAGGCCGGCGAAACTGTCGCGTTGGCGCGCCACCAGCGCATAGGTCAGCACAAAGGCCAAGGTCCAGATGCCGGGCGGTCCGCCCGACAGAAGATCCTCCGCCATGCCGATCATCAGGGCGACCGCCGGGGTCATCAGGTCCGGGCGCACCAGGCACCAGAAGTAGACCGGCACCAGCGCCAGAAGCGGCGCGGGAACCAATCCGCCCAACAGCGAGATCGGGATATTGGCGATGAGTACGCCCAACAGCCCGCAAAGCGCGGGAATGGTGGCGACCAGATAGCGGAAGCGGGGTGGGGTGATGGTGCGCTCCAGGCTGGCCATGGTCAGCGATCCACATCTTCCGCTGGGGCGCCGGGCGCGGCAGGCGTTGCGGGCGTCACGGGTTTGGGCTTAGCCGGCGCGGCAACCGGTGCGGCGGCTGCGGCTTGCGGCGGCGGTGGCGCTTGGGGTTTCAGGCCCGCGGCTTCGGCGGGCAACTGGGCGGTCGCGGGCGGCGCCTCGGGCGGCTTGGAGAAATTCAATATCTCGACATCCTGGCTGGATGCGGCATCGGCCAGAAGCGCCACACGCCAGCCTCCCGCGCCATCGGGCAGAACGGTGCCGACCGGCAAGCCCGCCGGCAGCAGGCCGCCATCGCCGGAACTGGTCACTTGATCGCCCGCATGCAGGGTCACGGTATGGGACATCAGATTGAGGATGGGATTGGCGGTGTTGTCGCCGGTCATCATCGCCTGGACATTGCGCGGCGCGATGGTGACGGGAATGCGGCTGTTCAGATCGGTCAGCAGGATCACCCAGCTGGTGCGCTGGCCGGTGAGATAGACGCGCCCGATCATGCCGCGCGCATCCATCACCGCCTGTCCGGGCAGGACTTTAT